>NZ_BAAAUD010000116.1:0-60349 GCF_039533765.1 Streptomyces enissocaesilis | reverse complement strand
GCTACCAAGGGGCCCTGCCTTCATGCACCCACCACCGGAAGATCACCCCGGCGGGAAACCCGTTCGACTCACACGTTCCATGACCGGTTGAGACACGGCTTCTCACCCTGAACCAGAGACCTGCAAAAAACGCCCTACCTGATCGACCGGCACTGCCACCGGCTCACCGACGTGAAGCCGACACATCGCACCTACGCCTTCAGAATGCAGGCATGACCGACGCACCGAACCGATCGTCCACGGCCCGCTCCCCCCTCGTCGACCTGCTCGGGCTGCAACCCCATGTGGAGGGCGGCTGGTACCGGGAGACCTGGCGCACCGAAGGCGTCGCCGCCCCCGACGGCTGCCCCGGGGACCGGGCCTACGCCACCGGCATCTACTTCCTGCTGCACCCCGGCGAGAGCTCGGCCTGGCACCGGGTGCGTTCCGACGAGCTGTGGCTCTGGCACCGGGGCGGGGCGCTACGGCTCTCCCTGGGCGGACCGGGCGAGCGCCCCGGGGAGACACCCGAGCAGCTGGTGCTCGGGGCGTCGGTGGAGACCGGCGAGCGCCCGCAGGTCCTGGTCCCGGCCGGCCACTGGCAGTCCGCCGAGCCGCTGGGCGACGAACCGGTACTGGTCTCCTGCGTGGTTGCGCCCGGCTTCGCCTACGAGGACTTCGAGCTGCTGGAAGGCGACCGGGAGAGCCGCCGGGAGGACGGCCAGCGGGAGGGATGAATGACCGGAGCCGTCGCCTACGAGAGGTGAGCGGCGGCTCCGGCGGGATGCCGTGCTGGAGGACCTGATCCCACGCGACGGTGCCCGAAGGCTTGAAGGTAACGTCGAACTCCACCGGGGCAAGACGCGACCGCGACCGGGCCGGGCCGTGTGCGGATGGCCCGCCGGCCCTGACGGCTTCCGGCGCCGGGCTGGACCACCGCCAGGAGCTCCGGCCCGATCCGCGGTGGGTGTGGTCGGCGCGGGAGGGTGCCGGAGTCCGGGCGAGCCCCCATACTCACCGACGCAGCGGATTTTGGCGTGAGTGCTGTTGTCCCGTCGCTTCCAGCGCTTGAGCCGACGGCCGCGGAAGGGAACTCGGATGTGGCGGCCGACGCCTTGGTATGCCTTGTCCGCCCAGCATTTCAGCCCTGCGGCGGCGAGCGCGTCGACGATCCCGTGGCTTCGGGCCGCGGTGAGGTCGTGGGTCGAGGATGTCGGCGAAGCCGGCCTGGGCAGCCTTGGCCACGTAGAACGCGGGGTGTGCATGGGAGCGGTGGTTTCGGGCTTCCGCGGCGGAGGAGACCATGTTGACCACGTCCGCACCGACAGAGGGATCCTCAGGCGAACGCTCTCGGTTTCGGCGTAGGCGAACCAGTCTTCCAGGGTGCGCAGACGCAGTCCGGGTCGGTCCGGGACGGCAAATCCGCGGACTGCGAGCAACGGGCGGACTTCCCGGATCGCGCCGGAGACGGTGGAGCGGTCCACCCCGTACAACTTGGCCAGCGCAGCGTGCGGCAGCTGGTGGCGCAGGTGCACGAGCGTGACCAGGAGCCGGTCGGTGAACACCAGTCGTTGCTTCGGACCAGCGCCGGCGGCGCGCCGCCGGTCTCCACCACGGCGCTCGCGCAGCGCCGACTCGCGGGCGGCCTTCCCCTTGGGGGCGAGCTCTTCGAGCAACTCGCCGAAGTATGCGCGGGAGACGCCGGACAGAGCAGGATGGGTGTCCAGCAGCGGCTCGGAATTCTCGCCCTCGCCCGGCTCTTCCGGTGGACCGTTCCGGATTCGGTAGGGACTCGATTCCGTGAAGGCGGATTCAACTGGCCGTCGCAACACCTTGTACGCATGGAGATGTTGGATGGTACGTCGTCAGCAGGCAGCGGACCGGGCGGTGCGTCCGAAGCTGAGGTCTCCGGGTCGTCCGAAGTATCAGCGTCATGTCGAGGCGGCCTTCTGGACGGAGATCGCCAAGGGGCTTCTCGCCGAGGAAGCCGCCGTTGTCGTCGGCGTGGCGCCGGCGGTCGCGACGCGTTGGTTTCGCCAGCGCGGGGGCATGCGACCGTTCGGTTCGAAGCCATCCTCGGGCAGGTATCTGTCGTTCTCTGAGCGAGAGGAAATCGCGTTGCTCAAAGCCCGGGGCAAGGGTGTGCGCGAGATCGTTCGAGACGTCGGTCGTAATCCAGGCACGATCTCCCGCGAGCTGCGACGTAACGCCGCCACAAGAAGTGGGAAGCTCGGCTACCGGGCTTCGGTGGCGCAGTGGAGAGCCGGTATGGCGGCCCGGCGTCCGAAGACAGCGAAGCTGGTCGCCAAACCGAGGTTGCACGCCTACGTCCAGGAGAGGCTGTCCGGCCAGATCACCCCTGAGGTCTCTACCGAACCCGGAACGGTTCAAACCGTGTGGCGCGAGGCGAGTGGAGACCACTTTGTGCAGCTCAGGGCCGGTGTTATCGACAATATCGTGTGCAACACGTGTGGCGCTACTTGCGATTGGAGCGGCTGTCCGACTTCCTGAAGAGTAGGCCGCGGTCACCCGGCCAAGCACGAACGGTCCGAGCTTCACCGCGGTGCCGAATGCATGTTCAGGTGGCGCGGCACAGGGCGTGGTCGATGAGGTTGCGCAGTGCGTCTTCCTGACGGGCCGCGGTCTGCGGGTCCGCGGAGCGGCTGTGCGCGGAGACGGAGATGGTGCGTCGACCGTCCATAGTCGTTGCTGCCCGGATGACGTAGCCGAAGCCGCTTCCTCCATGCCCGAGGTAACCGCCGCCGCAGGACAGGGGCGTGAAGAACAGGCCCAGGCCGTCCCGGGTGCCTTCCGGGTGACCGCTGTCCTGCGGCACCGGGACAGTGGTCCGCATGGCAGCGAGTTCGGCGGGCTTCAGTAGCTGTCCGCTTGCCAGTGCGGCGAAGAAGCGGTTGAGATCGCGGGCCGTGCCAGTCATCGAGCCGTCGGCCCCGCTGTCGAAGGGACGGTAGGGGATCGTGGTGTCGACCATCGGGCCGTCCATGGTGAACTGCTGGTAGTTGGCCGTGTGCGGATGCGGAAGGAAGGGCCAGGTGCCGGGGGTGTCGGTGTGCTGCAGGCCGAGCGGGCGCAGGATGCGGTCGTAGACCTGCTGTTCCCAGGTGCGGCCTGTGATCTTCTCGATGATCATCCCGGCGAGCACGTAATTCGTGTTGGAGTACGCCCAGCGGGTGCCTGCAGGGAAGGCAGGTGCATGGCGCATGGCCAGGTCCACCAGCGCTTCGGGCTCGTAGGCACGCCACCGGTTGGCGAAGTAGGTCTGGGTACCGGGGTCGGGGAAGACATCATAGATGTAGTCGGACAGGCCACTGGTGTGCTGCAGCAGGTCGCGGAGCGTGATGGTCCGGCCGTCGTTTCCAGCACCGGACACGACCCCGGGCAGCAGCTGCTCCACCGTCTGGTCGAGGGAGATCTGTTTTCCGCCCACCAGTTGCAGCATGACGGTGGCGACGAACGTCTTGGTGGTACTGCCCAGACGCAGGAAGCCGTCCTTCGGAACCGGGCGGCCAGTGACCAGGTCCCCCACCCCGGAGCGGGCGGTGACCGTCCCGCGCGGGGTCTCCAGGCGAACCGCTACCCCGGTGACCCCGGTATCCCGCAGTGCGTCGGCGTCACGCTGCACAGACCACGCTGTGCCGGATGGGCGTGGCGCGGCCGAAGCCGCAACGGCCGGCAGAGATGACACAGCCAGCGCCAGCACCGCGGCTGATAACCACGAACGACGAAAGATCATGATCCGAGGTTAGGAACAGCAAGGGTCACCAGCCATCCGGGATACGCCCCATTTTGAACGGGTGCCAGCCGGATGGACATCACGCCAGGCACCCACCACAACCACTGGCTCCCCCTGTCTGGTCATGCTCCTGAAGAGCAGAAAGACGTTCCGCCACAGCGCCGTTGGCTCAGCCGCGTTGGTTCAGAGCTCTGGTCAGGTCCCGGTCGGTCGCCCCCGCGGCATCGAGATCGGCCCGGGCCTCCTCCAGTGCGGAGGAAAGTTCGACGTTGTGCTGCTCCAGCCTCGTGATCTTCCGCTGGAGCTCGTCGATGTCGGCTGGGTCTTTGAGCCCTGACTCGTGCCATGCCTGAGCTCCCAGCGCCTGCGACAGTCGTTTCTCCAGTTGCTGAATGCGGGCGGACAGGCGGGTGTTGCGGGCCTGGGCGTTGGCGAGGTCGGCTTGGAGCGAGGCCCGGCTCACTGGCGAGCCGCCGGCCGAGTCCTGAGCTCGCGGTTCGCGTTCGGCCGCGTGGACAGGTTCGAACAGGTCGCGGTGGCGATAGAGGAACGTGCGGTCCACTCCCGCTTGCCGGGCGATGGCGGAAACGCTGATCGGGGTGCCGTTCCTGGTGGCGTTCTTGATCGCGGTGGCCACTCGCCGGCGGCGACGCTCGGAGTTGGCCTGCCGGCCGTCTCGCATGGTGGGGCTCATGGGAGCCTCCAGGGACGGACGTCGGGCATGGGCTGAGCGATTCGCGGCATGCCGAGCATGACGGTGGGGCTTCGGCGGACCACGGCGACGGCTTCCTCGATTTGGGAGCGTTCCCCGGGTGAGAGGTCGTCGAGGTCTGCCTTGACCCGGTTGATCAGGCGGCGGACCCGGCGGATCTCTTCCTCGGAGGGCGCCGCTTCGCTGCGGGCCCAGTCGTCGGCCTCGAAGGCTGACATCAGCCGTTCCCGGCTGCGGAGAAGGTCATCGAGGTATCGGACGTTGTTGCCGAACGCACGGCGGGCCATGTGAGGGCCCACCTTCCGCGACAGCTTGGCCCGCTTGCCCAGGCGCTCGAACAGCTCGCCCGTCGCGTCGGGCGTCATGGGGGCGCCCAGCGGTTCACGGAACAGGTTCACCAGCAGTGGCCCACCACACCAATGGTGTCCGTCACAGCGGAACAAGCGCAGTCACGGCCTCAGCCACGGCCGGGCGGGCACCGGGCCCGGCGAGGAGATCACCGGAGGCGTGTCGCCTGATCTCATCGGGACGTGTTATGATGCCGTGCAGTACATGATCGTTGGGCCTTTTGCTTCAGCGCGACGAGGGCGCACCACCCTCGCTCCGGATTCGTACTGAGTTGATGAAGCCGCGCAGCGCACACGCTCCAGCTCTGCCTCCGCTTTTGGATGTGCCGCAGCGGACAGCGCATTAAGACGCAGCAGAACAGCACGCCCGCTTCCCGGCATACGGGAAATCGCGGTCTTCTCCGGTCGGTATCTGTCTCCCCACCCTGGTGGGGAGACAGATACCGACCATTTTCATGTTTGGCACCGGCAGTACGTCGATGCCAAGACGTCACCTGTCCCGACCGCAGCAATGCTGCGACACACCAGGCTGGCGTGTGCCGCGGCGCACGTCGGTCCCTTCGCCATGGAGTCCTTCATGCCGTCTTCTTCGCCGGAGCGACCGGCCCAGCAGGTAGATGTTCAACGTGAGCAGAACCACCTGGACCTGCTCCACCATCGGATGGATGTCCTGCGTGAGGAAATCGGGCGGGAGCTGCGCACGGTGCTGCGCGAGTCCATCAGCACTGCCCAGGGCCAGGTGGAGCGCGGGGTCATGGCGGGACGGCTCTCCCGACAACTAGCCGCTATGGAGGCTGCCGAGAACGGTCTGTGCTTCGGTCGGCTTGACCGCGTGGTCGGCGACCGGCTCTACGTCGGGCGGATCGGCGTGCCGGGCGTTGCGCCGGAGGACGACCCCCTTCTCATCGACTGGCGTGCTCCTGCCGCCCGGCCGTTCTACACCGCCACTGCTGCAGCTCCCCAAGGTGTACGGCTGCGTCGCCATCTGCACACTCGGAATCGCCGCGTCCTGCGGGTGGACGACGAACTGTTCGCCGACATCTCCACCGTTCCCGAGGACATCCAGCTGTCTGGCGAGGCCGCACTGCTGGCCACCCTGCGAGAGAACAAGACGGGCCGGATGCAGGACGCCGTCGCCACCCTTCAGACCGAGCAGGACCGCATCATCCGATCGCCGCACGCCGGTGTCTTGGTCGTCCAGGGCAGCCCTGGCACCGGGAAGACCGTTGTTGCCCTCCACCGCGCCGCCTACCTCCTCTATACCCACCAACGCCTCGAGCGGAGCGGTGTCCTGGTCGTAGGCCCCAACTCCGTCTTCCTCGATTACATCGGCCAAGTCCTGCCCGGCCTCGGGGAGACCAGTGTGCTGCTTTCGTCCGTCGGCGGGCTGTACCCCGGCATCCTGGCGCGGGCCGAGGAGCCTCCGGGCGCTGCCGAGATCAAGGGCCGACTGGACATGGCCGACATCCTGGCGACGGCCGTACGAGCTCGGCAGGCGGCCGTTACCGGCCCGGTCGACGTGGCCATCGGTGGTGAGTGTATTCGGCTGAAGCGTCGATTCCTGGCCGATGCGGCGGCCCGGGCCACCGAGGGGGGCGTGCAGCACAACCTCGCCCGTCCCGCCTTCCGCGAGGCTCTCTTCGACGAACTGGCCGACCGGCTGGCCCGTGTCATCGGCGACATCGAGGCCGGTTTCGAGCAGGTCCTGGCCGGCCAAGTTGACGTCTCCGCCCTCGAACGCGCCGTACAGGAGGATCTGGCCGGTGTATTCGGGGATCACGTGTCCGCATACGACTTCCGGGCGCAGGAACCTGTCGAATTCGCCGACCGCAAGGCCAACTGGCTGGATGCGCTGCCTCGCGACCCGGCGGCCCGCAAGCTGATGGACTCACTGTGGCCTGTCCTTACCCCGGAGCGGCTGCTGACCGAGTTGTTCTCCGACCCGGACCGCCTCGCTCAATCGGCGCCGCAGCTCACCGAGGCCGAGCGTGCGCTGCTGCTGCGCGAGCCGACGGCGCCCTGGACCGTCTCCGATGTGCCCCTCCTCGACGAGGCGGCTGAACTGCTCGGTTTCGACGACGGTGCCGAGACCGAGCGGGAGTCAGCGCGGCGGGCCGCCCAGCACGACTACGCGCAAGGCGTCCTGGACATCGTGCGCGGTTCCCGAGGCGTGGGCGGAACGGTGGATGTGGATGAACAGCTGCATGCCGCCGACCTGGTCACCGCCGAACAGCTTGCCGGATGGCACGCGTCGGCCGATCTGCGCACGGTCGCGGAGCGGGCAGCGACCGATCGGTCCTGGGTCTTCGGACATGTCATCGTCGACGAGGCGCAAGATCTGTCGCCGATGACGTGGCGCCTGCTGGTGCGCCGCTGCCCCACCCGCTCCTTCACCATCGTCGGCGATGCGGCACAGTCCAGCGACGCCGCCGGCTCGACGTCCTGGCAGCAGGCACTCGAACCTTTCTTCGGGGCGCGCTGGCGGCGGGAGGAGCTCACCATCAACTACCGCACCCCCGCGGAGATCGTGTCAGCCTCCCGCCAGGTGCTTAAGGCGATCGCCCCGGACCTCGAAGCGGCGCGGGCGGTCCGTGACGGGGCGGCTCCACCGCGGTGCGAACGCACCTCCCCCGAGGAGTTCCCCGCCCGACTGGCAACGGTGGCGGCCGAGGCGGCGCGCGGTGGCGGGGGTATCCGTGTTGCCGTGATCGTTCCGTCCGCCGAGCTGGAACGGCTCGCCACTGCCATCGCCGCGGAGAGCCCGGGCACCTCCTGGGGCACTGATGTCGATCTGGAGCAGAGCCTCGTCGTCCTCAACGTCCGGCAGGCCAAGGGGTTGGAGTTCGACTCCGTCGTGGTGGCTGATCCCCAGGGAATGCTGGACGGCGCGCCACGGGGCCTCAGTGACCTCTACGTGGCGCTGACCCGAGCCAGTCAGAGCTTGCACGTACTGCATCCTGGCCCACTGCCGGATGTACTGAAAAACCTTATGCAGGAGACAACTTGACCAGCTGATGCGTCAAGCCGACCGATGCACCACTTCGCTGCCGCAGAAATGAAACCGATATCAACATGTCAACTTCACAGGTCGTTCCACTCCGCCGTATCGCCGGATTCCGAAATTTCTGGCTGTCACGTGTCTTTTCCGGCCTCGGGTCGGCTGTCACCACGGTCGCCCTTCCCGTCCTGGTCTTCCAGGAAAGCAAGTCGCCTCTGCTGGTCTCCCTGGTCGCGGCCGCCGGAACCCTGCCCTACCTGGCCTTCGGCCTGATCGCAGGCGCGGTCGCGGACCGCGTGGACCGGCGCACCTTGATGATCGCGACGGACTGCCTCAATGCCCTCTTCCTCGCGTCGATTCCGGTGGCCTGGGCCATGGGGGCGCTGACTGCGGGACATGTCGTCGTGGTGGCGTTCCTGTCGTCCACGCTCGCCCTCTTCTTCGATGCGGGCCTGTATGGCTTCGTACCGGACATCGTCGGAAAGGACAGTCTGGCCCAGGCCAACAGTGCGATCTACGGTGCGGAGACCGTCGTCCGTATTGCCGGCAACGCCCTGGCGGGCGGGCTCATCGTGCTCTTCCACCCCGCCGGTACGCTCGCGCTCGACGCCCTGAGTTTCGTCGTCTCAGCGCTCTTCATCAGGGCTGTCGCCGGTGTCGCGCCCCGGTCCGCATCCTCGGGCTCCAAGCGGCCCGGGTTCAAGGAGTCCATCAGCCAGGGGCTTCGTTTTCTGATCGGTCACCCCACGCTGCGGATCATGACGGTGGTCGGCACGCTCCAGTCGTTCTCCGGCGGCGCTATTGTCGGTCAGTTGGTCGTCTTTGCCGACCGTGTGCTCGGCATCCACGGCTCCGACGGGCGGATCGGTCTGCTCTACATGGCCTGGAGCGCCGGTGGAATCGGCGGGTCGCTGCTGCTGCCCCGGCTCCGGCGACGCTTCGACGCCTTCCCCCTGTTGCTCTGGGTGCTGCCGGCCGGGGCTCTCCTCGGCCTCGTTGTCGTCCTTACCACCATCTGGTGGGTCGCACTTGTGGCCCTGGCAGTGTGGGGAACGGCGTACCTCGTCGTCCTGGTGAACACGATGACCTACTCCCAGGAAGTGACGCCGTCCGAACTGCAAGGCCGGGTCAACACCACCCGCCGGATGCTCTCCTCGGGTCTCGGCGTCCCGCTCGGCGCGGTGGTGGCAAGCACTGTCACCGTGTACGCCGGCATCAGGGCCGGGATGGCCACGGCCGTCATCGCGATCGCCCTGGCCGCCGTGGTCGTCTGGACGGTACGGCTGGGTCGGCTTCTGGGACCGTCCCCGAAGGCATAGGCCGCGGAAAGCCGGTCCGGGCCGCGCCTGCTGATCAGTAGGCGCGGCCCGGACCGGCTTCGGGCCGGGGCAGGTTCGCCCGGACGGAACGCCCCTTCTCAGCGGCGGGGCGCCGCCGCGTCGAACCGCCGACGGATCCAGCCGAAGAAGGCATCGGCCACCTTGCCGAGCTCCGGCTCGGGCATCATGGTGAAGCCGCCATGGGCTGTGCTCCATTCGTTGAGCACCGGACCGGAGTCCGTCATCAGCCAGTCGATGCACATCCATTCGGCCCGCAGGTCTTGCGCCATGCGACCGCAGAAGTCAGCGACCTGCAGGTGGTCCTGGTTCACCTCTATGGTCCCTCCCTGACTGACGCTCGCCAGGTAACCCCCAGGCCGGGGACGGCGAGTCAGGGAGGACACGACCTCTCCGTCGGCGACGAATACGCGCATGTCACCGTGGTGCTCGACCAGCGGCTGCACGATGTACCCGGCCCCGGTGTGGGCGACGATGTCGATCGTCGCGGCGAGCTGCTGATCGGAATCGACCCGCAGTACACCGTAACCCCCGGTCATCTCGCGCGGCTTGACGACGTAGGGGCCGTCGCCGAGTTCACGCCGTACTTCAGCGATCACCCGGCGGGCGTACTTGCCGGCTGGCACCGTGATGGTTCCCGCAGTCGGGATGCCCAGCGAGCCGGCGTGCTGGAGTTGCGCGACCTTGTCGCGCTCCAGGTAGTCGGGGCCGTCGAACGAGCGGTTGAGCAGGACGGAACTGCTGGCCTGGATGGTCCGGTAGATGGCGCGCAACGCCTGCAGCCCCTGCGGATCAGTGGCCATGTCTTCGACTATGTAGCACTGCAGCTGCTCCAGGAGGTCCTCACCGCGGTAGCGGAGTTTCGGCCCACTCACGGAGGCTGGTACCAGCTCCGCTGCTCTGACCACCCGGAAGTCGAAGCCGCGGGGGTGGGAGAGCACCGAGTATCGCTGTGTGATGCTTTGCTCGAATGCCTCCACTTCCGTCGGATCCGCGTCTTCGGACTCGTATATCCATGTGATCATGGGGTTCATGCGCCGCATGTCCTTCTCTCGCTGGTAAGGGGCCGTCCGCTACGGGGACACATGGTTGCCGGGGCGGAGGCCGAAGCCGTCCGGCACCTCCGCGGGATCGCTGCCCTGGCTCACCACCTTGTTGTGCCCGTCGACGAAGACCACCCGCGGCTTAAGAGAGCGGGCCTCGTCCTCCGTGACCATCCCGTACGCGATCAGAATGACCAGGTCCCCGGGGCTGATCAGGCGGGCGGCGGCACCGTTGATGCCTATGACCCCGGAATCGCGGGGTCCTTCGATGACATAGGTGGTCAGCCGGGCACCGTTGTCGATGTCCACGATGTCGACCTGCTCACCCGGGAGCAGGCCGGCCGCTTCCATCAACTCCGCACTGACAGTGACCGAACCGACGTAGTGAAGGTCCGCCTGGGTCACGGTCGCCCGATGGATCTTGGACTTCATCATGGAACGCAACATGGCGCGGTCCCTCCTTGCGCTGTCATGAGATGAGTTGGCGTTGATCTCGAACGGCCGTGATGGCGGGCGTCGACGGGCGGGTCCTACGCGTCGGGGATCGTGGGCAGCTGGGACCAGAGGAAGTAGTAGTCCTCGTAGCCGGGCCCGCACGCGAAGGCTCCCACGACCTCCAGACCGGACTTCTCGACCATGTCGGTGAAGTCCTCAGGGGTGGAGAACCGGTGATTCTCCTGGATGACGATGGATCCGCCGGGCCGCAGCCGTTGCGCCGCCTCTGCGTAGAAGCGGCGGTGGATGGCCCAGTCGGTGTCCTTCCAGATGAGCGCGGAGTGGGCGCGCTGGTAGTCCGAGGTGGCCGCGGTGGCGTTGACGTGCGGCGGGTTGCCGACCATCAGATCCCAGCGCAGATCTTCGGGTACATCGCCGAATCCGTCGGACAGGTGGAAGCGGACCTTCCCGTGGAGACCGTTTTCCTCGACTGTCCGCTCGACGGCGGCCTGGGCGTCGGGGTTCACGTCGCCCAGGTCGAGCGTGTCGCACAGGCCCGCCGCCAGGAGGGAGAAGCCGATGAATCCGGGGCCGGCACACAATTCGAAGACCGACCCGACCCGACCGAACCGGGACCGGACGAAGGGGTCGTAGGCCCGGCCGAAGGTGTTGCCGCCGCCGTCGAGTTCGGCTGTGTAGGACACGGATACCGGTCCGTAGCGGGCCTGGGAGTAGGTCGTCATGCCGTCTCCTTCCGAGGGAGTCGAATGGGAGTCATCGGAGCGCGAGGGCCACGTTCGACAGGGCCCCGTGACCGTGGATGCTGACCACTCCCTCCCGGCCGGGAGGGAGATAGCGCACCATGCAGCCGGCGTCCCGTTGATCGAACAGAAAGGGGCTGAAGACGGGCGCCACATCGGCCTCGTAACTGCCGCAGCCGTCCTCACTGGCAAACTCCATCCGGCACGGCGCGGGTTCCACCCGTTCCTGCACGATGTGGTCTTCCGCTGCGACGGCCGAGGTCACCGCCGCGTGCCAGGTTTCCGGCCGGCATGAATGGCCCACGAGGACCTGTTGGCCGCTCATCCCGATGGCGGGTTTCAGCACGAAATCCTCCTGCCGCTCCAGCAGCAGATTCGGGAGCGGCACCACTCGGCCGTGCCGTTCCACCGGACGGTCCGTGACTACGCGCGTCCACGGCAGGTACCGATCGACGATCGCTCTGTCCTGGTCGGTCATCCACGGCTGTCCCTCGGACACCCAGCCGAGTACCTTCTTGTTGGCGATCATGTAGGCGGTCTGGCTTGCGATCAGGTGTACGCCGGCGTCCAAGGCCGCCCGCACGGGAGTGAGGTCGATGCCGTGACTGCGCCATTCGAGGATGGTGAAGTGGCGCAGACCGAGCTGGTAGCGCGGTGTGCCCGGCAGGCCCAGCCCGTCAAGGAGGTCCTCAGGCTCGAAGATCTCGGCCTCCAGGCCCCGACGGCGCAGGGACTCCGCCTGTATCTCGAAGTAACGGCTGGGGCGTCCTCCGAGGTCGCGGAGCGTGCCGACGATCGCGACTGCGGGTCGTACATCCAGAGCCCGAACGGCGCGGACGAAGAGGTCGTCACGCACCGAGAGTGGATTGACGGCGCGGAACGGCATCCGCTCGGGACCGCCGAACGCCGCCACCCATGCGGCGGTGTGCAGCGCGGTGTCCACCACCCCGCCGATACCGGAGCCGATGTTGAACTCCACGAACTTGGGGCCTGTGGAGCTCACCATGACGTCGGGGCGGGCGATGGAGGTGGCGTAGTCCTCCTCCGCCGGCCCATTCATGACGAGGGGATACATCTCCTCGTCCGCCCCGAGGGCGTCGATCCTTCCCGCTGCCGTGGGGGCACTCTCCAGCAGCGTCCGGCGCAGCATCCGCAGCAGCGCCGCGGTGGCTGTCATCAGCTCGTTGTAGGAGGTGTGCGGCAGCATGACGGGGCGCATCGATACGGCGGTGGGTACGACGTGAGCGTATTCACCGTCCTCCACCCGGGTCAGCTCGTGCTGTACGGCAGGCAGCTCCAGCCGCGTGCCGAGCGGCGGGGGTGCGGTGCCGTACCAGGGGATGGTCATGGACGCACCTTCCTCGTGGGGTGCCTGGCCGCACCGGTGAGGAACTCATCGAGGTCCACCTCGTGTACGGCTGTCACTCCCGGGGACTTGGCGGAGTAGTCGAACCGGGGCGCGCGCTGGGCATCGCGGAAGTAGACCCCTTCCAGGAACCCGTCCGGGTTCTCGGCCAGTACCGGGTTGGCGACGAGGAAGTCCCGTACTTCGGGGGTGTCACGGCGGACCTGGAGCCATAGCCGCTTGTTTCCGAAGTGGTTGGGCGGCATTACCACACTGGTGCCGAAGCGCCGTTTCCACTGGTAGGTGCCCTTGCTGAGGAAGGGCTCGGTCCCCTGAAAGTCGAGGCGGCGCACACCGTGGCGGGCACACCAGTCGATGAGAAGGTGGTAAATGGCCTTGAAGGCGCCCCTGTCATAGTGTTCCTGCGCCCCGTCGAGCACGCCCAGCAGGCGCAGGGTCACGGTCCTCGAAGCCCGGTCCCAGTGGCAGAGGGCTCCGCCGATCCTTGCGTTGCCCTCGGAGAGGACGAACATGAGGCCGCCGCGGAAGAGACACTCGTAGGAGACTTCCTTGGTCTCCGTGCGCTCCCGGCTCCCGTGGCGTTGGAACATGGTGGGGCGGTAGTAGCGGTCGTAGAAGCGGTCGAACCAGGCGGGGTCTCGGTCGAGTCCCCAGTTCCAGGCGTGTTCGCGGAGGCTGCGGTTGAACTGCTGGCGTTCCCGCTTGGAGATGCGCTGCCGGGCACTGTCGGGGTCTCCGTCGAAGTCGATCACGAAGTGCACGCGCATCGGCACGATGAGGGAGGCCTCGCGCGGCAGTTGCCGTGCCCGCGCGGCGCTCGTGCCGACGATGACGATGTCCGCCTCGGGCAGCCGCTCGGGTGCCCGGAGGCCGGCTCCGGTGAGCCGCCCTGTCGAGCGGTCGACTCGGTGATGGTCGGCGTCACGCCGGAGTTCGGTGAACTCCAAGGTGTACGCGAGGCCTTCGGCGAGGCCCGCATAGCTCACCGACAGACCGCCGACCTCCGATCGGACGGCCGGGAATTCGGCTCGGTCCCGGGTGTCCCAGGCTGTTCGCGCGGCGGTAAGTGCCGAGTTGCCGCTGTTGCGCCAGTGGTAGCCGGTATGCATGCGCAGCCGCTGGTGCAGCGGAGAGCGCGGAAGCGGGGCGGCGGAGGGCACGGAGGACCACCTTGGCATGTCGTCGGGCGATGGGAGCGGTAGGGGGGTACAGCGCCTCGGGGCGATGGTTACGAAGACGCTGTGGCATTCAGCACCACGTGCCGCAAGTCCTCGGAGTTGGCCACGGGGTGCAGGTCACGGACGGTCAGGTGGCCGTAGTCCGTGGCGGAGTAACTGCCGGAACCGTGCACGAGGATGTCGTTCTCGGGCACGAGTCCTCGGTCGATCGCATTGAGAATGCCGGTCATCGCCATGGCGAGTGACCACTCCCGCAGCGCGGTGGGGCTGGCGGGCAGGTGCACGTCGGCCTCCCGGAGCAGTGCGCGCACCTGGCCGTAGCGATTCAGGCACTCGGCGAGCGAGACGACGATGCCGCCGCCGCCTTGGGTGCGGATGAGTTCGTTCATGCGGGGGGAGGTGGGTGGATTCCTCGTATAGAAGGTGGGGTCAAGAGTCTCCCGGGGGTCCCAGGTCTCCGTGGGGTACCGCGGGTCGGTCTCCTGCCTGTACAACCCCGTCGCGTCGTCGAAGGCGTACGCCGGAAGGTTGCAGGTGTCGGTGGAGTCGTCGTTGTACAGGCTGAGCACCATGTCGGGAGCGCCCAGATGTTGTACCAGGAAGTAGTGGGGCGGTACGGTCCGGGAACGGACGTCCGCGGGGAGCCGGCTGCGGCCGTAGGCGTGGCCGAGGAGGCCGTAGGCGCTGGACACTGCGTGCACGTGCAGCCGGGGGTCGCCGGGTGCCGCGGGAAACAGCTCGGTTTCGGCCAGGGCCCTGACCACGTCTGCGGCCAGGTAGTTTTCCAACCGCAGCGTGTACCAGAGGTTGGTCTCGCATTCCTTGCCGATCACGTCCCGGAATTGGTCAACTAGTCCGAGCGCGATGGTCTTCACCGTTCCGGGCTGCTCGCCGCTGTAGACCGCGATCGGGTTGCGTGCACGCAGTTCGGGGTCGGTGAACAGGTCTGAGGTACGCAGCTTGGCTACCGAGCCCTCGGGGACCACCACGATGACGTTGAGCTGGTCGGCGGTGACCAGGCCGGTCCGGACAGCCCGGAGTACCGCGTCGCGCATGGCGATGGCCTTGTTGGCGGAGGACGGAGTGACGATAGTGACGCGCTCTCCGGTGTCCTGGATGTAGCGGATCGCCCTGGCCACGATGACCAGCGACGCGAAGGTCTTGGTCGTCATGGTGGCCGGGTTCCGGGTGAGGTCGAGCAGTGCGAGGCGCCGGCCCTGGTACGAGGGCATCTCGGCCAGGGCGAGACCGGAGACCGCGAGGTACTCGTGCATGGCCGGAGTGAGTTCGGGCAGTTCGACACCCGGCGTGAAGCCGTCGGTGCCACCTCGTGCCTCGTCGCCCAGAAGGTCCCGCAGTGCCGCACGAATCTCTTCGTAGTACTGGACAAGAGCGTTGTCGAGAACCACTCTTCCCACCCCTTTCGGATAGTCTCTCCGGCTGCAGACCGGCATGCTGTGCTGACGGATTACCGCCGGTGATGGGGGCGAAAGTCCGGCATGCCCCCCACTCGGAGTCGGCCTTTCCTGTGGGCCCTCACTTCATCGCCGAGCCGATCCATTGCGTAAAGCAACGGGCGACACGTTCTCGAAAACGCCGTCGGGAGCCCATTTGCAATGGCGAGAAAGAGCACCGCTTCAGGAAATTGCGCGCCATTTTGCTGCTTGACCCATGAGGGCGGCACGGGCCGCAGTCTGGTGGACCTGCAGCCCGCGCCACCCGCCGCCATGCTTTATGCGTTAGGGCTTGGTGCCGATGTGGAAGCCGTGCTCGTAATCGAGTCCGGATACGGTGCTGGGGTTCTCGAAGCCGACCTCGGTCAGCCAGCGCTCGAAATCTTCGGCCGGGTATGCCATTCCGGTGCCACTGGCGAGGATGTTGAAGTAGAGGCCGAGTCGCGCACCGTAGATCCCGGTGGTCTCGTCATCCGTGACGTTGTAGTCGTAGATGAAGATCCGGCCGCCGGACGGCAGTACGTCGTAAGCCTTCCTGAGGAGGGTGACGATCTGCTCCGGGGAGAAGATGCCGAGGACGTGACTGAAGAGCACCGCGTCCGCGCCCTCGGGGAAGGGTGTGTCGAAGAAGTCACCGGTGACGAGGTCGATCCGGTCGAGGTACTTCTGCGCTTCCTTGCCGTGGGCGAGCTGGGACACACTCGGCTGGTCGAAGACGGTCGAACGCAGCTGGGGGTAGCGCTCGAGCAGCCGGGCGGTGGTGGTGCTGTCGCCGCCACCGATGTCCAGCAGGTGACTTACCGTGCCGAACTCCTCGCGTTCCACCAGGTCGTTGATCGAGGCCAGCGTGAACGCCGCCATAGCCTTGTGGAATACGGCTTCCAGTTCGGGGTTGCGGGTGAGCCGCTTGTAGAGCGTCGGCTCGTCGCCGGGGTAGCTTTCCAGAGCGGTGTTCGTGCCGGCCTTGAGGGCCTTGGTCATCTGGCCGAACGCCGGATAGTAGATCTCCTTCCACCCGATGAGGGTATGGGCCCAGCTGTCCGGCTCGTCGGACGCCAAGAGGTCCTGGGCGACCACGGAGTTGCGGTACTTGCCGTCGGTCCGCTGCATCAGGCCGGCCGCACAGACGGCCTGGAGCAGGACGCGAAGCTGGTGCGCCGGAACGCCGGTGAACTCACGGATGGTTTCGAAATCTGAATCCGGGTTTTCCGACAGGAAGATGAAGATGCGCAGTTCTGCCGCAGTGGCAGCGGCATTGAACAGGGCCGGCGCATTCATGAGGAAGTCGAACTGCTGGTACTCCGGGCCACTCTTTTGCTGGCTTGGCATTACTTCGAGCCTCCGCGTCCCGGAAACCTGTGGGTTCCGGTTGATTCGGTACGTATCGGGCTATCTCGTGAAGCAGCTGCTACGCCACGGCAGTATTGACGTCCTTGTCGCGGACAGTCAACAAGATCACGATGTGGCGCAGGTAACATTTGGACCGTCAGATTCGGCATTGCGCCAGGTCCGTGGCTCGTGCAAGCATGAACACCGTCCGCCTGCATCACACTTGCTCGTTATCTCGATTTACGTACGGGGATCGGCGATGTCGCTGAATAGCTATGACGAATGGTCGCCACTCAAAGAAGTAATCGTTGGCTCGGCCGAAAATTATATTTCACATGAGCGCGAGCTTTCTTTCGAGCTCTTTTTCCACGACAATATCGCCGGGGACAACGATGCTGCCCGGCTTGAGTGGTACTACCCACGCCTGCGTTCTCGCGGCGGAGCGGCGCCCTCCGGCGGCACGCGGGTTCCGGTGAAGCCTCGCTACGTCGCCGAGCTGAACGAAGACCTGCAAGGACTGGTCGACACCCTCACTTCGCTCGGGGTGACGGTTCACCGGCCGACCGATGTCGACCCTTCGACGGTCGAGATGCGGACCCCGGCCTGGTCCGCCTCGGTGGTGCCGGCGTTGAACATCCGGGACAACACCCTCATCGCCGGTGACGAGATCATCGAAACCTCTCCGATGATCCGCTCCAGATATTTTGAGACCCAGTTGCTCAAGCCGGTGTTCCAGGAGTACTTCCGGCGCGGCGCCCGCTGGTCGGTGATGCCCAGGCCACTGATGACCGACGCCTCGTTCGACCTGTCGTACGCGCGCTCCAGCAGGGCCGGCGGGCCGATGGAGCCGATCGAGGACCCTCAGCCCTCCAGGTACGACGTCGGGCACGAGATGCTCTTCGACGCGGCGCAGTGCCTGCGCTTCGGTCGTGACATCGTGGCCAACATCTCGACGCGCAACCACGAGTTGGGCGTCGACTGGCTCGAGCGGCATCTGGAAGGCCGGTTCCGCATCCACCGCGTCCACAAACTCAGCGACAGCCACATCGACAGCATGGTGCTGGCGCTGCGCCCGGGAACGCTGCTGTGCCGCTCCGAGGCGGTGCTGGACTTCCTGCCGGAGCCCCTGCGGAAGTGGGACGTCATCATCCCCCCGACGCCGGAGACGTACGGCTTCCCGCAGTACGAGGACGACGACCTGATCCTCACCAGCCAGTACATCGACCTCAATGTGCTCTCCGTGGGCCCGGACACCGTGCTGGTCAACGAGGCCTGCCCCGAGCTGATGCGCAAGCTCGAGCGGCACGGCTTCACCGTTGTCCCGGTCCGCCACCGTCACCGCCGGCTGTTCGGCGGCGGCTTCCATTGCTTCACCCTGGACACCGTGCGCGAGGGCGGGCTCGAGGACTACCTCGACTGAAGCGTCCGCAGCCCACCTCGCACCGAAGGAGGTCTTCCCTTGTCTGCGGAAATCGTGTCCTCGCACCCGACCGAGCGCAGCCAGCCGTTCGATCCGCCCCAGGAACTGATGGAATGGCAGTCCAGTGAGCCGCTGCGGCGGATGAGCTACCCCGACGGACATGTCGGCTGGGTGGTCACCAGTCATGAGCTGGCCCGTGCGATGCTCACTGATCCCCGGTTCAGCGCGCGGTCGGAGTTCAAGCGGGCACCGGTGGACCGGCCGGGCACTGAGTCGTTCTTCGGTGTACCGGCGGCACCCGGATGGCTGGTCGACATGGACCCGCCGCAGCACACCCGGCTGCGACAGCAGCTGGCGGGCCAGTTCACCGCGCGCCGCATGCGGGAGCTGCGTCCCAAGCTCGAACGAATCGTGGACGAGCAGCTGTCCCGGATGGAACGCCTCGGTCCGGGAACGGACTTGGTGGAGTCCTTCGCGCTGCCCCTCGCTTCCCAAGTGATCTGCGAGCTCCTGGGAGTTCCGTCCCGTGACCGGGCCGAGTTCCAGCGCACCAGCAGGGTCCTTTTCGACCTCCGGTCGACCGCGGCGGACACGTCTGCGGCCCTGGAGCGGCTGTACGGCACCATCCGTAAGACCGCCGCCGGCGGCAGGGCGCCGGACGAGGTGCCCGGGCTACTGCAGGCGCTGGCCGAAGACGGGACCCTTGATGCGGAGGAGATCGCTGGAGTCGGGGTTCTGCTGCTCACCGCAGGGCACGATTCGACCACCGGATCGCTGGCGCTGAGCGTGTTCGCCCTGCTGTCCCACCCCGAACAGCGCGCTCGGCTGACAGCCGAACCGGCGGGCACGGACAACGCGGTGGAAGAGCTGCTGCGCTATCTGACGGTCTTCCACTTCGGGGTCCCGCGCACCCCATTGGAGGACCTGGAGTTTGCGGGCCAACAGCTCAAGGCAGGGGACTCGATCACCGTCTCACTGTCCGCGGCCAACCGGGACCCACGATGGTTCCAGGACGAGCCGGACCAGCTGGACCTCGGGCGGCGCACCACCGGACACGTGGCGTTCGGCTACGGCATCCACCAGTGCCTCGGCCAGAACCTGGTCCGGATGGAGATGCGTACGGCCCTGCCCGCGCTCTTCCGGCGCTTCCCCTCGCTCGCCCTGGCCGTACCTGCCGAGGAAGTCCCTCTCTCCACCGACATGAGCGTGTATGGAGTGCACCGTCTGCCCGTCAACTGGTGACGCCGACCACAACGGAGAACCGACGTGCACGTGTCCGTAGATACGCAACGCTGTATCGGGTCTGGGCAGTGTGCCCTGGCCCTGCCCGAGGTGTTCGACCAGGACGACACTGACGGCCTTGTCATCCTGCTCGATGAAACACCGCCCCGCGAGATGCACGACGCAGTGGAAGAGGCTGTCAGCCGCTGCCCGGTGCAGGCCATCGCGGCTGCCGACTCCTGACGCCAACTGCCCAGAAAGATGCCGCTGATATGCGACTGAACAGTTTCGACGACTTCACTCCGCTGAAGGAGATCATCGTCGGCTCCGCGGACGGATACGCCGACCGCATCCTCGACCTTTCCTTCGACATGTTCATCAGCGACAACCTGTCGGGTACCCGCGGCTACTTCCCGAGCCTGTCGACATGGCGCGAGAGCGAGGCGAGGGCCCGACGCAACGAGCCCGACCGCCTGGCGCTCAAGGAGCGCCTGCTCACGGAGCTCATCGAGGACGTGGACGGGGTGGCCGAGCAACTGGAAGCCCTCTCCGTGAAGGTCTACCGGCCGGTCAACCCGGCCCCCGATCTCACCAAGGTCACCACCCCGGCCTGGGACGCCACGGTGGTGCCGCCCCTCAACGTCCGCGACAACACCCTGATCATGGGTGACGAGATCATCGAGACGCCGCCCACCCTGCGTGACCGGTACTTCGAGAACCAGTTCCTGAAGCCCGTGTTCATGGACTACTTCGCCCAGGGTGCGCGGTGGACAGCCATGCCCCGGCCGGTCATGACGGACGCCTCGTTCGACCCGGACAACGACAACGCGGCACCCAACATCGAAATGCCGGAGAACCCGCAGCCGTCACCGTACGACGCGGGCGTGGAGCTGATGATCGACGCCGCAAACTGCCTGCGACTCGGGCGGGACCTGATCGTCAACATCTCCAACGCGAACCACGCCCTGGCCTGCGACTGGCTGGAGCGGCACCTGGCAGGTCGCTTCCGCGTGCACCGGATGCACAAGCTGACCCAGAGCCACATCGACAGCGTCGTGGTCGCCCTGAGGCCGGGAACCCTGCTGGTCCGCTCGGCAGACGTCCGGGACTTCCTGCCCGCGTCGCTGCAGAAGTGGGACGTGATCGTCCCGCCGACCCCGCAGATCGACGACTACCCGCAGTACCCGAACGGTGACCCCATCCCGCCGAGCCCGTACATCGATCTCAACGTCCTGTCCATCGACGAGAACACGGTCATGGTCAACGACGCCTGCAAGACCCTTATCCGGACGCTCGAGGAGCACCGTTTCACGGTTGTTCCGGTCCAGCACCGCCACCGTCGGCTCTTCGGCGGCGGCTTCCACTGCTTCACCCTCGACACGGTCCGGGCCGGTGGCGCCGAAGAGTACATCTGAGCCGCTCCAGCGGAGCCGTCCAGGTGTGTCCACGCGTGGCAGAGAGAGGCTGACGAATGCGTATAACCTCGGGCGGTTCGGCCGCCGAGGACGGCCCCGGACCGGACCTCTCCGATCCGCAGTTCTACGGCACCGGAGACCCACACCCGGTGTGGACGCGGTTGCGTGCCGAAGATCCCGTCCACCGGCAGTGCCCCGTGGGCGGAAAACCGGAATTCTGGGCCGTCACCCAGCACGCGGACGTATCACGGGTGCTGGCCCGGCACGATGAGTTCACGGCATCACGGGGCAACATCCTGACGACGCTCGGGCAGACCGACAGAGCCGGCGGAAAGATGCTCGCGGTCACCGATCCGCCACTGCACAAGCGACTGAAGGAGCCGTTGGCCCCGCACCTGGCCCGGCAGCCCGTCCGCGCATTCGAGCCCGCGCTGCGGGAGTTTTCCCGGCGGCTGCTCTCTCCTGGAGCCCACCAGGAGACCTGGGACTTCGCGGCCCAGGCGGCGTTCTACCCGATCGCCATCGCGGGGCTGCTGCTCGGTATCCCGGAGTCGGCCTGGAACCAGTTGAAGCACTTCACCTACGCGGCGGTGGCGGAGTCCGACCCGGACTACACCACCCCGGGTTCCTCCCGGGCGAAAGTGTTGAGCCGGGCCCATGCCGAGATCTTTCTCTACTTCCACCGCGAGGTGTCCCGGCCCGGACGGGCGGATGCCGACGACCTCATCGGGGCGCTCCTGCGCGCCGCCCCGGACCGCGAGGCACTGAGCCGCGAGGAAGTCATCCTCAACGCCTACAGCCTTCTGATCGGTGCGACCGTCACCACGTCCCACGCGGCCAGCGGAGGTCTCCTGGCACTGCTGGAGAACCCCGCTGAGTACAGCCGGTGGCGGGAGACGGGGGACACGCCCACGCTGGTGGAGGAGATCCTGCGCTGGACCTCACCGGCCAACCACGCGCTGCGCCACACCACCGGTGAGGTACGAGTCGGCGACCGCTGCATCGGCGCCGGGCAGCCCGTCACCGCGTGGCTGGGGTCGGCCAACCGGGACGAAAGCGTGTTCCACGAGCCGTTCCGCTTCTCGGTGGACCGAAAGCCGAACCGCCACATCGCCTTCGGTGTCGGGGCCCACCGCTGCATCGGGGCGCATGTGGCCCGGCTTGCCCTCACCGTTCTCTTCGAGGAGATCGCCAAGAACTTCGAGCGGTTCGAACTTGCCGGAGAGCCCCGCCACCTCCACTCCACGTTCATCGCGGGTATCAAGAGCCTGCCCGTTCGGACCGTACTGGGGCCCGAAGGCGGCGGCCTGCGAGACCTGATGCCACTCGGCGAAACCACTACTGAGGAAGCACTGTGACGACCCCGGCAGATCCGACGACCGCACCGCACGAACACGGACCCGACCGCACTTCACACCCGTCCCACCACGTGTTCCGGTGCCTGCGGATCGAGGGCGGTTTCGATGCCGAAGCCGCATGCAATGCCCTTCGCCTGCTGACGGCTCGTCACACCACGTTGCGCACCCTTTTTCCCTCGTCTTCGGACAAGCCCGTGCCATCGCTGCCGGCCGCGCCGGACCCGACACCCGTTGACTTCGCCGAGCTGCAGGTACCGGCGACCGAGGCGGTCGAGACGGCTGTGCGGGAGGCGGCCGTGCCCTTCGACCTGACGCGCGGCCCGCTGCTGAGGCTTCGTGCGCTGCGCATCTCCGACCGCGAGCACCTCCTGCTGGCCGTCGCGCATCGCTCGCTCCTCGACCCGATCGGGCTGGAGATCTTCCTCGGTGCGCACGCGGACGCCTACACCGCGATACGCCGAGGCGAGCACGTTGCCGACGCGGAGGCCCCCCAGCCGCTTCGCCCCTCCGCCGAGCAGGCGGCCGAAGACCGCGCGTACTGGCAGACCCGGGCTGCGGCCCTTCCTGTGCTCGACTTCCCCACGGACCGGCCACGTCTGCCCCGGCTGACCCGCGGCGGCGCGGTGGAGCGCTTCGTCCTGTCGGCTGACCTCACCGGGAGTCTGTGCGGACTGTCCGCAACCCCGGACGGCACCGCTGCCGTCTATGCCGCCACCGCCGTGCTGCTCGCCCGCCACACCAGCCAGCCGACAGTCCCTCTCCTGGTGCCGGTGCGACCGTCCCCGGACGACAGGGGCGCCCTCGTCGGCCGGCCCGAGACCGACGTCGTGGTGACCCTGCGGCTGGACAACGACCCGACGTTCCGGGAGCTGGTCGCCCAGGCCGAGGCCGAACTCACTCTGGCACGAACGCACGTGTCCGCCCTTCCGCCCGGCGCGCTCGCCGAACTGACCGGGGAGTGCGGGGACCCGGGCCGCCAGGCGGTGCCCGCCAAGGCAGCTGTCCGGAACGGGACCGCCGGGCTGCCGGACTACGCAGGCGCCTCGTGCAGCCTGGTCGATCTGCATCTGGGCACGGCGGCGCGGGACCTCACCTTCGTTTTCGAGCTGCGCCAAGGTGAGTTCCACGGAACGCTGGAGTACGACACCGATCTGTTTGCCCCGGTCACCGCCCGGCGGTTGGTGCGTCGCCTCGAGCACTTGCTCACGGCGGCCGCGCAGAAGGCCGACGCCCGCGCCGCGGCCCTGCCCGTGCTCCCGCCCGAGGAGCGTGATCTGGTGGTTTCGGCCTGGAACCGGACGGAGCGCGACTTCCCGCGCGACCGCACCACCGCGTCCTTCTTCGAGGAGCAGGTCCGGCGCGATCCCGCGGCGACGGCGGTCGAGCACGAGGACATCACGCTCACCTACGGGGAGCTGAACGCGCGGGCGAACCGCCTGGCTCACCAGCTGATCGGGCTGGGCGTGGTTCCCGATCAGCCCGTCGGCCTCTGTCTGCCCCGGTCGGTCGACATGGTCGTCTGCCTTCTCGGCATTCTCAAGGCCGGGGGCGCTTACCTTCCGCTCGATCCCGGTTACCCCGCAGGGCGGCTCGCCCATGTGGTGGAGGACGCCGGGGCCCATGTTGTGGTCACGGACACGGAGCACGCGGCCGCTTTCGAGGGCACACTTGCCCGTGTGCTCCGTCGTGACGAGGGGGAGCTCCCGGGCGGGAACGTCGAACGCCTCGAGACCGACCCTGTGGTTGCGGCCACAGCGGAACACCTCGCCTACGTCCTCTACACCTCGGGTTCCACGGGTGCTCCCAAGGGGGTGGCCGTCTCGCACCGGGCTCTCGCCCGACTCGTCAAGGGCGCGGACTACGCCGAGCTCGGCCCGGACGAGGCGCATCTGCAGTTGTCACCGCTGTCCTTCGACGCGTCGCTGATCGAGCTGTGGGGGGCGCTGCTCAACGGCGGCACATTGGTGCTGCCGCCCTCCGGGCTTCCGTTTCCCGATCAGCTCAAGGCCGCGCTGCAGCGCCACCGCATCACGACCCTTCTCCTCGTCTCGCCCCAACTGCACGTGGCGGTTGAGCAGTTCCCGGAGGAATTGGGGCGTCTCCGCCAACTGCTGGTGGGCGGTGACGTGCTGTCACCGGCCAGTGCGGCCCAGCTGCTGCCCCATCTGGGCGACACGCGCTTCCTCCATGTCTATGGGCCCACGGAGTGCACGCTCTTCGCGACCTGGAAGCCCATCGAGACGGTCGACACCACCCGTGCCACCATTCCCATCGGCCGTCCGATCGCCAACACCCAGGCGTACGTCCTGGACGAGGACCTGTCGCCGCTGCCCGTCGGGGTTCCCGGGCACTTGTGGCTCAGCGGCGACGGGCTGGCGCGCGAGTACCTGGGCCGGCCCGAGCTGACCCGCGAGCGTTTCCTGCCCGATCCGTTCGGACCTCCCGGAAGCCGTCTCTACCGCACCGGTGACCTGGCACGCTGGTTGCAGGACGGCGACCTGGAGTTCCTCGGACGCAGCGACGACCAGGTCAAGATCCGTGGCTATCGCATCGAACTGGGCGAGCTGGACGTGGTGCTGGCCGCACACCCGGACGTCCGCGCAGTAGCCACCACGGTCCGCGACGACGCGCCCGGCGGACAGGCCTTGGCCGCCTATCTGGTGGGCGACCGACGTCCCAGTGACGCGGAGCTGAGGGAGCACCTGGGCTCCCGGGTGCCGGGCCATATGATCCCGGCGGCCTTCGTATGGCTCGACGAGATCCCTCTGACCACGAACGGAAAGCTGGACCGGAAGGCCCTGCCCGCCCCGGATTTCGGCACCAGCGCCGTCCCGGGCGACGGACCGCGCAGTTCGCTGGAGGCGCAGGTTCTCGGCGCGATTGCCGAAACCCTGGGATGGGAGGCCGTCGGTGCGGAGGACGACTTCTTCGAGCTGGGCGGCGACTCGCTGCTGCTGGTCGACCTGTTCACCCGCCTGGAGAAGCTGGTTCCGGACAGCGGCCTGAGCCTCCTCGACCTCATGGACAACCGCTCCGGCGCGCGCATCGTCGCGCTCATCGAGCGATCGCGAGGCGGCGCGTGAGCAACAGCACGACGCCCTGGATCCTCAGGAGGTCCGGGACCGGCACGGATGGCGAACGCCTCTTCTGCTTCCCGCACGCGGGAAGTGGCGCGAGCGCCTTCCGGCCCTGGCTGGCACGGCTGCCGGCCTCGGTCGAGTGCTGCCCGGTGCAGCTCCCCGGCCGGGAGAACCGGGTCGCTGAGCCGATGCCGGACACGATGGAGGAACTGGCCGACCGGGCCGTCCGGGCGCTTGCGC
This sequence comes from Streptomyces enissocaesilis, assembly GCF_039533765.1. Taxonomy (NCBI): domain Bacteria; kingdom Bacillati; phylum Actinomycetota; class Actinomycetes; order Kitasatosporales; family Streptomycetaceae; genus Streptomyces; species Streptomyces enissocaesilis. The sequence continues at coordinate 34,922 of NZ_BAAAUD010000116.1, read as the reverse complement.
CGATGCTGCGTCCGCCATACGTCCTTTTCGGGCACAGCTTCGGCGGACTGCTGGCGTACGCGGTGACCAGGCGGCTGTACGAGCTGGGGCATCCGCTGCCACGGACACTGCTGATCTCGGGCGCCCGGCCGCCGCATGTCACCGCGGAAGACTCGTACCACACCCTTCCCCACGACGAGCTCCTCAGCCATGTGCGCGCCACCAACGGAATAGCCGAACCTCTTCTGAAACACGAGGAGTTCGTGCGCAGACTCCTCGAGGTGCTCCGTCGCGACCTGAGGATCGCCGCCGAGTACCGTCCCGCGCCCGGGGCGGTGCTGCCCTGCCCGATTCAGATCTTCGCGGCCGACGACGACCCTGTGGTCCCGCCGGCGGTCATGGAGGGCTGGCGTGAGTACGCGGGCGGGGAGTTCGGCATGGAACGGGGCCCCGGCGATCACTACGCGGTCTACGACGTAACCGGCGGCCTTTTCACCGCGATCGTGCGCACCGGTCTGGCCGGCGGCTGAGCGTGTGCGACAGCGCGACGAACACTTCGCCGTGACGACAACGATGAGGAGACACCCCGGCATGGACACAGCTGTGTCAACCCAAGCATCCGCACCGACGCAGCTGTCCGGTGCGGTGGGCGCCTGTCTGCCCGCGATGCCGCAGTTCCACGGCGCGCTGGAGGCGGACGTGCGGCTGCTGAGCGCCTACACCGAAGCCTGCGACGAATTGACCGCGGCCCTGCCGCCGCGGGCCGAGCGCTCCGGCGCCGAGAACAGCGACGCCGGCCACGTCGGCCAGGCGGCACGGCATGCCCGGCATGCCTTCCTCAAGGCGCACGCCGGACATGTCTACGACGAGCTGACCGACGGCCGGAAGCGCCAGGTCCGCTTGGACGAGCTTGCGTTCTCTGCAGCGGAGAATTACCCGGGGCTGGTCCCCACCCGCGCGCAGGTGGCTGCCGATCGTCTGCTGCCGCAGGCCGCAAAGTCGAGTGGGGAGGTCGACCAGGGGGTCCTCTTCGCGCACCTGCTGAATCGGCGCGACACGGGTGAGCACCTCATGCAGTCGATGCTGGCGCCCACACCGCGTGCGCTGGACCTGCTCCCCGAGTTCCGCAGGACCGGCCATCTGGACCTCGGCCAGGCGACAGTCCACCGCGACGGCTTTGTGGCTGAGGTGACCATCTGCAACCAGCAGGTTCTCAACGCCGAGGACGACGCGGTCGTCGAGGCCCTGGAGACGGCCGTCGATCTGGCCCTGCTCGACGACTCGGTGTCGGTGGGCGTGCTGCGGGGCAGCGTCCTGTCCCATCCCCGGTACCGCGGCCGGCGTGCTTTCGGCGCGGGAATCAACCTCACCCACCTCTACACCGGGCAGATATCCTTCATCGACTTCATGCTCCGGCGCGAGCTGGGGTACATCCGCAAACTGATCCACGGGCTGCACCACGGGCCGGCGGGCGACCTGCTCCACCTTCCGGGCGGTAAGCCGTGGGTGGGGGCCATCGACACCTTCGCCATCGGAGGCGCCACTCAGGTCGCGTTGGTCCTCGACCGGGTGATCGCCGGGTCGGACGCCTACTTCTCGCTCCCCGCCCTCACGGAGGGCATCATCCCCGGGGCGGCCAATCTGCGACTCGGACGGGTGGTCGGACGGCGCATGGCAGAGCGGTTGATCTTCTTCGGCGAGCACGTTGCGGCCGACAGCCCCGAGGCCCTGGCACTGTGCGACGAGGTCGTCGCACCGGATGCGGTCGACTCGGCCGTGGCGGCGTCGGCCGACCGACTTTCCGACCCCGCGGTTCCCAGCAACCGCCGCATGCTGCACCTGGCCGAGGAGTCCGACGACCTCTTCCGCACTTATATGAGCCGGTATGCGCTGGAGCAGTCGGCCCGGATGCACAGCCCGGACGTGGTCGCCAAGTTGGAGCGCACCTGGGTCAACAGAAAGCCCGCAGGTACCTCGGAGGGTGCGCGGCCCGAGCCGGCCGGAGAAGCGGCTGGACCGGGCATGGTCCGCCCGTAGGACAGCAACCCGGCCGCCCCCGATCCGTACAGAAAGTGAGCACTCCCCATGCCCACCACAACCGACGTGACCCTGAAGGGTCCGCAGCCGGTGACGAAAGGATTGCTGCCTTCGCCCGTTCCAGTGCGCTTCGTTACGGAGGCGGGGACCGCGGCCGACGCACCGTCGGGGTATACCGCACCCTCCGACGAAAGGCTGCGCGAGGCCCACCGGCGGATGATCATGGCACGGCGGTTCGACCAGCAGGCAACCGCGCTGACCGCACAGGGACGGCTCGCCGTCTATCCGTCGAGCCGAGGGCAGGAGGCGTGCCAGATCGCAGGGATCCTCGCCCTGCAACCGCAGGACTGGCTCTTCCCGACCTACCGCGACACCGCGGCCGTGCTGGCACGCGGCGTGGATCCGATCGACGTCCTGACCCTGCTGCGCGGCGACTGGCACTGCGGCTACGACCCCATGGAAACCCGGGTAGCGCCTCTGTGCACACCGCTGGCCACACAACTGCTGCACGCCGTCGGAATGGCGGACGCCCTGCAGCGCAAGGGCGAGGACGGTGTGGTGATGGCCTTCGTGGGGGACGGGGGCACGAGTGAGGGCGACTTCCACGAGGCGCTCAACTTCGCCGCGGTCTTCGGCGCCCCAGTGGTTTTCCTCATCCAGAACAACCAGTACGCGATCTCCGTGCCGCTTGCCGAGCAGACCGCCGCACCGGCCCTCGCGTACAAGGGAGTCGGCTACGGGGTGCGCTCCGAGCAGGTCGACGGCAATGACCTGGTGGCCGTGCTGTCAGTGCTGGACAAAGCGGTGGAGCAGGCCCGCTCCGGGCGCGGGCCCTTCCTCGTCGAGGCGCACACCTACCGCCTGGACGGCCATACCAACGCCGACGACCCCGGCCGCTACCGAGACGAAGCCGAAGTCGAGCGATGGGCCGCTGCGGACCCGGTGCAGCGGCTCCAGGCATGGCTGCACGGGCGAGGGTCGCTGACCGAGCAGGACATCGACGCCGCACACGCGGAGGCCGAGGCGCTGGCCGCCGACCTGCGGAGCCGGATCGCGCTGGAGAGCTCACCGGACGTGCTCGAACTGTTCGAGCACGTCTATGCCGAACCCACCCCCCAGCTGAAGGAGCAGCGGCGCTCGCTGGAAGCCGAGCTGAAGGGCGCGGAGGCCTGACGTGGGTACGGTGACGATGGCGCAGGCTCTCAACGCGGCACTGCGGGACGCGTTGCGCGAGGACGAGCGCGTGCTGACTTTCGGGGAGGACGTCGGCCGCCTCGGCGGCGTCTTCCGCATCACCGACGGACTGCGGGACGAGTTCGGTGCGGAGCGCTGCTTCGACACGCCGCTGGCCGAATCGGGGCTCGTGGGATTCGCGGTCGGCCTGGCCATGGGCGGGTTCCGGCCTGTGGTGGAGCTCCAGTTCGACGCCTTCGCCTACCCGGCGTTCGAGCAGATCGCCTCACACGTGGCGAAGATGCGCAACCGTACCCGGGGCCGGGTCGCGCTGCCGATGGTGATCCGCATCCCCTACGGCGGCGGGATCGGCGGCGTCGAGCACCATAGCGACTCCAGCGAGGCGTACTACGCACACACTCCCGGCCTGAAGGTGGTTACCCCGGCCACGGTCGAGGACGCCTACTGGCTCCTGCGGGACGCGGTGCACGATCCGGACCCGGTGGTGTTCTTGGAACCGAAGAAACTGTACTGGTCCAAGCAGGACGCCGACCTGGAGCGGCGCGGCGCGGCGCCGGCCGGGCGAGCGGTGGTCCGGCGCCCGGGCGGGGACGTCACACTGCTCGCGTACGGGCCGTCCGTTCCCGTCGCGCTCGAGGCTGCGGGAGAGGCGGCACGGGGCGGCATCGACGTCGAGGTGGTGGACCTGCGCTCGCTGGTTCCCTTCGACGACGGGACGGTGACGGCGGCGGTGCGGCGTACCGGGCGTTGTGTGGTTGTCCAGGAGGCACAGGGCTTCGCGGGCGTGGGCGCCGAGATCGTGGCACGCGTACAGGAACGCTGTTTCCACTCGCTGGCGGCCCCGGTGTCGCGGGTCGCCGGCTTCGACATCCCCTACCCGCCGCCGAAGCTGGAGCACGCGTACCTGCCCGGCGTGGACCGGGTGCTGGACGCTGTCCACCGTCTGCAGTTCGACGACCAGCCGGACGTCCGGTACCTCGCGCCGGAGACCTCATGACCACCGCGCCCGAAGCCAGGGTGTTCCGGCTGCCCGACCTCGGCGAAGGGCTGACCGAGGCGGAAGTCGTGGCGTGGCGGGTGGCTCCCGGCCATCTCGTCGGGGTCGATCAGGTGGTGGTCGAGGTCGAGACGGTGAAGGCCGCTGTCGAGGTGCCCGTGCCGTACGCCGGGACCGTGCTGGAACTCCACGCCGCTGTCGGTGCGGTGCTCCCGGTGGGAGCACCGCTGATCTCCGTGGGCGGTGGCTCTTCCGAAGTGCTCGGCGCCGCTGCGTCGGCTCCGGAACAGCACAGCGAAACCTCACAGGACGGCAGCGGCAACGTCCTCGTCGGCTATGGGACGAGCCCGGCCGGCCCCGGGCGTGGTCGGCGCAGCCGTCGGACCGCGTCACCGGACGCACCTGTGGGGACGGCGTCTCCCTCAGCCGAGGCCGGCGGCGGCGCCCCGGCAGCCGCACCACTGGTGATCTCCCCCCTGGTCCGAGCGCTGGCACGGCGGCATGGCGTGAACCTCGCCAAGGTGCGGCCGAGCGGGGCGTACGGGGTCATCCTGCGCCGTGACGTCGAGCAGGCGGCCATGGCACAGGCCGCGCGGCCTGCCGGTCCGCCCGCGGCGGAAGCGGGACGGGCCCTCGTCGACGAACGTGTCCCGTTGCGCGGCCTGCGGAAGGCCGTCGCGGAGAAACTGGCCCGCAGCAGCGCAGTCCCCCACGCCACCACCTGGGTCGATGTAGACGCCACCGGACTACTCGACGCCAGAAAGGCTCTGCAATCCGCCGAACCGACGCGACGGATCGGCCTGCTGGCACTGTTGGCCCGCATCTGCGTCGCCGGGCTCCGCAGGTACCCGGAGCTCAACTCGACGGTGGACCTCGAACGCGGCGAGATCGTCCGTTTGTCCGATATCCACCTGGGTTTCGCCGCCCAGGCGGAACGCGGCCTGATGGTCCCCGTCGTACACGGAGCCCATCGAATGACGACCGCCCAGCTGGCCGGCGAACTGTCCAGGCTGACGGAGCTCGCCCGCGCCGGCAAGCTGCCACCGAAGGACCTGGTCGGCGGCACGTTCACGCTCAACAACTACGGCGTATTCGGGGTCGACGGCTCAACGCCGCTCATCAACCACCCCGAGGCCGCGATCCTCGGCGTCGGCCGCATCGCCGAAAAGCCCTGGGTTCTCGACGGCGCGCTCGCGGTGCGCAAGGTGTCCCAGCTCTCCCTCACCTTCGACCACAGGGTGTGCGACGGAGGCGTCGCCGGCGGCTTTCTGCGCTATGTGGCGGACTGTGTGGAGCGTCCCAGTGTGCTCTTGAGTGATGTCTGAGCCCACCCGCCACGTGCTCTCCCCAGCTGTACCCCAGCTACATCCCCACGGGGCTTTTCGACCATTGGAGTTGAGGATGACTTCCGCGTTCCCGCTGGCGCGCACGGCCGCCCCGGTACCCGATGACCAGCGTGCCGCCATTCTGGCCGCACCCGGATTCGGCCTGCATTTCACCGATCACATGGCCCTCGCCCACTGGACACCGGAGGCGGGCTGGCATGACCGCAAGGTCCAGGCGCTCGAGCCGTTCTCCCTCCATCCGAGCGCGGCCGTCCTGCACTACGCCCAGGAGATCTTCGAGGGGCTGAAGGCGTACCGGCGTGCGGACGGGAGCATCTGGCTGTTCCGGCCCGAAATCAACGCACGCCGCTTCAGACGGTCCGCGGAGCGGATGGGGTTGCCGCCACTGTCGGAGGAAGACTTCCTCGAGAGCGTCGAGGCGCTGGTCCGTGCCGATGAGGCGTGGGTGCCGGAGCCGACAGGAGAGGAGAGCCTCTACCTCAGGCCGTTCATGTTCGCCGCAGAGGCATTTCTCGGGGTACGCCCGGCCCGGAGGGTCGTGTACTCGGTGATCGCCTGCCCCGCGCAGCCGTACTTCGCCTACGGGGGTGTGACTCTGTGGGTGAGCACCTCCTTCACGCGCGCCGCCGTCGGAGGCACCGGCGCCACGAAATGCGGGGGCAACTATGGTGCGAGTCTGGCCGCCCAGGCCGAGGCCGAGCAGAACGGCTGCGACCAGGTCCTCTACCTGGACGGCGCGGGTGAGAACGGCTGCATCGAGGAATCCGGCGCCATGAACCTCTTCCTCGTCACAGCCCAAGGCGACTTGGTGACGCCGGCGCTCGGCACGATCCTTGAAGGCGTTACCCGCAACACCGCCCTGGCGCTGGCCTCCGAATTCGGCCTGACGCCGGTCGAGCGACAAGTGACTTTCGCGGAACTGCGCGCTGGGATCGCAGACGGGACTGTGACAGAAGTGTTCGCGACGGGTACCGCCGCGGTGATCACCCCGGTCACTGGGATCAAAGGCGACGGATACGCCTTCTCGATCGGCGAGGGGGGCCCCGGCAAGCTCGCGTTGGCACTTCGTGAGCGGGTACTCGACATCCAGTACGGGCGAGTGCCCGACTCGTATGGCTGGCTACGACGTGTCCGGTGACGGGCGGGGGCAGCAGTGGTGCTCTTGATGCTCGGGTTTCTGGTCCTGGGCTTCGGAGGGGTCCGTAAGACCGTGTCCTGTGTGGTGGGTTCGAGGAGTCGTTTGTAGCAGCAGAGGGCTGCGGCGAGGCGGAGAAAGGCCGGGTAGTTGCGGGGGGTGCGTTCGTAGCGGTGGTTGAGCCGGCGGTAGCCGGTCAGCCAGGACATGGCCCGCTCGATGACCCGTCTGCGGCGTCCCAGGCGTTCACTGGACTTGATGCCTTTGCGGGCGATACGCACGCCGATCCGCTTGCCCCGCAGCCATTTCCGCAGCTCGGGGATGTCGTACGCCTTGTCGGCGTGCAGGCGCTGGGGCTTGAAGCGTCGCCGCCTATGGGTGCTGCGGGTACCGGAGGCAACAGGGAAATAGGTAACCATGCGTTCGGCCGGATACCGCGTTTTGCTGCAATCTCGGCGGGAATCTTATCCTTGCCGCTCTCTGTGCGGCGCGTACGCCGGGAATTTTTTGATCAGCCCCCGGTGGCAGAAGAGAGGAACGCTCATGGCAAGGAAAAGGAAAGAAGGCATTCCGAGCCTTCTGGGGGATTTGGTCGACAATACGGCCGACCTTTTCGACGAGGTGATTCAACGGACCTGGGATGCGAATTGCGATTCACGGAAGGCGTGCAGCCGCATCGTCTCTCCGAAGAAGCGTGACAGGGGCAGCCGCCGGAACAAGCGTGATCGCGCCAGGGGTGAGGGTTCCGTCGGCCGTGCTCTCGACCGCCTCGAAAGCAGGCTGGGCGAACTCGGTCATGATGTGGAACGCCTGCTGGCGACCGAGGCGGAGCGCGCGCCCGCGGAATCCGGCCCCCGCCGCCACAAGAAGCCCCAGGAACGTACGGAATGAGCCTTTTCCCCCCGCGCGGCGCAGAAGCACCGGCCCCCTCGCCGCCGGTCCTGCTCACGCCCGCCTGCCGGCAACTGCGCCGGGACCCTGACGGGCGCTTGTTCGACGAGCGGAGCGGCCGCCCGCTCTTGTTGCCGGAACTGGTGGGCGACCTCCAGGCCGACCGGCCGTTTCGCGTGCGGGATGAGCGTACGGGGCAGGACTGCACGATCTCCGTACTCGCGGAGGTGGTCGCCGACCGCGTCGCCGCCGGTCTGCCGCGGGGCATGTGTTCGCCCGGGCGCCGGCACGGGCACCGCCACGGCGGGCGGGAGGCCGGGGCGGACGAGGACGAGGAGCGGTGATGCGCCGGCGCGCCCGGCTGCTGACGCAGGTCGTCGCCCGGCTTGCGGTGCGGGAGCTGCCCGGAGGCGGGCGGGCGGCGCAGGAGGGACAAGGGCGGACGCACGAGCGGGTTGTGGAGATCCGTCGCGCCTTGGAGAGGCTGGGGCCGCTCTACATCAAAATGGGGCAGATCCTTTCGACGCGCCCCGATCTGGTTCCCCCGAGTCTGGCGAAGGAGCTGGAGAACCTGCACGACCGCGTCCCGGTGGTGCCCTTCGGCTCTATGGCCGGGGTGCTCGCCGAGGAGCTGGGTGCCGGCTGGGCGGCGGACTTCGCGGAGTTCGACCGTGGTGCTCCCCTGGGCACCGCCTCGCTCGCCCAGGCGTACCGGGCCGTGCTGCATGACGGCCGGGCCGTGGTGGTGAAGGTGCAGCGGCCCGGTATCCAAGCCGTTCTCCGTGACGACATGCGTCTGCTCAGGTTCGCCGCGCGCACGGTGGGCAAGGGCGCTCCGGTCTTCAGCGCTTCCATGGATGTCGACGCCATGCTGGGTGTCGTGTTCGAGGCAATGCGCTCCGAGCTCGACTTCACCCAGGAAGCCGCGAACATGGATCAGGCGCGCGGTGACGCCGAGCGCTTCCCCGGCATCGAGGTGCCGCACGTCCTGCACGCCACACCCAGGGTGCTCATCCAGTCCATGGCCCCCGGCACCAGTATCCGGGACGCGGATCCCACCGCGTTCAAGGACGAGGAGAAAGCGGCCATCGGCACGCAGCTGCTGGCCTTCATGTACCGCGGCTACTTCGTCAGCGGCACCTTCCATGCCGATCCGCACCCGGGCAACGTGTTCGTGTGTCCCGGCGGCCCCACCACCGTCATCGACTGGGGCATGGTCGGACGCGTCGACCGACGGATGCGCACCTCCCTGGTCCAGGTCCTCCTCGGACTCGCGCGCAACGACGGCCAGACGGTCGCCCGCGCGTGGGGTGACATGGGGCGCCCGACGCCCTGGGCGGACTTCCCCGGCTTCGAGCAGGACATGGCCGTCATGGTCCCCCGGATCGCCGCCGCCTCCCTGGAACGACTCAACTTCGGCTCCTCGCTCGGCGCCGTGCTGGCCCACTCCACCCAACGCGGTATCCAGACCAGCCCGATGATCGCCCTGCTCGGCAAGTCCTTCGCCAACATCGAGGGCTCCGTGCGCTACCTGGCCCCGCAGCTGTCGGTCACCGATGTCTTCACCGAGCAGATGCGCACGATCGTCTTCGCGTACGCGCGTGAGGCGGTGAGCGAGGAGCAACTCGTGCAGTCGTTCATGGAGTTGTTCACCGCCTCGCAGACAGCCGTGGGGGATCTGCGCAGCATCGTCCACAGTCTGGCCACCGGCAGCATGACGGTGCAGACCAACGCGGTGCAGCGGAAGCTGTCCTTGGTCGAGAACCGGATGGACGCCCGCCTGCGCCACGGTGTGCGCACCCTGATCGCCGCCGTTGCCGTGGGCTGGTGGGCGGCGCACCGCAGAACCCCCTGACCACCAGGCCGTACCGCACGCCCCTCGGCAGCACCGGGGAGATGGTGTGCGACGGACTCGCCATGCGGCGGCATCGGCCGGCCGCCCCTGTTCCTCGTGTTGTCGCGCCTGCTGTCCCACCCTTCTCATCGCGTGGAGATCCCGACATGTTGATCACTCTCACCGGAGCGACGGGCTTCCTGGGCTCCCATGTACTGGCCCGCCTCCTCCGGGACCCCGCCGTGGAGGTCGTGGCCCTCGGCCGCGACCCCGACGACGTAGCCGCCCATCGCCTCAAAACCGCCGTCGCCGCCACCGGGTGTGCCGTGCCGGAGGACTTCGACTCCCGGGTACGCCCCCTCCGCATCACGCTGGAGGACGAACACCTCGGCCTGTCCCACCCGCAGTACGCCGCCCTCGCCCGCCGCACGGACGTGCTGTGGCACCTGGCCGGCTGCATCGAACTCGACGCGCCGGCCGACAGGCTGCGCCGCGTCAACGTCGAGGGCACCCGGAACATCCTGAAGCTGGCCGCCTCCAACGCCCGCACCAGGTTCCTGCACACCAGTACCGCCTACGTCGCCGGGGCCCGTACCGGTGTGTGCGTCCCGGAGGACGAACTCGGCGAAGAAGAGTTCCTGACCCCGTATGAGGAATCCAAGTTCCACGCCGAACGGCTGGTGCACCGGTACGCGGCCGAGACCGGCCGCCCCACCGCCGTCCTGCGGCCCAGTGTCCTGGTGAGCGACCGCCCCCTCGCCGCGAAAGGCCCGCGCCACACGCTGGCCGCCGTGGGCGCCGGGCTCGGGCAGCTGCGCACCTACCTCACCGACAGCGCGGCCCACTCGGCCGATGAGACCACGCCTGCGCGCCCACCACTGTCCCTGCGCCTCAGCGGGGATCCGGAAGCCGAAGTGAACCTCCTCCAAGTGGAGTACGCGAGCGAGGCGATGGTCCACATCGCCTGCTCCCGGCCACAAAAGCAGGTGGGAAAGGCGCACACCTTCCATGTCGTCCACCCGCGGGGGACACGCGTCGGCGCCGTCGTCCAGGCGGTGGAACACCACCTGCCCGGGATCCGGTTGTCGATGACCGGCGAACGGTTCCAGCCCACCGCCCTCGAATCGCTGCTGCTGCGCGCCAGCCAGGGCACGCATGCTTACACCGGTCTGCAACGCACTTACGAGCGTGCCGCCTTCGAGGCGGCCACCGGGCACCTGTCCGCCCCGGCACCCCTCACCGACACCTACCTGCGCGCCGCCCTGGCACCACCGCCGGACCCGGCGCATCCGTGCCCGCCCCGGCCACTGCTGGAGCGCTCGTGAAGCCGCGGCCCGCCGCCGCCGCGGTCGACCGCTTCTTCCTCCACTCCGCCCCCGGCGGAAACCTCCCGATGGGCTGCCTCCTCGACGTGAAGGGCACCGCGCCCACCATTGAGGAACTGCGGGCCCGGGTCAGCGCACGCCTGCCGGATCTTCCCGTACTGCACCGGCACCCGGGGCCGGCATCCGAAGGCCCCCGGCGCGACCCGGCGGTGCGGGTGTCCGCGCACGTGAAGGAAGCGACCGTGCCGGCAGGGCGCGCCGGCCCGCACATCCTGCAGACCCCGCTGCCCACCGGCGGCCGGCCGCCATGGGACCTGTGGCTGCTGCACCACACGACACCGGACTCCTACCAACTGTGCTTCCGCATCCACCACGGACTGCACGACGGCGTGGGAGCGGCGCACACCGTGGCGGCGTTGCTGGGCACGGGCACAGGCCCGGCCCCGGGGCCCCTCCTCCATGTCCCCTCCCGCCCCTCTGCGGCCGCCTTTCGGAACGCACTGACGGACCTGGTCGCCGCACACCGCGCCCCGCGCACCTGGCCCGGACTGTGCGTCCCGCCCACCGGGCAGCTCGAACTCGGCCACGCCGACGCCCCCGTGGCGAGGCTCAAGGCCCTGGCACGCACATGGGACGTGACGGTCAACGTCGTCTACCTGGCAGCCCTCACCCGGGCCTTCCAGGCCCTGTGGGCCCGCACCTCCGCCGCGCCGGCCCCTCCCCTGCCCGCTCTGATGCCCATGTCCACCCGACGGGCGGGAGAGGAACGGCATCCCGGCAACCACCTGGCGGCCATGCGGCTCGCCCTGCCCTGCGACACGCCCGAGCCCGCGGTTCAGTTGCGCCGCCTGCGCCACGAGACCACGCAAGCCACCCGCGAAGGCCGCCGCGACGCCGCCCGCCTGCTTTTCCGAGTGGTGCCGACGCCCCTGGCGGAACGCCTCATCATGCCGATGATGTTGCCCCCCGGCGCTCCGGTCTACGTCAGCAACGTGTCCTTCGCGGCGGAGATCGGCCTCCCCCGCGACCGTGTCACCGCGGCGGCCATGTTCACCGCCCTGCCCCGCGGCCTGCTGTGCTTCGTCTGCCTCACCGGGTATGCGGCGATCCGGCGGATCACCGTCGTCCACGACCGCGCGTTCGCGGAGGGCCAGGAACTGCCACGGCTGTGGCTGGAGGGGCTGTCAGCGCTGGAGAGAGAGGCGGGACCTACCGGCTGAAACCCCGCCAGTTCGCCACCTCTGCCCCGAAAGACGCGAGCCGGCTTGCGATACGGACTGCTGGAGACACGCGATGCTTACGCTGCGAGGGCATGTTCTTGCCTGATCCAGTTGCGCAGTCCCTCGGCGCTGACCCCGATCTCCAGGGCCACCTCGGTGACGGTCCTGCCGGAGGAACGGACCAGCGCGACCGCGTCGCGCTTGAACTCCTCCGAGTACCGCCTGCTGCGGTTGCTCTTACTTCCCACCCGGCACTACTTCCTCTGGAACCTCACGTCCCGGTCTCCAGATGTCCAACATCAAGGGGAAGCCTCATCGCGGCTCTTCCCCCGGCTGTGCCCACCGGCAGCAGCTCACCGGAGGGCACCCGGCTGAGCCCGCGCCGGCCTCCCGGGTGCGCCGGTCAGGCCCGGCGTCCGCGGTCCTCGGCTCGGTCATTCCCGTCGCGGCAGGGGAAGCAGGTCTCGGATCTTGCGTGTGACGAGATCCGGGGCTTCCAGCGGCAGCACATGGCCCGCTCGTGGGGCCGTGAACAGGTGGGCGTGGGGCAGTCGCCGGGCGAGGTCTCTGCTGTGGGAGGGAGGTGTCAGCCTGTCCTCGCTGCCCACGCCGATGAGAACGGGGACACGGGACAAACCGGTCGGTTCGGGGCCTCGGTTCGCGGACAGTTGGTGCAGGAGCGCGCTGAGGGTCGCCGGTTCGGTGGCGCTGATCATCTCGGAGCAGGCGCGGCGGGTCGCAGGTGTCGATGCGTGCCCGTAGAGCGGCCAGCGGCTCCTGGTCATGATCCGTACGAGCAGCGAGGACAGGCGTACGGCGAGGGAGGTCCGCGCCGTGATTCTGTCCGGCGGCGCACCGGCGGCCTGGAGAAACAAACGGCCGAGGAGGAGCCCTGCGGGGCCTTTCACACCGCAGGTCAGGTCGACGGGGGCAGCTGTCGTACTGAGCAGGACGGCACCCACGACGCGTGTGCCGAAGAGGTCCGGGTGTGTGGCCGCGCAGTGCATGAGGACGATCCCGCCGGCGGAGTGGCCGACGAGGACCACGGGGCCGGGCAGGCAACTGCCGGGGTGGGTGAGGATGTCGGCGAGGTCGGCGCCCAGTTGGGCGAGGCCGGTGGGTGGGAGCAGGCCGAACGCGGAGTGGCCGTGGCCTCGTTGGTCGTAGGCGACGGTGCGCCAGTCGGCTGGGAGCCGCTGTCTGACCTGGTCCCAGGAACGGGCGGTGACGCCCATGCCGTGGAGAAACAGCAGCGTCACGTCCACAGGGTCGCGCGGGGTGGCTGCCAGGCAGGTGCCGCCGGTGTGGTTGGGGCAGATCGGGTTGTGGGAGGTGGTCACGGCTGTTCCTGCGCAGTGGGTGCGGCGTGGGGGCCGGGCAGCGTATGGAAGTCGGCGAGTTCGATGCGGGAGAGCAGGGTGCGGTGCTCGCGGACGGGCCAGGGCCAGACCAGGGGGATGCCGTTCTGGTCCTGGTACCAGGAGGTGCAGCCGGTGAAGGTGGTGGCGGGGAGGGCGGTGGCGACGGCGGTGTTGAAGGCGTCGGTGGCTTCCCGGGTGGGGGTCGTCCGGGAGATCGTGCCTTGGGTGAAGAGGTCGAGCCATTTCAGGATGTAGTCGGCCTGGGTTTCGGCGGTACGGATGACCGCTTCGTTGGAGAAGGGGCTGTTGGGGCCGACGAGCGTGAAGAGGTTGGGGAATCCGGGCAGGGCGACGGTCCGGTATCCGCGCGGTCCCCGGCTCCATTCCTGTTCGAGTGTGTGTCCGTCGGGTCCGGTGATGTGGAGGGGGCGCATGTAGGCGTCTGCGCGGAAGCCGGTGGCCAGCACGATGAGGTCGGCTTCGTGTTCGTGCCCGTCCTCGGTGCGGATGCCGTGCGGAGTGATGCGTTCGATCTTCGTGCTGATGACGTCGACGTGGGGTTGCTGTACAGCGCGGTGGAAGCCGCTGGCGACCACGAGGCGTTTGCACAGCGGTGGGTGGTCGGGGGTCATGCGCCGGCGCAGGTCGGGGGAACGGATCTGCCGCAGGACGAGGCGGCAGCCGTGGGTGAGGAGGGTGCGCTGCCAGCCGGGTGCGACGGTCGCCTGGCTGACGGTCTTCTCGAAGGCGAGACGCCAGAGGGGGTCGGTGAGGCGGGCGATGACGGGCCATCGCCGGTGAGCTGCCTTCGCCACGGCCGAGATGCGTTTGTTGGGCTTCGGGAAGACCCACTGGGGGGTGCGCTGGAAGAGCATGAGCCGTTGTGCCTGAGGGGTGAGTGCGCAGGTGAGTTGGACGCCGGTGGAGCCGGTGCCGATGACGGCGATCTTCTGGCCGGCGGTGGGTGCGGAGTGGTCCCAGCGGGCCGAGTGGAAGAGCCGGCCCCGGAACGAGTCGAGCCCTGGCAGGTCCGGCACGGTCGGCTGGACGAGCAGCCCGGTGGCGCACAGGAGGAAGTCGACCTCCCGCGTCTCACCGGTGGAGGTCTCCAGGATCCATCGGCTGCCGACGAAAGTCGCTTTGGTGACTTCGGTGCCCGTACGCAGGTGGGGGCGCAGTCCGTGATCGGCGGCGACCGTCCGCAGGTACTGGAGGATTTCGGACCCGTCGGAGAAGTAGGCGCTCCATTGGGGGTTGGGGGCGAAGGAGTAGGAGTAGGTGCGGGAGGGGACGTCGCAGGACAGCCCGGGGTAGGTGTTGTCGCGCCAGACTCCCCCGATGTCGTCGGCCTTCTCGTAGATGACGAAGTCCTCGATGCCGGCCGCCTTGAGTTTCAGGCCCATGCACAGGCCGGAAACCCCGGCGCCGATGACGGCTACGGACACCGGTACTCGCTGCTTCACGGCTGCTCCGTCCGCACGGGAGCAAGAGGTCGCAGGCGGAAGAGGCGCAGCTGCCTGCCGGAGCGTTGCTGGTACACGGCGTAGGGCGGCCAGGACTCGGTGACGGCCTGCCAGGTCGCCTCGCGCTCGGCTCCTTGCAGGAGAAGGGCCTCCACGGTGTGGGAGCGTCCCTTCCAGCCGATGGTGGCCCGGGGGGTCTTGATGAGGTTCGCGGTCCAGGCCGGGTGGTGGGCCTTGCCGAAGTTGCTGCCGACGACGATCCAGGGGCCGTCGGGGCCTTCCGGCATGCAGACCAGCGGCGTGGTGCGCGGCCCGCCGCTGCGGGCGCCCACGGTGGTGAGCATGATGCCTACCTCGGGGCGTGCGGAGGTGAGGAACATGCGTTTGCCGCGGGTGAGGCGGAAGACGAGCCGGTCCAGGGCGGGGGCCATGGAGGGGGCGAAGGTCCTGAAAGTCTTTCCGCTCATGACTCGTTGCGCGATTTTGATGGCTGTGCTCATGCCGCTCCTTGGCGGAGAGGGGAAGGGGTCAGTCGGCGGGCGGGAGCGGCCAGGTCCGCGCGGCCGTGTCGGTGTGGGTGAGGTCGCTCGTGGAGATCCAGGAACTGTGGCAGCCCAGGGGAACGCGGGCGGGAAGATCGATGACGGCCACCGGATCGCCCGCCATGTCCTGGGCGTTGAGGCACACCAGAGTGCTGGTGGCGGACGTTTCGTGGTGTTCGAAGTAGAGGAGCCAGCCGTTGTCCTCGGCGGTGCTCCCGTCGGCGGGGACGAAGACGGCCTCCGCCGCGGTACTTCCGTACGGGAGCTTGCGCAGCTGGAGGGTGCCCGTCCCGAAGTCGTGCTTGAGGAGGGCGTCCGGTTGGTGGGTGTCGAGGGCGTGGCGGCTGTCCGCGGTGACGGCGTAGTAGTAGCGGGGTGCCTGTCCCAGCCGTCGGGGGTCGCTGCGGGGCAGTTCGTGGGGGCGTTCGGCGAGCTGGGATTCGCGAACGTGTCCGGTGGTCAGGTCCAGGGTCCAGACCCAGAGGTTGCCCTGCCCGGTGAGCGGGTCCTCTGTGGTGCCGTCGAAGAGCCGGTCGTAGCGGATCGCGGTGAGTTCGATTGTGGTGGGGGTGGGTTCATGGGCGCTCACGGTGTGGAAGACGAACCCGGAGGGGACGTCGAACCAGCGCAGGCCGCCGGGTGTGCCGGGGCGTGGCAGGACGCCGATGCGGGTCTGGTGTGCCTCGTGCCAGCGGTACGGGAAGGCACCGCGGACGGCGGCGGTGTAGGTGAAGCGGACGGGGGCGTCGAAGAACAGGACGTGGTGCGGGGCGAGCGCGATGTCGTGGAGCATCGGCCGGCCGCCCAGCGGGATGCGGGTGGTGTGCAGGACGGTGCTGTCGGGGGCGAGGACCAGGTACTCGGCCCAGGTGCGCAGGGGTGAGTACGCCACGACATGCAGGTCGCCGGTGGCGGGGTCGAGTTTGGGGTGGGCGGAGAACCCGCGGGGCAGGCGCCCGGCGAGATCGGTGTACTCGACCGTGTCGAGGTGGCTGTTGAGGCGGGCGGGCAGGCAACCGGTTTCGACGAGTGCCAGGAGCAGGCCGTTGTGGGCGACCAGGTTGGTGTGGACGGTGTCAATGGGAAAGTGCCGGGGCCCGGGCGGACGCTTCTCGCCCAGGGCGCGGCTGGCGCGCCGGGAACGGATCCAGCGATTGCGGTACCACCGTGCCCGGCCGTTCTCGATCCGTACTCCGCAGACCAGTCCGTCCTGGGTGAACCACGGATAACGGTCGATGGCCGTGTGCCGGGGCGGACGCAACGGGGTGGGGCCAATCTGCGTGAACAGGCCGTCGAGCTGAGGCGGCAGGTGCCCCGTGTGAGGGAGGTGGTGTGCGGTGCTCTCGTGGTGGACGGGAGCGAAGGCGCCTTGCAGGAACGGGCTCGTACGCGGGACGGCGGAGTCGAGAGGTGTCATGGCGCCACCTGCACTCGCAGGTCGCGGGCCGCCGGAGCGAGGTGGATGCGCTGCTGGATCCGGGGGTGGGCGGCCAGGACGAGGCCGTTGGTCACGAGCAGGCTGGTGAGGAGGAAGAAGGCGGCTTCTTCCAGCGGCAGGCCGAGCATGGTGGGGCCGTAGGTACGGGTGGTGGAGATGCGCCAGATGTCGAGTCCGATCGCGATGCGGTCGGCCACCCAGAGGTAGCCGACGACGGGCAGCAGACTGCTCAGGCGCACCCGGCGGCAGTCGCGCAGGACATCGGCGCCGACCAGGTTCTGCACGGTGAGGAGGGGCCCGAACCACAGGAGCATCGAGCCGAGGTAGGTGCCGGAGGGGTGTTGGAGGGCCAGGACCGTGCCGACCGCGGCAGCGAGCAGCCAGGCGCCGCCCCAAAGCGCGCGCGGGCGGCGGCTGTTGCCACTCCCGCGGGTGGTGGCCGGGGTGACAGAGATGCGGCACAGGGTCCACAGCCCCACCGTCAGGGTCTGGGCGGCCATGAACACGTACTCCTCCAGCGGGATACGGAAGAGCGTGGCCAACACACGGCCCTCGGGGTAGGTCCACACGCCGCGGTGGATGATCCAGCTGTCCCAGGGAGTGGTCCAGATCCAGGCGGCCACCCACAGCAGGGCCAGGACGCTCAGACCTGTCCGCCACAGCCGAGGGTCGGCTGCCGGGGACCGGCGCGCGTACCTGGCGAGAAGTGCGGTGACCAGCAGCGGGGGTGCGAGGAAGATGGCGAGGAACTGCAGGTACGTCATGCCGCGCTCCTCCGCAGTCGGCGGGCCCGGGCGTAGGCGGGCAGGGCCACTTTGAGCCGGGTGGACAGGCCGACGTGGACGCGTCGGTCGAGGATTTCGTAGTCGGCGTCCTCGACGGCTTCGAGGATGCCGCTGTAGAGGGTGTAGGCGGTTTCGATGCAGGGGCGGCTAGAGGGGTGGAGCATGCGGATGCCGCCGACGGCGTAGGCGTACCGCTTGCGGGTGCGGTCGATCTCGAAGCGAAGGAGTTCGCGCACGGCCCGGTTGGTCCTGATGCGGGCGAGGTCGGCGCGGGTGACTCCGTACTGGACGAGGTCCTGGGCGGGGAGGTAGACGCGGCCACGGGCGAGGTCCTCGGCGACGTCGCGGATGAAGTTGCTGAGCTGGAATGCCTCCCCCATCGCCGGTGCGCGGGGGTACGCCTCGGGGCACAGCGGCTCCAGCAGGGGCACCATCTGCAGGCCGATGACTGCCGCCGACCCGTACATGTACCCGTTGAGGTCCTCGATGGTCGGATAGTCGGTGACGGTCAGGTCCGCTTCCATCGACGTGATGAACGCGGTGATGTGTGCGAGGGGGATGTCCCAGCGGCGCATGGTGTCCCGCAGCGCCAGGACGGCGGGATCGGTGGTGGTGCCCGCGGTGACGCTCTCCAGGGCCTGTGCGGACCAGCGCGCGAAGTGAGGGCCGCGGGTGGCGTTCGGTTCGTTGTCGACGATCTCGTCCGCGTAACGGGCGAACCCGTACAGGGCGTGTACGTAGGGGCGTTTGGCCGGCGGCAGGAGCAGCGTGGCGAGGTAGTAGGTGCGCCCGTGGCGGGCGTGCAGGCGACGGCAGTAGGCGTAGGCCCTGCGGAGCTGGGGGGTGTGGATGCCTGCGGCGTCCAGGATGCGCCGGTCGACGGGGTACCGGTCGGGGTTCACCGGATGGCTCCTGCCGGGGTGTGCGGGCGCCGGCGGACGGGGCCGGTGACGCGCTCGGCTGCCAGACGGCCGCTGATGAGGGCCATGGGGATGCCGACGCCCGGGTGGGTGCCCGCTCCGGCGAGCACGATGTTCTCGCCCACGAGGTTGCGGGTGCGGAAGGGGCCGGTCTGGAAGAAGGTGTGGGCGGCGCTGAAGGGAGTACCGGCCGGGCAACCTCGCTGCGCCCACTCACGGGGGGTGATCAGGTGTTCCGCCTGCGGGTGTCGGGCCAGGTCGTGGTAGCCGTGGGCGTCCAGGGTGGCCAGGATCTCCTCGCGGTAACGGGGGCTGTGGCGCTCCCAGTTCACCGGCCCGGTGCTCAGGTTGGGGGTGGGGAAGAGCACGTAGTGGCTGTGGTGCCCCTCGGGTGCCAGGGTGGGGTCGGTGAGGGTGGGCGTACTGACCAGGAACGAGGGGTCGCTCATGGGGCGGCCGTCGCGGATGATCTCCTGGAATCCGCGCCTCCAGGAACGTGCGAAGTGGATCGTGTGGTGGGCCGGGGGCCGGGACGGACGCGGGCCGTGGTCCGCGGCGCCTGCCAGCAGCAAAACACACGACGGTGCGTGGCGCAGCCTCCGCACCCTGGCCGGGGTGCGGCCCAGGAGCTGGGGGAAGGCCAGGGAGGGATCGGCGGTGACGACGACCGCGTCGGCGGGAATGCGTTCTCCGTCTGTGGTGAGGACCGCGCGGGCACGGCCGTGCAGGGTCGTCTCGACGCGTTCGACGGCGGTGTCGTAGCGGATGGTGGCGCCGTGGCGTTCGGCTGCCTGCGCCATGGCCCGGGGCACGGCGTGCATGCCACCCTTGGGGAAGAACACCCCGGCGACGGTGTCCATGTAGGAGATGATCGCGTACAGGGCACGAGCCCGGTGCGGGGCGACTCCTGCGTACAGGGCCTGGAAGGAGAACAGCCTTACCGTACGGGGATCGTGAAGGTACTGGCGGATCTTGCCTTCCATGGTGCGGAACGCCCCCATGGCGGCCAGGCGCCCCAGTGCGGGCAGGGACAGGTGCAGGGGGCTGTCGATGTTGCGGTCGATGAAGTGGTCGAACTCCGCGGTGTACAGGTCGTGGAGGAAGCTGTGCAGGCGCCGGTAGCCGGCTGCTTCGCGGGCCCCGCACACCGTGGCGATCTCCTGGGCCATCGCCTCGGGATCGGTGTGGACGTCGAGGCCGCTCCCGTCGTGGTAGCGGGCCCGGTAGGCGGGGTGGACGGGCAGGAGCTCCAGGTGGTCGTCCATGTTCTCGCCGACCGCGGTGAAGGTCTGGCGGATGAGGTCGGGCATGGTGAGGACGGTGGGCCCGTTGTCGAAGGTGTAGCCGCCCCGGGTGAACACCCCTGCTTTGCCGCCGGGCTGGGAGCCCTGCTCCAGGACGGTGACCGTGCGGCCGGCTCCGGCCAGGTGCAGAGCACTCGCAAGTCCTGCCAGTCCCGCCCCGATGACCACGACGTGCTCGGCGGATCCTTCGACGGTGCGCACGCTCATCACTCCTTGCCCATGGGGCGGTCGCACGTGGTGGTTGTTCACCAGGTCCTCCGGGTGGCCGAGTCGGCGAGCTGGCACAACTGGGCGAGCCCCTCCGGCGTCAGGGAGCTGCATCCGTCGTGGCCGGTGAGGACCTGCCGCCGCCGCTGCTCGATCATGGCTTCGACCTGCTTGCGGGTGTGGCAGACGATGAGGATGTTGCGGATCTGTTCGGCTTCGCCCTCGGTCAGGTCCGATTTTCCCCACAGGGCCTGCAAGCGCAGCTGGTGGGCGGGGGCGGCGTCGCGCAGGGCGAGCGCCATCAGCACGGTGCGTTTGCCCTCGCGCAGGTCGTCCAGGCGGGATTTCCCTGTGACGGCCGGGTCGCCGAACACGCCCAGCAGGTCGTCGCGCAGTTGGAAAGTCTCACCCAGCGGGAGGGCGCAGTCGCTCAGCGTCTGCAGCTGCTGCGAGGTGGCACCCCCCAGGGCGGCACCGAGGTGAAGCGGGCGCTCGATGGTGTACTTGGCGGTCTTGTGGCGGATGACGCGCACCGCCGCCGACAGGTCACGGCCGTCCTGGCCCGCAGCGGCCACATCGAGGTACTGGCCGCCCATGACTTCGGTGCGCATTGCGTTCACGATGGGCCGCACGTCCTGCAGTTGCTGGGGGCTCAGGCCACTGGAGTGCAGGATCTGGTCGGACCAGGCGAAGGCGATGTCGCCGACCAGGATGGCCCGGGAGATCCCGTCGTGCACGGTGCCGTCCGGGCTGAGGCTGTGCTGGAGAGTGGGGGCGCCGCGGCGGACGGCGGACTGGTCCATGACGTCGTCGTGGATGAGGGCGAAGGCGTGGAAGAGTTCGAGGGAGGCTGCCGCGCGCAGGACCGGCACCGTCGGGTCCCGGCCGGTGACCGCGCTGTAGCCGATGCAGCACAGGGTCGGCCGGATCCGCGTGCCACCGTTCAGGACGAAGTCGCGCAACAGGCTGGAGGCTCGAACGAGTTCGGGGTCGGTGAAGTGGGGGGAACTGAGGAAGGTGTGCAGGATCTTCTCGATACTGCTGTGCTGTGCGGTGGGCGGCCGTGGGACGGTGGTGGTCATCGCTCCTCCGTTCTTCCGGCCATGGCCGACGGGACGGGTGCAGGCAGGGGGCGGCGGGGGTGCCGGTCAGTTTGAGTCCCTCGTCCGAGGGGCTGCAACGACGCGGATTCGTGAACGTTGGCCACTACCTCGCCCCGTACGATGACCTGTCCCTTGCCGTTGCCGCAGGAGACATCGATGGCCGTATCACGCACCTTGCCGGGACCGTTGACGACGCGGCCCATGACGTCAACGCGCGGGTGCGGGAAATCCTCGAAGACGGCCTCGCCACGGGCGGTGAGCCGGTCGATGCCGGCCTGGGTGTCCGCAGCCGTGACAGGAAATGATCGACAATCCGCGGGGGCGGGCCGAGCGAGGACAAGCTGTGGCAGCCGGCTCTGGCCTGGCCGACCGGCAGTGCCGTCAGCGGATCGTGGTGTTTGACGGCGAACTTCAGGTTCGTGAAGCCGTATTCCTCGAAATGGAGATGCTCCCGCTGCGCCGACTCGGCCAGCACCTGTGGGGTAACCCTGCCATGCCTGGCCGGCAGGTGCGGGTCCAGGGAACCGGCGCGAGAGGGGCGTCCGGTGGAGTGAGCAGGTATGTGGTCATGCTGCGGCTCCTGTGCTACGGCTGCAAGGAGGAGTCCTCACAGCCTCCGCCGATAGCGCGTCATCGACAGCGTCCGGCTCCCTGGTCACAGCTTCGCCAGAGCAACCGATCCGGTCTTTCTAAGAATTGCCCGCCATTCTCGTCCTAAGGGGGCGCAACCACCCTCGATTAGCGCACCACCCCCGCGCAGACGGCGCATACTCCCCACCTCTGGGCGGCGCTACTGTCACCCAACCCAGCAGGAATGGGGCTAGCACTCCAGCAGGATCTCGCCGTCTGACCTGCGGGTTTCGCTGGGCAGCTGGAGTGCAGCGGGGGTGGAGTGGTCAGGGGCGGTTTCATGGTTGCCGCTCCCCGACCGTGCGACAACGCCGCAGGTAATGACAGCGGCGAGCGATTGCTTGGCGTCGCCGGCACCAGTCCGACCAACTCACCGCGTGGTGTCGGCCTCGACGTCCGCGCAGGCGCGGGGGGCCCGGGCCGACAAGTTGCCAGGAGTCGCCGAACCTCCACCACTGTGAGCTCGATGGTCCCGGCTGCCTCACCGGTTGTGCCCCCTTTTCCCGGGCCCGGTACGCGGTGGCTGCCAGGAAGGCGTGCGCGAGCATCGCCAGGGTGATGTGCCGGTACCGTCCCGGGCAACGGCGGACTTCGTACTGATCCAGGCCGCACTCGTTCTTCGCGGCCTGGAAACTCTCCTCGATCGCCCAGCGCGTCCCGGCGATCCGCACCAGCTCCTGGGCGGTGGCCTCCAAGGGGGCGTAGGCGAGGTAGTAGGCGATCTCGTCGGGCTTGCGGATGCTGCGACGGGTCAGCGCCCACCGCATCCGATGAGGGCCCTCGCCCTGGTGGTCGAACTCGGCGACAGCCGGCAGTCGCACCGCCACCCGGTGGCAGACGCGCGGTCCCTTCGCGCCGTTGCCGCATGAGACCTTCTCCCACGCCTCGGCCGGGGCCTGCGCGAACAGCCCCTCGATGCGCGGACACCCCACGGTGGACTGCGACTTGGGCACGGCCGGCACATAGCCGATGCCCGACTGCTCCAGTAGCCGGCGGAAACGGCTCTCCTGTCCGTAGGCGGAATCCGCAGTGACCCAGGCGGACGGGCAGCGGCGAGGCGAGGGCACGCAGCGCCATGCGCCGGGCCAGTTCGCCCTTGGTGGCGAACTTCCGGCCGTCGGGGGCCTTGGCCGCGCGGCAGCACTCGCGGTCCTGGGGCCGGTACGCCTGCGCCCTGCTGATCCCGAGTTCGGCTTGCGCGTGCCCAACCCCACCCGCCGCTATGCCCAAGCGGTATCCACACTCGCGCCCGGCGCGCGTCCCGTACCCGCTGTGTCAGGACCACTGCGGCCCTCGCCGCCCACAGTTGCTCGGTCAGTCGTACCGCATCCGCCCGGCCAACCACCTGCCTGGCCGGATCCTCGCCCGGCTCGCTCCTCGACGCCATGACGCCATGACGCCATGACGCCATGACGCCATGGTGCGCCCGGCGAGGGGCGGCGGAACAGGCGGCGCGGCACGGCGTACCTATGCCGGGTCTTCGGCAGTCACCTGGCGTTTGGTGAACCGGTGCCACCAGTGGTGGCGTCGGGGATGCACTGCGCGACCCAGCCGGCGGCCGATCAGCAGGTAACCAATGAGGGCACCCGAGGTGTTGAGCAGAACATCATCGACGTCGAAGGCGCGCCCGGTAATGAGGGCGCCTTGGACGAGTTCGACGAGGATCATCACGAGGGCGGTGGAGGCCGCTACGCGGACCAGTCCTCGCGTTCGGGGTACCAGTACCGGCAGCAGCACACCGAACGGTATCCCCATCACGATATTGCCGCCGAGCTGCTTGACTGTGTCAGGGGCCATGGGATGTGCCAGATAAGCACGGATGGAGTCACCAGGGCGCAGATTGGTGTGCGTCAACGGCACGGATGCTGCCGAGGATTCCAGAGTCAGCCGGGCCAGAATCACCGCAAATACGACCGTCCCCGCGAAGGCCAGCATCATGGCCAGCACCCGGCCGAGCGTAGACAGGGGAGGTTCTCCGGGAACCCGCTCCCCAGAATTCTTCGCGTTCTTGTTACGCAGGACTATCCGCGCCATTACGAGCTCCCAGCCAGGGGTAGTTTGCTTGGACGTTCCGATACCCGCGTTGTGGAACGGCGCGCTTCGCGGCGGTTCACGCAGGGACCGTACCCTGCCCGCCGGCGTGTCCGTACAGGTCGACCCGCCCAGGAGACGGTGGGCGAGCAGGCGGCGCAACAGCGCGTCGTCGGGTACCTCAGAGACCGTGGCGGAGATTGACCACCTACGGATCAGTTTTGATTGTGTCATGGCCGGGTTCACGGGCGCGACGCCCGGGTGGTTTTGGTCTTTCCTGTTGGCGACCGCAGCCGGTGGCCCAGCCAGTGGAGACGGGATCACGACCGCCTCGTGCACGCGTCAGGATGGCGCAAGGTCGCTGTCGCCTTCGACGAGCCTCGATTGGGCACCGTGTGACGCTGGGGGTCGCGGTCCCAGGGCATCGAGACCGAACTGGTCGGCGAACCCCGGCCCGGGGAAGGACCCGGAGCGCGCGGTGACCCTGGCGGAGCGGCTGGAGGCGCTCGCCCCGTAGAGCCAGCAGCCAAGAACGCTGAGCCCGGCCGGAGAGGCTTCTCCTTCATACCTTCGGCCGACACCCCAGAACAACTACGCCTCAGGCTCCATCCCGATGAGCGGGATATCCGGATCTCGGCCAAGGTCGAGTGGGTGGCCGACGGAGAGTACGGCAGTGTGACACTCGACAACAGCGGCGACCGCGACAGCTGCCACAACGGACCTGGCCACCCCATAGCCTGAAGCGAGCAACACGGTCGGCATTCTCCAGTCGGACCGCCTTGATAACCCTGGGCCGAACCGCACAGCCATCGGATTTCCCTGGGGCGTGCAGGTTCTTGTCAGCGGTGGATCTTGGCTAGTTCGGCGTTGAACTGGGCACCGATGAGCAGGGCGAGGTTGGTCAGCCAGACCCACACCAGGAAGACGACGATTCCGGCGAGGGAGCCGTACAGCCGATTGTAGTTGCCGACCTGCGAGGCATAGAGGGCGAAGCCGGCGGAGGCGGCGAGCCACAGGGTTATGGCCAGAGCGTCTCCCAGAAGTCTTTGCCGCACGCCGCGCGTCTGGGCCGGGCCCGAGCGGAACAACACCAGCACCAGGACGGCGACCAGGCCCAGCAGGAGTGGCCATTTCAGTACGTTCCATGCGGTGCCGGCCATGATGCTGTCCATGCCCACGAGCCGGCCGAGGGCGGGGGCCGCTTCGGCGGTCAGGATGAGCACCAGGGCGCTGGTGACCAGGAGCGCCAGCAATACCAGAGCGGTGATCACCAGTCGTGGTGCGGTCCTCCATGCGGGGCGGAGGTCCTCGACGCCGTGCATCGCGTGCAGGGCCCGGCGGAAGACTCCCAGGTAGCTGGAGGAAGACCACAGAGCTCCGATCGTGCCGAAGACCGCCAGAACCCAGGCAGCTGTGCGCTGGTCGGCCATGCTCCTGAGCGTGCTGTGCATTACCGGGCGTGACTCGGCCGGGACAACAGCGATCACATTGCTGATGAGGTTCTCTGTGGCCGAGGGGCCGACGATCCCGATCAACGAGACCGTGACCAGGAGGGTGGGGAAAAGCGCGAGCACCGCGTAATAGGTGAGCGCGGCGGCGCAGTCCGTCACATTGTCGTTCCACACCGATGCCGGTGTCCGCCGCAGCGCGGTGGCGATGTCATGCCGGCCGGGCAGGCTACGCGCATACGTCGTGGCGGCATGGGGTGTGCGGGAGGCGGTGCTCCGGAGCCGGCCGATGGGATGCAGCCAGCACCGTCCGGCTTCAGCGCAGGTGTCGGCGAGTTGCTCACCGCACTGCCTTCCACTTGTACCCAAGGTCCACCGCTCTTGTGCGTAGATTCTCCGATGCGCCGCTGACCAACGTTACGTGCACTGGGGCACGGCGAGCCGCACCGCGCTCTCGCGCAGGCCTGTCACTGAGGTTTTCAGGGCGGGGTCGGTGGGTGGCCCCAGGGGCAGCCGGAACGCGCAGCCGCCTACCTCGTCGGACGCCTTGAGGCCGAACAGCACACGAAGGCCGACGAATCCGCCCACAACCAGGCGCTGCTCGCCTTCGCCACCGCCCTCTACGACCCCCGCCAAGCCGACGACGAGATCGAGCTGGCCCACCAGCTCCTCCCATGCCTCGACCTGCGCGCGACCACCCTCACCACGCACATCGCCGCCCTGCTCCGCGATGCCGGCAGCCCTGCCGTCGACGACCGCGTCAGCGCCCCGCGGGACCGAACTCGACAGTGCCGGCCTCACCTCCACGGCACCCACCCTCGAGCTGGCCGCTGCTCTCCACCACGCCGTCCTGGGCGACCACGACGCACTCACCGCCGCCATCGCCCGACTGCGCGACCTCACCCAGAGCGGCGACCACAGCTACTACACCGACATCGCCCACTTCATGGCCGGCCTCCCTCTCCCCTCCGGTCACACCCCGCCCCGCTGGCTGGACGGCGAACCGGCCACCCGTGCACGGTGGCATCAGCTGGTCACCGCCCGCCGCGACCTGCTGGGCACCAGGCCATAGGGCACAGTCCGCGCTCAGGGAGCCTGGACAGCACGAAGGCCGCCCAGGATCTCCCGGGCGGGCTCTCGTACAACTACGGCAAGGTGGCGGGGAGCGGCGCCGGCCCCACTCGGAAGCAGGAGTCGACCGGGATGATGAACTGCGGTGGTTCCATCGGGAGGCATGTGGTGCGGATCACTGGGACGCCCGAGGGGTGGCGGACAAGACAAGGTGTGGATTTTTCTTTGCACGCCCGGATCCGGGCGGGAGACCCTGAGGCGTTCAGGGAGCTGTTCCAAGATCATGCGCAGATGGTGTATCGCCATGCGGTGCGGGCGAGCGGTGACTGGGCGGTGGCCCAGGACGTCGTCTCTCTGACGTTTCTGGAGGCGTGGCGGCTTCGTGGCAAGCTGCGGGACGAGGGAGACACCCCGCGGCCCTGGCTGATGGGCATTGCGACGAATGTGCTGCGTAACACGGCACGTGCGGCGCGGCGGCATGATCGCGCGGTGGCACGTATGCCGGCGACGGAGACCGTGCCGGACTTTGCCGACGAGCTGATCGGCCGGATGGCGGATGCTGAGCAGCTTGCCGCGGCACAGGCAGTGCTGGCGCAGCTGCGCCGGGCCGAACGGGAGGTGTTCACGCTGTGCGTGTGGTCCGGCCTCAGCTATGCGGAGGCGGCACAGGCCCTGGGCGTTCCGGTGGGAACGGTCCGTTCCCGGCTTGCCCGTGCGCGGTCGAGACTGCGCAAGCTTGCCGAGCTGGAGCTGAGGAAGAGGCGGGCCGAGCGAGAAAAGTGGGAACCGGCGGCAGGAGGCGGACAAGTACGGGGTGGCCGCACCGAAGCGGCCCGGTCGAACAAGGAGAGGAACCGATGATCTTCAATCCGTGGCGGCGGCAGAAACCGCTGGATCACACGGAGTTGGCCCGGCTGCTGCCGGCGCCCGGCGATCCGGTTCTCTCCAACGACCGCCAACGCCTGCTTGAGGACTTCCTGATGAGCAACGTCACCGAGGACCCCCGTCCCGTCCGCCCGCACCGCGGCCTGGCCGTGCGCCTGGCAGCCCCTGTGGCCCTGGCCGCTTGCCTGGCCGGGATCTCGCTCGCTGTCTACCAGGGCAGCTCGCACACGGCATCCCCGGTCGCGGCCACCGACCGTGCCAGCGCGGGTAGCCTCCCCGAGCGGATCTCCACCGTGGCCTACACCCTGAACCGTGAGCGCCGCGGAACTGTCACGGTGACCATTCGCGAAGCCGGTGCGCAGCCCGACCTGCCCCAGCTCCAGCGCGATCTGGAGCGCATGGGGGTGCCGGCCCGCGTCTACCAGGACGACCCCACCTGCCCGCTGGACAAGGGCGAGGATCCCGAACTCGGCAACACCACTCTCAAAGCCATCGGCTTCCAGCACCGCAACGGCGCCATCACCGCCTCCATCCACCCTAGCCAGATCCCGGCAGGCACTCACCTGGAGATCCTCTTCCCCCGTCCGGCCGAGGGCACCGCCTATGCCGACACTTTCGCGTTCGGCCTGCGCCAGGGCCAGGCACCCGACTGCCGACACTCATTTGTGTCCGCCGAGGAGCTCCCAGCCCCCACGGCCGCCTTCGAGGGGGAGATGGTTCCCGCACCCCGCAACTGACCCCTGTCACCCGCGGTGCCGGACAGGCGTTCACAGCGCACCGGCGGCGGAGCCGAACACGCGCGACAGGACCCGGTGCCTGGATGGTCCCTGAGTCGCGGCGCCTCCCTCTTTCCCTGAGTACCGGCTGCTCGGTCGGCCGAGCGCGTTTTCTC
The DNA here is from genome assembly GCF_039533765.1 of Streptomyces enissocaesilis. Classification (NCBI taxonomy): domain Bacteria; kingdom Bacillati; phylum Actinomycetota; class Actinomycetes; order Kitasatosporales; family Streptomycetaceae; genus Streptomyces; species Streptomyces enissocaesilis. Next base: position 6,884 of record NZ_BAAAUD010000116.1, on the reverse strand, counting down.
GGACACTGATTCCTCATGCCGATCGTCAAGCCGCCTGGGCAGTGGGAGGCACGGCCTCGTAGGGCCGTCCGTCGCGTAGGAGGGCCCAGAGGATGTTGACGCGACGGCGGGCCAGGGCCAGGACGGCCTGGATGTGGTGCTTGCCTTCGGCGCGCTTGCGTTCGTAAAACCGGCGGGAGTCCTCGCAGTGACGGATGCTGAACAACGCGGAGATGGAGAAGACGCGTTGGAGCCGGCGGTTGTAACGGCGTGGGCGGCGGAGGTTGCCGCTGATCTTGCCGGAGTCGCGGGGAACGGGTGCAACGCCGCCGAAGCGGCCCCTGTGCTCGTCGATGAACGCTACGAGCGTGTATGTGGCCGGTCGAGCTCGGCCGCGGAGAAACTCGCTGCGGACTTCAGGGGCTCGTTCGCCCTCTTCAGTTCGGCGTTCTCCTTCTTCAGCCGCTTCAGCTCGGCCGACTCCTCCGTCGTCGCCCCCGGGCGATTCCCCGCGTCGATCTCGTCCTGACCGACCCCTCCCCCAAGCTCTCAACTACGTTCGAGCAGGGGAGTCCCCATGCGCAGCGTCTCGGTCGTACCGCTACCGGGCTTCACAGCGACCACTTTCATCACGGCCCACTCGGTGTCATAGTCAGGCCGCACCTCGGTGACCATCCGCACCGCACGACGGCGCAGCTCCAGCAGGTACTGGGAAGAACGTGCCATGACTCGATCCTCTCAAACGATCGAATCTCCACCGAAACCGGAACGGTTCACCCCATGTCCGCGGGTCAGGCAGAAGGACGGCGACTGGGCCTGCTCGTCTCCAGCCGGCACCGCTGCCGTCGCCGCAACTTGACGCGGCCGTTCCTTCACCTGGTGTCCGGCGCCGGCCTGAGGGTCACAGCAGCGGAACGGCTCCGCCCTCGGCAGAGGGGGAGCCGTTTTCCGTCCGGGGTGAGGCTGCGTCAGGCGTGGCTGTGGTGGCGCTTGTTGCCGGTGACCAGTCGGTAGACGGCGAGGAGGATGACGGAGCCGATGATGGCGGCGATCCAGGTGGAGAGGTCGAAGAAGCCATCGATGGAGTCGACGCCGAAGATGACCTTGCCGAGGAAGCCGCCGAGCAGACCGCCGGCGACGCCGATGAGCATGGTGATGATGACGCCGCCCGGGTCCTTGCCCGGCATCAGTGCCTTGGCGATGAAGCCCGCGAGCAGACCTATGAGGATCCAAGCCAGAATGCCCATGATGTGTCTCCTACCTCGGTGAATAAAGTCGGTGTTAACGATCGTCTGCACCGTGTGGAGGTTTTCAAACACCGATCTTTTCTGGACCAGCCGGTGACGGCCGAGGAGAAGGTGCGGGCGGCCCGGGACCTGACCCCCCGGTGCCCGGAACGATTTGCGTCCCGGGCAGACGGTGCGGGCGTCAGCCGAGAAGCACTGGGACAGGTTTGCGGGTCTCAGGCCTATCAGACCGCGGCCGTTGGGCTCGGCACTTCGGCGGTGCGGCGGTGTTCGGCGTCGATGCGCCGGGCTTCTTCGAGCTGGTCCTTGAGGACGGTGATGCGGCACGCGGCCTCGATGGGGATGCCCTGATCGACGGGCTCCCGGGCCCGGGCGGCGATACGGAACTGGTAGCGGGAGTAGCGGTGGTGACCCCCCTCTGAGCGCAGAGGGGTGATGAGGCGGGCCCCGGCGATGGCGCGGAGGAAGACCTGGGTGGTGCCGAGCATGTCGGCGGCACGGCCCGTGGTGCAGGCGGGGTAGTCGTCGTCGAGACGGCCGGAGGAGTCGCCTGCGGTCATCACACCTCTCGGTGGGACGCATGGAGGGGCCCTGGCGCCATTGGCACCAGGGCCCCGAAGGAACTGCTACACCATCTGCCGGTTCTGGTACTGCGCCGGCCTTCTGTGTCCGCCCGCCCGACCGAGTTGCTGTCGGGGGTGCGGGGATCGCGGTTGCTTGACCGGAGACCACCTCACTATCGATGTCCTGCGGTACCCGGGCCCAAGACTTCCGCCCGGGCGATCCTGATGGCGCCTCGTTCCTCCGTTTCTTCCCTCTGGGATCAACTGCTTACCAAGCGGGTACTGCGTACTGCTGGTGATTCGACCTGCTCGGTGGCCTGTCAAAGCGCCACTCTTCGGCAGTCAGCCCCGTCGCCCCTCCTGCGTCTGCTCTGGCTTAGAACCCCACTGCCGAACCTCCCGGAGCGCGCGCCCGCAGCCGACGCCTTCACCGAGGTACTGCGCACCAACTTCACTGCTGGGTACTGCGAACTGCACTTGCGGGTACTGCCACTGCGGTCCTGCTCACGGCCGCCCCTGATCACTGCGGGCCACCCGGTCCGGTCGTCAGTCCCGTCGCCGTCCTGCAACAACCCTGGCTTCGAAACTCCACCACCGCACCGCCCTGCGAACTACAACTGCGGTAATGCTTCCCGGCAGTTCGTCTCTGCCAGGCCCTGCGGTCTCTCTGCGTTACGAGAGAAACCATAACCACACCACCACTCAATGTCTACTCCGGTCGTCACAGATTTCCGCGTGTCCGGCGGCGAGGTAATCGGCCCCGGCAGCGACAGAGAGCCCAGGTGCCCACCGAAGGGCCCGGCCGTCGCGACCACTCACCATCGGTGAGCAGGTGAAGGTGGTCTATCAGCTCGAAGGTGGTCCATCAGCTCGTTCGCCGGGCTGAGAACGTCATAGACACCTGATCCGGTCGCGGCAAATACCGAGCCGACACGCAGATAGCTCACAAGGTCCGCTTCGTGCGGAACCCCCTTGCTGCGCACACAGGCGTGCAAGGACGGCCCGTCCGGGCTGCCGTGCTCCAGCTCCCGGAACGCACCCAGGAAGCGATCGCGGGACGGGGAGGGTTCCTGGTGACCGATCTAGGTCACAAGCACTCCTGCGATTGGGCCAGGGACGTGGCGTGGGCATCTTCTGGGGGAAGGTCGGCGTACCCATGAGGACGGCCTGCCGCTGCGATTCCAACCACGAGCGTGCGGGTCGTTGAAAAGTTGCGGGACGCGCTGGGGGCGAGACTCCCAAGACGTGCGCGATGTCCCTGCCGGACAGGCCGCGGTCCTTGAGCGCTGCCGCTGTGCGCCACAACTTGGCTGCGGCCGCCACCTGTGCTTTGTGCACATCGACGGTGGCCTGCGTCGATGCCCTGAGGTGTTGGTTGAACTCGTCGCCAAGGTCAACTCCGAGTACGGCCGAGCGTTCGGCACCAGGCACTTCGGCCGCTTCCATCAGGATGCGCCCGCGTTCAACCGCACCTTCCAGGCGGCCTCGGCGCCGGCGAGCCGCTTGCAGTAGCTCCATCGGTTCACGTCCAGGATCTGGCAGAGCCGCTTCACCTCGTAGGCGTCCCGGTGGTCGCGGGCGAACTGGAAGCGGATCCTCACCAGTTCGTTTCCCCGGCGAAATACTTGGCCGCCCTGCGGAGGATGTCCCGCTCGGTGGCGAGCTTGCGCTCACTGGCCTCGAGCTCGGCCACCCGTGCCTCCAGCTTCCAGACCCGCTCGTCCGGATACCGGACGGCACCGCCGCCCGGTATCCGGCGGCCGGCTTCGCACCCGCGGCGGTGACGCCACGGCGTTCACGGTCCCGCAGCACCCACTCACGCAGGGTCGCCCGGTTGGCGCCCAGGTCAGCCGCGATGCTCTTGTACGTCGCCCCGGGTGTGGACGCATACAGGGCCACGGCATCGGCCTTGAACTCGTCCGAGTAGTCCTTCGTCGTCGGCGGTCTTCTCGCTTTCTCAGGATCAAGCAGATCCAGTATCAGCGTGTCCACCACTCAGGAGGAGGCCCCGCGTCATTCGCAGTCCCTCATGGGCAGCCGAGTCGTCGTGGGGCGTCGGGCGGCCAATCGATGGAAGACACAAGCGGCACAAGGTTGAAAACCACACCCGACGCCTCTGGGTGGGCCAACCGTACGAAAGGCTCGCCCGGTCCCGCAGAAGAACGTAGGGGAGGTTGAGCACAGAACGGCACGAGACGGGACGAGGTGGGGCGGGGCGGGACCGTGTGACGTCCTCTCCCACCCTGGGTGCTGTCGCGCGCTTGCCAGCGCCGCCCCGTCACGGGCGCAACCGCGATTTGTTCAGGGGGATGGATCAGGTTACTGAACAACCAGGCGGGTGCTGGAATCGGTGCAGCGGGGCACCGGCCGGCCGACTCGGATCCGAGCGCACAGAATGCCTGGGCTCCGGTGGCGCAGGAACTCCCCGCCGTACCGTTTCCGACCGACCGAAGGGCGATGACGTGAACCGTACCCACCGACTGACAGCAGTCACTCTGGTGACCACCGCCGGTATGCGCCGGCGGGCCGTAACGACTGCCGTGACGCTGACCGTGGCGGGCACCCTCGGGTTCGGCGTGATGACGCCGGTGGCGTCTGCCGCCAACGGGCCCTGCTATGACGGGCGGTGCAAGACCACCGTGTCGGCGCCCAAGACCATCAAGGTCGACAGCCGCAAGTTCGGGTTCGGGAAGTTGAAAATCACGAGCATCAGCTCCCGATCCGTGAAGATGTCGGCCGCCGACGGGCGCCTCAGCGGCAGCACCAGCCCGGGCGGTACCGTCAAGTTCAACAACCTGAAGATCTGGGTGAAGTCGGTCTCCGGCAACAAGGCCAAACTCCAACTGTTCCCCACGCGGTACTGAACCTGTCGTTGAACCCCGGCGCGTTTGTCTCACGCCGGGGTTCGCCATTCCCCGGATGGCAGGTGCGGCCGTCCTCGCGCTTCGAGATATCGAGCAACGGAGCGCGAGGAAACGGCCGCTGTGACGAGTCTTCCGCGCAGAACCTTGACCTGGACAGCCGGGACTGTAAATCGTTCGGGCCTTCCAAGATCTTCGTAGGCGTTGATCGGTGCCGCTGTCGGTCAGTTGAGCAGTATGAGCCGGCGCAGGAGGGGGTGACCGACGCGGCCGTACCGTTGGTGCTCGAGGAGTTCGATCTTGCAGTTGACACCCTCGGTGCGGTCGTTGTGGTGGGGCAGGGTGAGGGCGGCGTCGACGGCGGTGCGGTCGCGCTCGAGGCCGGTGGCGAAGGAGTGCAGGAAGGGCAGGTCGGCAGCACGGGCCCGGGTGATCCGGGTGGTCAGCTGCTCGGTGTTACCCGCGGCAGGGACGAGGAGGCCGGCGAAGGTGCGGATCTGGCCGGTCAGTGCGGTCATCTCGGGGCAGGCTCCGGCGAGCCGGACGTGGTGGCCAAACTGGAGGAATTCACCGGCCTGGACCACGAGCGGGCCGAGGCGTGGTTCCCGTCACACGACCATGCCCGCCAGTGGCGGCAGATCGTGGACCGTCTGCGTCGTGCGGTGCCCGGGCCCGGATCGGCATAGATGAGCCCCCCTGTCCGTGACAACGGTTGTCCCAGCCCGCCGCCTGGTGACCGCGCCGACTCGCACGCGCAAAGCAACAACCACCATGTCCTCGACCACCGCAGGGGTGCGGTACGGAAGTTGCGAGACATGACGTACTGGCACTCCGCGAGTGGATTCTCCCGGCGCGATCTCGCTATCGCTGTATCTGGCCGTGTGCCGCCGCGGCAACTGCTGCCGCCGCGCCTACGGTGTCGTGCCAGGTGGTTTGCAGGACCGGGTTCCAGGCGAACCAGTTCAGGTTCCCGGCGTTCAGTTCCCACGGCGACTCCAGCAGCAGTTTCCGGGTTCCCTCAAGGTCCGCGGTGACGGGAGCGGGAGCGGGACCGATACGGGTCATCAAGTCGCCCCATTCGTGAAGAAACTCCTCGTCCTCGCCGCGCAGCCGGCGCATCGCCGCTTCCACGCAGGCAGGCCATTTCGGCATACCGCAATGGCCGTCGCAGGTCCCGATCCGGGGAGCGCCGGCGAAGACGAGGAAGTCGTCCGGCGGCAGTCTTTTCTCGAAGTGCCTGAACATGTCGATACGCTGTTTCACCTGCTTCTTGATCTCTCCGAGGAATTCCCGGCCGGAGTCCGTCAGGGTCTCCTCGCATCCCGGCCAGACCATGTCCCGGTCCAGGACCAGGTCCTCCAGCGCATGGAGGCGGAACCGGTCGTCGGAGCCCAGGACGTCGAATGCCTACCGGGTGAGCCAGGTGTTGTGGGCGAACATCGTCCCGTCGTGCAATGCCTCGCGCCGGCTGGTCGGAGGGGAGGCGTGCGCATCCTCAATCGGGCCGTTGTGCCACACGGACAGGACGAGCCCGTGGGCCGCTGCCCACCGCAGCCCGTCCTCCGTTGCGAAAACGCCCAGCTCCTCAAGACGCTGACGTGCCCAGCCCAGAGTCTCCTGGAGGTCCTCCTTCATCGGCTGCCTCTCCCCCATGGTTACCCGCTCCCCCTTCGTCCTTCGTCTTCGCTGTTCGTGTCATCCGCGCGATGCGGTGCCCGCAGGAAGAACCGGGTCGTACGCGGCCTCGCCGGCACGACCCGGTGCCGTCTGCGCCAGCCGTGGCGTCCGCCGGGCCCCCAGCGGCGGGACTGGAACCGGCTGAACACCGAGCAGCGGGGCTGGGCGTGAAAGGCCGTACGGGCGCGTAAGGCCCCGGCGAAAGCGGCTTCGTCCGTCCCCCGGCCGGGCAAGGGCGGTGAGGCGTTCCGGACGGGCCTTGCGGCCCTCGCGCAGTGCGTGGCGCGGGAGGGCCGCCTGCCGGGGCGCGCCGTCGTCCAGGTCCTCCCCGATGGGACCGAGCATCGCACCGGAATCTGGATCGGGAACATCGAGGCCCGCCGCGACCGGCTCGGCACCTCCCAGCTCACCGCGCTCGCCGATCTCGGTATGGACTGGGCACGGGTGGCCTAAGCTTGACGTTTATCCAGCTCTGCTGCTTGTGAGGGTTGCCGTGAGGTCCGGTTGGCCCTGTTTTCCGACGGTGCGTTCGCGTGCACGGTGCTTGTTCTTCATGC
>NZ_BAAAUD010000115.1:0-46834 GCF_039533765.1 Streptomyces enissocaesilis | reverse complement strand
GCGGAGCAGCACGCCAAACAGGTGGCTGCCGCCGCCCTGCGCGAGGCCGGTATCACCGAGGACGATGCCCCGCTGGGCCCGACCGCGGTGACCGGCATCGACACCCAGCCTTTACGCCGTCCCTGAAGGCGGCATCCAGCAGAGGCAGTCGACGGCATCCGCCGGGCACACGCAGCAAGACGCTGCGCATGACGGCAGGCCACCCGCGCAGGCCCGCGAGTTTCATTGACGGTGGGAGAACGGCTCCGTCACTGGTAGCCGACCGCTGCCACGTCATGGTGCGGGGCGTCGGGTGTCCGCGTACACGCGGCCCTTCGCCTTCCTTGGCGTCCCGGGCTCGCGTCGTACGGCGGTGATGCCGGAGGTGGCCCACCGCTGTTCCGGGCCGGTCATCCCCGCGCGTTCGGTGGTCTCATCAGCGGCGGTGACGTCCAGGACCACAAGGCCCGGTGCGCGCAGGTGCCGCTCGTTGATGCTGATGTGCCGTCCGGCGACGTTGCGCGGTGGTGCGGTGCGCCGGTGGCCGTGTGGCCGCCCGGCCGGGTGACTGTCGTACTCGGGTCGGCCTGCCTGCCTGCCGTCGGCTGGTGAGGGGTCGGTCCTGGCAAAGCGTGGCGGTGCTGGTGTCCCGGACGTCGCGCGGACGCAGTCGAACCGGCAGAGCCCGCATGGTTGCGGCGGTGCTCGCAAGCGCACCTGGAATCATCACCAGCCCCTGGGGCTGGACATCCGGCCCCGTCGCCAACGGCGCTGCCGTGCGGCTGACCGGAGTGCGACAACCAGGGTGTCACCGCCACGCCAACGAACGGGGAAGCAGTCGTCCACAGCGCTGAGGGGGGACATCCGCCGGTCGGCGCCGAGTGATGTCCCGGTGAGCGGCTCGTCAGGCAGAGGGGCCTGTGCGGGCTCTGCTTCCACCAGCGCTGTGGTCTCAAAAGCTCGTCGCCGCAGGGCCGTTGGGCGGGGTTGGCGTGAGCGGACTTGGAACCGGGAGGCCCGCTCCGCCTGCCGCTGCCGGGGCGGCCGTGTCTTTCGGTGACGGGGGCATGCACACGCGTCTCAGCAGACAACCTCCTATATCTATCTCAGTCACTAAAGTTTTATTTATGCGACTCAGGAAGATATTCTCCCCTGCAGAGTGCCGGTCAGGCAGTGTGTCCGGCGTGGAGACGAGCCCGCTGCTGTGTGCGCACAAGCGGGTTCCCAGGTGATGAAGGTGGAAACGTGAGCAAGACGACGGGGCCCGAAACTCGCGTCCTGATGCTGCCCGGCAGGGACGGCAGGCGCGTCATCGTCTGTGAGGGGGAGTTCGACATGGGCTCCCAGGCAGCCCTGCGCCAGGCACTGGAAACGGCGCATGACGACGGCATCACGCGGACCGTGGTCGACCTGGCCGGTGTCTCCTTCGCCGACTCCTCCATGCTCAACACCCTGATCCAGGCCCACCGCCGCCAGCACCTGGTCCTCGCCGGCCCCCTCACCCCGCAGGTGAGCAGGCTCCTGGAAATCAGCGGTGCCTACGCGCTCTTCACCATCGCCGCCGACACGGCCAGTACCACCGAACCCACTGCACAGCTTCCGTAGGCCGGACTCATGAGCGGCTTTATGGGCTTTTGGCCAGCCGTCGCGCGGGTCGGTCGACTGGACTGGCGGCCGCTCGACGGCATGCCCCGGTGTCGTCGGCACGGCTTGCAAAGTGGCTGCGGCAGAACATCACCCTGATCGCCGCATCAGCTCTGGACCGTTTCCCTCCCCGTCCGGCGGTGCAGGATGATCGCATGATCAATGCGCGTCGGCCCCTGTCGGCGGAGGCGGTCCCGGACGGGACGTTGCTCACCGGCTTCAACAACGCGTACGCGCAGGCCAAAGACCGTACTGTGCCGCTTGTCCGTGTTTCCCGGGCGCGTGGGCGTGGGACGGTGCAGGCGGACCTGGACACCGCACCGGCGTGGAATGGCATGCCTGGTCTGGGCGGGTTCCTGTGCCGTACGTGCGAGCGCCTGGTGGAGGTGGAGTGCGGTCTGGTGTCGTCCGAGTCGTCGGCCACCGCCACGTACCTCGTGCCCCACGACCCGCGAGACGAGCCGACCGCTCGGAGCCTGGCCGCGTTTTTGCACGCCGCCCTGCACGGAGACATCAAGCCGCTCGCCTTCTTTCGGTGACCACTCTGCGCGGACCTGAGCCCGGTCGCAGACCGCCGGCAGCGCATGGGCGGAGCGTCCGGCAAACCCGTGACACCCTGTTCCCTTCGACTGGACCGCCGGAAGTCCTGGAACGACGCTCTGACGGTGGCCGACAACCAGGCCCTGTACGGCGCCTACGCCGCCTACTTCACACGTCAGGTCGAGGCGCAGGCGGACCCGTCCAAGCAGGTTTCCGACGTGCTGATGGACACCCAGGCGGGCCGGGCCAAGGCCTACTTCTTCCCCCGGGCGACCACGGACGTCATCGTCGACATCCTCAGCACGGTGGACGACCCGGTTGACGGGAAGCCGGCCTGCCACGGCAACTGTGAGCGATCTGGTGGGGGATGCCCGGCATCTGTCACCGTCGGTGCGGGAAGTCCTGCGGCTACGGGCGGTGGCGGCGTTGGTGACGGGGCGGGACCGTGAGGACGTAGCGGCGGTCTTCAGGGTGTGGCTGAAGGCGGTTGACGCGTGGCAGACCGGTGGCCGTGGCGCGTTGGTCATGCAGCCGCAGGGCAGCCGGTGGGAGGCACCAGGTGTTCGGGCAGGCCGAGCAGGCCGCTGTGCGGCAAACGGTCTTCGATCACCGTCCTTGTGGCGTGGGTCTGAGCGGGCATTTGTGGACACGGCGGCTGGTGGGCGAGCTGATCACAAGGCTGTATCGGGTGCGGCTGGCCGAGCCCGGGGCGGGCAAGTACCTGAAGCGGTGGGGGCTGTCCTTTCAGCTCCCGGACAAGCGGGCCGTGGAGCAGGCCCCAAGGTCGTGTGCCGCTGGTACGAGGAGATCTGGCCGGCGATCCGGGTGAAGGAGAGGAAGGACGGGGGGCGAGGTTCTGTTGGCAGACCAGGCCGTCGTCCGCTCCGACCAGGTCACCGGCCGCGTTCGGGGTGAGAAGGGCAGGACCGTTCTCGGGCTGCTTACGCTGGTCGCGGGCGGCAGTCTGCGGAGCAGATCGTCTGTCAGGGTGGTCGCTCGAAGCGAAAGGCGGTGGTTCGCGCCTGAGCGGCGCCCCGTCCGGCAGACACACAGAAATGCCGACACCCCCTCCCTCCCACCGCCCCGGCCCGCCCCGCCCCGCCCGGGACGGTTCTCCTGTGCCCCGGACCGTTTCCGAACCCCGGCGACGTTCCGCGACCTGCCAGCGAAACGGTCCTGGCACCCGGTCGGACGGGATATCGGCACCCCGTGACAGGAACCGATGTGACGCGTTGGCACTCATGCTCCATGGGGATCCCGGACAGCACGCAGTGATCGCTCCTCCCGGGTCCCCACGGCACACCCCACGCGTGTGCCGTTTTTCCGATGAGTCGAGAACGAGGAAGTCACGTGCCCCTGTCGACGCACCGACGTCTGGCCATGAGCGCCACCCTGATCGCCGCCCTCGCCGGCGGTCTCGCCCCCGCCACCGCAGCCTCCGCGGCACCGGCAACCCCCACGGCCACTGCCGGCCCCGCGACCCCCGCCGCGCCCACCCCCACCCCTGCCCCCGACTTGGACGGCGTGACCGCGGCCTTGAACGCCGCCATGGCCAACGGCGCTCCGGGCGCGATGGCCCGCTTCACCGGTCCCGACGGCGTCCGGACGCGCACTGCCGGCGTCCGCGACCGCGTCTCCGGCGAGGCCATGGACACCCGGGCACGCTTCCGCATCGGCAGCGTCAGCAAGACCTTCTCCAGCGTCGTGCTGCTCCAGCTGGTCGACGAAGGACGGCTGGAGCTCGACGCACCGGTCAACCGCTACCTTCCCGGGCTGCTGCCCGACGATCGCATCACGGTTCGTCACCTGCTCACCCACCGCAGCGGCCTGGCCGACTACACCGAGGCCATGTTCGCCAAGACCGTGCCCGGCTTCGAAGCCGTGCGCAACCGCGTCTTCACCTACCAGGAGCTGGTCGACCTCTCGCTGGCCGAACCCCGCACCACCGAGCCCGGTGTGGCCTACAAGTACTCCAACGCCAACTTCGTCGTCATCGGCATGCTCATCGAGAAGGCCACGGGGACCCCGGTCGCCAAGCAGTACGAACGGCGCATCATCAAGCCGCTGAAGCTGCGTCACACCTCTTACGTCCACCCGGAGACCCGGATCAAGGGAACACACGTGCGCGGCTACCTCCACCCCGACGAGGCGGGGGCGCCGCTCGTCGACTCCACGGAGCAGACCGCTTCCTGGGCCCAGTCGGCCGGCGCGGTCATCTCCGACCCGGCCGACCTGAACACCTTCACGACCGCGCTCATGCGGGGCAGGTTGCTCTCGCCCCGGATGCTGGACGCCATGACCACGGTCACCCCGACGGACACCACCCAGACCCGCTTCTACGGGCTCGGACTGCGCCGCTACGACCTGTCCTGCGGCACCCAGGTGTACGGGCACACCGGCACCGTGCAGGGCTTCTACACGTACGCCTTCGCCACCCGCGACGGCCGGCGCGCGCTCTCCGCCATGGCGAACACCTCGAACCGGGGCGCGGCGAACACGGCGCTCGGCGGGACGCTGGAGGCGGCCTTCTGCGGGAAGAAGACCGCGCCCGCGGCGCCGTCGGCCAAGGTGCAGCGCGCGCTCTCCATCCTGCCGGCGGAGGCCGACCTGCCCGAGCGCCGCTGAGGCCGGCCCTGGTCCGAGGCCGCGGCCGACGGAAGGCAGGGCCGACGGCGCGTGTCGTGCATCGCAAGGGATGCAGACCACCGTCTCGCCCGCCGTGGTGAGCGTCGGAGCCCTCCACGCCGGGAGCCGCGGCCACATCATCGCCGACCGTGCCGGGCTCTCCTTGAGCGTGCGCACCTTCGGCCAACTCGTCCGTGACCGCGTCCTGGCCGCGATCGTACGCGTCGTGCGCCGGAGGCCGCCGCCTCCGGCGCTCCCGCCGACCCGGACACCACCGTGGACGTCGGCGTGGTGCTGGCCGGGCGAGGCGGTTCCCGCATGCTGCCGATCTTGGACATCGGGCTCTCGCGATGCACCGTACTGAGCCTCCGCCGACTTGAAGTCGCTGGTCAAAGGGCTGGCGTGCCGATCGGTCAGAATGCTCACCTGGTACAGGACGCCGGTCTGTGGGCTACATCATCCGTCGGAGTTGCCCTGGGGTGGATCGGGCGCCGTATCCACCGACCAGAAACCGCAAGATCACGCCATCGAACTGCTGCCGCAGCCGCTCGGGATACGGACCGTACCTGCCGATCGGAAGGTACGGTCCGACGAATCCCGCACCTCATGGGTCAGCTGTACCCGCGTCATACGCGAGGAACTACCAGATGCCTTATGACAACGAACCCGGAGCATGTGCCGTCGCAGGTTGGGCGATACTCCTACCGCCCGGGGCGCGGCATCCGTATGACCACCGTCCCCGCGGCCGGGTCCACCATCGTCCTGTTCGGCGGGGCCCCGTCATCTTCGTCGTCCGGCATGATCAGTGCCGACTGCCGCTCCTTCAGCTCGCTTTGCTTGCCTGGGCAAAAGCTTGCGTGCAGCTGTTCGAATCCGGTCGCTGATATCTGCCCCTGACGTGCGCTGTTCCGCCACGGCAACCCTCCGGCCCGCCCTGCGCGCAGCAGCAGCTGGTCGACGAAGGCCAGCAGGGTCAGCATGATGACCAGCCCAGGCAGGGTCATGAACAAGACGAATTGCATGTCCCCAGTATCCGGGCCGCAGTTCCAGTCGAGCACGGTTTCGCCCACCTCAAGAACCGGCAGATCCTCGCCGAGTTCCGCACCGACCCAGCACGCACCACCCACCTGCTGCGTGCTCTGCTTGTCCCGACAAGAATCGAAGTCAACCGCTGACGGGCGATCCACTCCGCAGGCTACCGCCCGCGACCAGCGTGAGCACCCCGGAATACCATCACACCAGCCCTTTGACCTGCGGTTTCAAGTTGGTGGAGGCTCACTGTCCCAGCTGACGCGGGTGTCGCTTCCGTCACTGAAGACGCCCCTGGTGCTGGGGGTGGATGACTTCGCGCTCTACGGCGACACCTACGGCCCCCCTTGGCCGACGCCACCACCCGGCTCCCGCTCACGCTCCGGGAAGGACACGACGCCGAACAGCTCGGTCGCTGGCTCCGCGAGCACCAGGTGTCGAGGTCGCCTGCAGGGACAGCTCACTCACCTACCGGCAGGGCATCGCCGCTGACGCCCCGGATGCCGTGCAGGTCAGCGACCGCTTCCAGTGTGCCATAAGGTGCTGAGCAGGGTCGCCCAGCACAGTGATCTGCACCGCGATCGGTCGGACGTGCCGACGGCGAGGAACTGGTCCTACCCGGATTCCAGGTACGCCTTTCCGCCCTGGGTGATGCCGCTGACGCCGGGGGCTACTGCGTTCGCACCTTCAGCGTGCGCAGGTCGAAGGAGATCCGGAACCTCTCGACGCCCTGGGCTTCGCGGCTGCCTTTGGCGGCGGCGCGGGTGAGCGCGAAGCTGTACACCCTGACCTGTGGTTCGCGGGTCTCCCATGTCTGGTTGTACTTCTCTGGGGTTCAGAGTGTGAGCAGACTTCGCAATGTGAGGCTGATGCCTACGGTGAGGACGGCGAGAGCGGTGAGGAGGGTCGCGTAGCGGGTGTAACGGCGCAGAGAGGGCAGGCGGCGTTCGCTCAGAGCGGCGAGTCGGCTTCCGCCGCCGGAGAGCAGCAGGCCGGCGGCGGTCAGGGTGAGGGCCATGCCGAGGCCGTAGCCGACGACGAGCAGGACGCCGAAGAACGTCCGGCTCAGTGCGATGGCACCCAGCAGGACGACGAGGGCCGACGGGCTGGGTACCAGACCTGCTGCGAGTCCTACGCCGAGGAGCGCGGGGGTACCGGTGCGGCGCGGCCTCTTCCCGCCGCGGGGGTCGGTCTCGTGGGCGTGTTCGCCGTGGTCGTGTGAGGGGTCGGCCGCGTGCTGGTGTTCATGACCATGGGGGTGGTCATGACGGTGACCATACGCGTGAGCGTGTTCCGATGTCTCGTCCTGTGCGTGTCCGTGGCTGTGTCCGTGGTGCCAGTGTGCGGGGAGCCGCCCGGTCCGCGATGCCCGTACCGCCGTCACCGCCAGCACCATTCCCAGCACCGCGATCACCGTACCGCTGATCGCTCCTAGCCATGCCAGCAGTTGTTCCCCGACGAATCCGCCGCCCGCGGTGAGGATCAGGCCCAGGGCCAGGACCCCGGCGGTATGGGTGGCCGTGACTGTCGTCCCGACCGCGAGAGCGGCGCGGACGCCGCCTTTCCGGCGGGCCAGGCAGGCGGCGACGGCGAGTTTGGCGTGCCCGGGCAGTGCTGCGTGGCCCGCGCCCAGGAGCAGGGTCAGCAGGACGGCGAGGAGACCCACTGGCAGGGTGAGGTCCCGGCCGGCCGTCAGACTGGTGAGCCGGTGCTCCAGCGCCGGAAAGAGCACGGTACCCCGGTCCGAAGCCTGAACTGCCGGTACCTCATCCGGTTTTACCGGCCCGGGGGCACCAGGAGCGGCCCCGACCGCCCTCGGTTCCGCACGCAGCTCCGCCGTGGCCACATCGAGCGGCTGTTCACCCCCGTCCAGCGGGTAGTGGCGCAGTACATCGCTCGGGCTCTTCGAGGGAACCGACGACTCCGCCAGTCGTACGCGCTCGCCCGGGGCAGCGGTGATCTCCCTCCAGCCGGTCCGTGTCACATCCGCCCCCGAGGCGAAGGAGACATCGGCGGGCCGGGAGAGATCTGCGTCAGCCCGCAGGGTGCAGCTCAGCCGGGCGACGGGAACTCCCGCGGCCCCTTTCCCGTACGTCAGGGTGGAGTGGCCCACCTTCCAGGCGATGCGCTCGCCGCCCACCCAGGTCCTGGTGCGGCCGGCGAGTTGGGCGCACCGCTCGGCTGCCCGGTCCGCCGCTTCGGCTGGTGAGATCGTTCCGTCGCGGTCGGTGTCCGTCGCTTCCTCGTCCTGCGCGGTGGGGATCTCCGCAGTGTCGACGACGGCGGTGTCCTCGATTCGGTCGTGCGACAAACGCAGTCCGTCGTAGTGGTTGACGCTGAAGTTGCCCAGTGGGTGGGCGTGGGCCGTCGGCACCGCGGTCAGGCTGACCAGCACCAGCAGGGGCGCCGCGACGACCGCCGCGCGGCATGGAAACTTCATCGACTACCCATCTCCGTCGGGTCGGTGCAGGGAGAGGTGTGGGTTCAGGGCGACGGCCTCGCGTAGATGACGGGATCCCTCGGGCATGGCCAGTGCCCGCTCGATCGTGCCCCGGTGGTAGCGGAACAGCGCGTTCTTCCAGCCGGTTGCGGCTGCCCGGCGTGCGTAGGTGAGGGCCTCGGTGTTCTGTCCCGCGCGGTGCAGCGCCCACCCGAGTGCATCGGCGACGATGACGCTCCGAGTCTGCTTCCACTCTCTGCGCGCGAGCTCCACCGCGACCTTCGGGTCGCCGTGATCAGCTGCGTAGAGGATGAGATGCGGGTCGACCGGGCCGCCGTCCGCACGGGCCATCCGTACCTGCGCCGACAAGGCGGCCCGCTCGCTCCCTCGGCGGGAATCCCCGCTCGCGCCTCGAAGCTCCAGCGTCTCCAGCAGGAACTGTGGCAGCGGCATCCGTTCGACGAGCCGCGCGTACAAGTCGAGTGCCTTACCGGTGTGCCCGCGAGCGGCGGCCACCCGGGCGATTCCGGCCTGCCCGTACGGATGGTCCGGCACGGCGGCCAGGGCGCGCCGGTAGTGCCGTTCCGCCTGGTCCACCTTGCCCCGGGACCAGGCCAGGTCGCCCAGGCGGGCCTCGGCGAAGCCCCGTTCGCCCGGTGTGACCGCGCTGTCCACGGCGCGCTGGAGTGCGATGGCGGCGTCCTCGGGCCTTCCGCCGGTCTCCAGGTCGTAGGCGGCTCTGCTGTAGGCGGCTGTGGCCGGGGCGATGTCGAGCATCCGCTGTACGGCTGCGCGCGCCTGTGGATAGTTCCCGAGCTGGATTTCGGCGTCCGCCAGTACGGCGTACCCGTCCGGCCGGTCGGGTGCCATCCGGGTGGCGCGCAGCCCGTACCCGCGCCCGTTCGCGAACTCGTGCCGGGCGTTGGCGAGCAGCCCCTGCCCTGTCACGGCCCCGTAGTTGTCCGTGGCGTCGAGGGCGAGGGAACGGCGCAGGGCCCTCTCGGCGGCGTCGAGCCGGCCCGCGTCGAGGGTGGTGCGGGCCTGCTCGATTTCGGCGCGTGCCAGGCCGGCCCAGGCGGCCGGGTCGTCGGGGTGTGCCTTTGTCGCCTTGCGGGCGGTGTCGGCAGAGCTGATGTCAGTGCTGTGGGCGCCCGCGGGGGCGGCGGTGGCCCGGGGCCGGGAGGTGTCAGGACCGAGATGGAGAAGTCCAGCCACACACCCGGCCACGGCCGCCGCCGCGCCCACGGCGGTGATCAGACGCCTCACGGGCCCGCGTGCGGGAGATTGAGGTACGGGAAGACGGTCTGGGCGTCGGCGGGCTCCAGACCGATGACCGGCTTCGGGAGCAGCCCCGCGGCGGACGGCCCGGCGGGCTCGCCCTCCAGCATCCGGATCAGCGGCCCGTCGATGTTGTCGTTGAGCCGCCGCCCGTTCGGGAAGCCCTGGAGATCCCCGTCGAGGACACCGTGCGCCTTCGGGCTGGTGGTGACAGGGGTGTGGAGGTTCAGACGCAGTTGCTCGGCCAGCACAATGCGCTTCGGGTCGGCATCGGCGTTCATCGTGTGGGTGTTGAGGTCGAAGCCGAACGCGGCCCCGTTGTCCTTGCCGACGCCCTTCATGAACAGGGCCTGGATGTCGTGGCGCGGCGTCGCCGGTGCTTTGCGGCCCTGCGCCCTCTCGATTCGGTGCGGCGGTACGGGGTCGAGGGTGGCGGCCAGGAAGTCGCTCTCCAGATGGTCGTCCTTCGGCACGCGAGCCTGGAGCCGGTCCTCGGGCCCGCCGGGCTCGGCCAGCCCGATGGTGGAGCCGAACAGCGCGAACGCGACGTGCGGCATGCCGTGCCGGGAGACCTGCCGGAAGGTGGGGGCCTGCTGGGAGAGGCTGCGCTCCAGGTTCGCGCCCTGCCGGGAGACGGACGCCCACACACCGACGACCGGGTTGCGCTTCGGGTCTCCGTTCAGGGCGATCTCACGCTTGGGCACTTGCAGGACCAGGCTGTTCACGTTCAGCGCCGACAGCGGCTGGGCATCGGGCAGCCATCCCGGCACCGGGCCGCGGGTGCCGACCGTGTACAAGCCGAAGACCTGGGTGTCGGCCTTGAACGATTCCGCCGCCTGCGTGGCCACGCTCCGCCCACCGCCGGGAAGTTGGCGGATCGCCTGCGTCCGCAACTTGCCGTAGTCGGGCATCAGTGCCCGGCCGGTGTGGGTGGGGGAGGCGATCGCGTCCTTCAGCAGTGTCTGGACGGCGCCGTCCGCCTCGACCTTCTCCAAGGTGTACTTCTGGCGTACCCCGAGCGACCGGTCGTCGAGCGAGTTCACCGGCAGAGGCCCGACCTTCGGCCCTGTCCCGAACGGCCTGCGGTCCTCGTCCCGGAAGGTCCAGCGGTAGGTGGTGTCGGGCGCCCCGTCACCGTCGGCGTCCGCGTGGATCTCGTACCGCGCACCGGTCGCGAACGGGAAGTCCACCAGAGCATTGGCCGCGGTACCGGGCGCCTGGAAGGGGCGGACGTTCGCGATGAGCGTGACCATGTCCGCGTTGTCCGGGCTGGTGAAGGCGTACACGTCGGTCAGGTCCGCCGGGGAGTCGAGCACGGTCGAGGGGGCGTCGATGTGCCCGCCCGCCTCGCTGGTTCCCGTGAACTGCCCGGACAGGGCAGCGGCAGTGAGCGCGGCAGTGGTGGCGGCGAGGACAGCGAGCCGCCGATGGGGCAGTGGGTTGGTTCCGGACGTTCTGGGGGTTCCCGGCACGCGTGTCTCCAGGGCTGTGGGTGGGGGAGTCGCTACACCCAACAGCTCATGTGATCTTGGCGCGACCGTTACGCGTGGCACATCACTCGTCACGTGACTCTTTCCCCCCGAATGGCCTAACGAGCCACCCTCGTGGTCGCCAGGCCATGCATCAATGAACATACTCACCGTGAAGTCGATCTTCGTACGCTTCGTTGCCCCGACATCGAACTGGGCCTCGCAATCCCGCTGTTGGGCCTGTCCGGGGAAGGGCTCCGACGCCTTCACACCCCTCACAGACTGGAAACGTTTCATGCGTATGCACGCACTGCGCCGTCTCACCGTCCTTGCCGCCGTGGCCGCGCTCTCCGTACCGCTCGGACTGTCCTCGTCCGGAGCGGCTGCCCAGCAGCCGACCAACACCACCAGGACGGCAGCCGCCGCCGAGCCGCTGCCGGGCGCCTACATCTCCCCTTGGGGCGATGCCCAGGTGAAGATTGGTGACGAAACCCTGGCCTGGATGGAGCGCGAAGGCATCACTGTGGAGGCCATCAGCCCGTTCGTGATGGACGCCGACGGCCGGGGCTTCAGCATGCCGATCGGTTCAACGGCCGGTGACGGCCTCGACACCAAGGGCCGCATCTTCTACCCGGGCGGCCTCGAGATCCACCACTCCCGATCCGGCAAGACGATCACCCTGAAGTCCACGTTCATCCGCGTCATGCCGACGCCCGCCTACTCCGCAGGCGTCTCGATCGATGGCAAGCCGCTCCTTGAGGAAGTCACGATCGCCGAGTCCACCTACACCGAGGTCATGGCCGGAGCCCGCCCCAGCCCCACGGGCTTCCGCATCAAGAAGGCCCCGTTCTACGTCACTCAGGAAGCCGCAAACCTCTTCGCGGCGGGCACCGGAGCCACAGCCCCGCGCGCCGGCAGCCTCTTCGGCACGCTCACGCCCAACTTCGACTACGTCCCGAACGCAGCGAAGCCGCCGACGTCCCCGACCCTCCCGTAACTCCCGCGCACTAACGGAAGGCCAGGCCGACGCCCGGTTCGCGCCACGGCTCCTGGCTCTTCGGGCTGTCGCTCTTCCGCTCCACCGATCTGCTCGGCGGGAGCGGCCGGCGCGGAGGCCGCCAGCAGGGCGCTCAGGGACAGAGGCCGGCCGCAGTGCCCGCCGGATGGAGGCGGACACCCGGTAGGTGCCGCTCGCCGCCGGGGACGGTGCCTCCTCCTCCGAGGCCGCCGAGCCCGAGCTGCCGGCCGTGCAGTCTGCTGGCAATGGCCTGTTCGGGGCCACCGAGGTGAATGCTGTGGCCCCGAACCCCGGCGTCCCGCAGGACCGTTCCGGCCGCCGCACCCAAAATGCGCGAGTTCGCGCACTCTTGGCTGCGGGCGTGCTCCAACCCGCACGCCGACATCGATTTCGAAGGCATCCACGCGCGAGTCCGCCGCTCGGGCAGTCGGACTGTCTGCGCTCTAGTCCGAGTTGCCCCGGATCCGGTCGATTCTCGGGCAGGACCGGCTGTTCGCGGTAGTGCAGGATCTGCTCGTGACCGACATCCGTGCGGGACTGCTCCTCCTCCCTTTCCCTTACGGCTACGGGGACACCGAAGCCGGGCACGCTCCCGACCGGGACACCCCCGGTCGGGCCGCGAACGAGACGACCATCACCGGCTGAAACCCAATCTCCGAACAACCGCTGTTCAAAACCGCCGCGGCAGCGCTGCGCTTCGTGGAACGCGGCGACGGCAGCAGTACGTCCGCCCGGAGCACCACTGCGTCCGCTGTCGCCACTGACAACGCGGGCTTGTACAGGGCCACCTGGAACTCGCCCGCGTCGTCGGCAGAAAGCCGGCCCGGGTCCGTCCTCACACAGCTCTCCTTCGATGCCCTGCGTGAGGACTGTCGGCCAGCCCGTACCCGACCCTTCCCATGTCTTGGTGTGTCGAGCAGTCCGGTCTGCAGAGACACTGCGGCACCTGGTCAGCCAGGCTCAGGCTACGTCGGACTCTCCGCAGGTGGTGTGCGGTCAGGGGCCGGGGACGGCCTTGGCACGGGGGTTGCGCTCGAAGACCGACCAGAACGAAGACGAGCAGTAGGTGCAGTTGGGGCCGAAGTACAGGCCACGAGCCTGCTCGTCACGCATGAGGTGGAAGCGGAACCACGCGGTGACGGGGCCGTGCAGGCCGGGGATGCCGTAGTGGTCGGCGCCGCGTTGTTCGGCGTAGACGGCAGGCACCTGGGTGGCCTGGCTGTAGGTCCTGCGGACCGTCGAGGGTGACACGATGGTGTCGTTCTGGCCGGCGTAGAACACCGCAGGGCCCCGTACCCGGCTACCGCTGCTGAACGCGAGGGGGTAGATCGGTGCGATCGTGTCCACCCGGGGATCGGCTCCGGCGTCGACCGCCGCTCCGCCGCCGAAGGAATGGCCGGTGGCACCCACGTTGGCCAGGTCGACCTTGCCCTGGTAGGCGCTGCCCGCCCGGCCGTTCTCGGTTGTCAGGTAGTCCAGTCCTTGCAGCATGGGCCCTCCGGTGCCCGCGTTGCCCTCCGCCGCGGCGACGATGAAGCCGTGCGACGCGAGGTGGTTCAGCAGGGGGGCATACCGGTCGAGACCGGAGCGGGCTCCGTTGTTCCACAGGACGACCGGGTGTGAGGTGCAGCCCAAAGTACCCAGGTCGGCCGGCCGGAAGACGGTCGTGCCTCGGCCGTTGGACGCGGAGCTGACGGCGAACGGGCCGGGGGCGGCCCACTGGCCGTCGACCGACGGGCAGGCCGAGGTCGTCGCCCCGGCCGCGGTGGTGCCCGTGGCGCCGCCCGCCGCCAGCAGAGCCAGGGCTGCGAGCACGGTGCCGATGGTGCGGCTCGCGCGATGACGTTTCAGGGCGCGGGGTAGGGAAGCCATGATTCTCCTCTGGTTGAAGAAGTGCTGCCTGTGCAGGAATTGGGCAAATTCGCGCGTGATCGGCGGGTCGACCGGTCCGCCTGCTTCAGCAGGCAGCCGACATGTGGTGGAGGAGCACGGGTGCGGCCGTGCTGTTGATGATGTTTTCGACGGTGGTGCCCGGGGCGGTTTCCACCAGGGCCAGGCCGTTGGGCGTCACGTCGAGGACCCCGAGGTCGGTGATGACGCGGTGGACGCACCGCTCGCCGGTGAGGGGCAGCCCGCACTCCTCCAGAATTTTCGGGCTGCCGTCCTTGGCGGTGTGGTCCATGAGGACGATGACGCGGCGGGCCCCGTGGACCAGGTCCATCGCGCCTCCCATGCCCTTGACCGTCTTTCCGGGGATCATCCAGTTGGCGAGGTCGCCGTGGGCGGAGACCTGCATGGCACCGAGGACGGCGGTGTCGATGTGGCCGCCGCGGATCATCCCGAAGGACAGCGCCGAGTCGAAGAAGGAGGCGCCCGACAGGACGGTGACGGTCTCCTTGCCGGCGTTGATCAGGTCCGGGTCGGCCTCGTCCTCGGCGGGGTAGGGGCCGGTGCCGAGGATGCCGTTCTCCGAGTGCAGGACGACGTGCACGCCGGGTGGGAGGTGGCCGGGGATGAGGGTGGGCAGGCCGATGCCGAGGTTGACGTAGGAGCCGTCGGTGAGTTCGGCGGCGGCTCGGGCGGCCATCTGCTCACGGGTCCAGGTCATCGGGAAAGTACCGTCCTTTTCTCGATCGGCTTGTCGGCCGCCTGAACCGGGGTGAGCTGGACGACGCGTTGGACGAAGATGCCCGGCACGTGGATGTGGTCGGGGGCCAGTTCGCCGGGTTCGACCAGTTCCTCGACCTCGGCGATGGTGGTCCGGCCCGCCATGGCCGCGAGCGGGTTGAAGTTGGCGGCGGCCCGCCGGAAGACCAGGTTGCCGTGCTGGTCGCCGCGCCAGGCCCGCACGAGCGCGTAGTCGGTGGTGATGGCGTGCTCCAAAACGTAGGGGCGCCCGGCGAAGACCCGAATTTCCTTGGGCGGGGAGGCGAGGACGACCGTCCCGTCGGGGGCGTGGCGCCAGGGCAGTCCGCCGGCGGCGACCTGCGTGCCGACCCCCGCCGGGGTGTAGAAGGCGGGGATGCCCGCACCGCCGGCCCGCAGCCGTTCGGCGAGCGTGCCCTGGGGCACCAGTTCCACCTCCAGTTCCCCGCTCAGGTACTGGCGGGCGAACTCCTTGTTCTCACCGACATAGGAGCCGGTGACGCGGGATATGCGGCCCGAGCCCAGCAGGATCCCCAGGCCGCGCCCGTCCACGCCGCAGTTGTTGGACACCACTTCGAGGTCATCGGCGCCCTGCTCATGGAGCGCCCGGATGAGTGTGTCGGGTACGCCGCTGAGGCCGAACCCGCCGACGGCCAGAGTCGCTCCGGCAGGGATGTCGGCCACTGCTCGAGAGGCCGAAGGCATCGTCTTGTCCATGGGGGAGAAAAGGCCCTTCGTGTGCCGCGCGCCCCGGACCGGCCGCACCAACGTGTGCTGCGCTGGTCCGCCGTGGAGGGCGCGGAAGTCGAGGTCGGCGTGAGGGCGGGACGAAACCGGTGGTGCGCCGGGCGAAACCGGTGGTGCGGCGCCCGGCACGGCCGGTGCACGTCCCGCTTGACCGGGCGGTGTGTCAGTCGTTCTCGTGCGCGGTGATGAACGAGCGCATCTTCGCCAATGCCGTGGCGTTCGAAATGATCATGAGGTGGTTGGGTGCCATCGGCCCGCTCATCAGGTAGTTCTCGTCGGCGCCGGCCAGCTTCGCGGTGTCGGTCGGTGTGGCGTTGTAGTCCGCGGTCGACCTGATCGTGAGGTAGTCGATCTTCTCGTTGAAGGGGACTTCGGAGGGATTGTTCAGGGCCTGGAGGAACGGGGTGTTCGGGGAGGCGAACTGCTGGCAGGACACGTACCACTGACAGCCGTTGTTGGCGGTGCCGTGCTGCGGTCCGGCGAACCCGACGTACTGGGAGACCTTGTCCGCGCCGTCGAGATTCTTGATGTAGTACCGGGCGGCCAGGGTGGAGGCGGACCACGTGGCGAGGACGACCTTGTCGGCCCCGGTCTGGCTGCGGACCTGATCGACCTTGGCCGAGAGCTCCTGTGCGGCCTTGGCCAGGTCCTGCGTCATCGAGCTGCTGTCGGTCCAGGTGAACAGCCGGTTCGAGGGCCAACCGTTGGTCTGCAGGTTGGACTTCATGGTGTTCATGTTGGCCGGTGAGCCGGTCATGCCGGGGATCATGATCACGGGGCCGTGTCCGGCGGCGGGGACCGGCCGGGGCGCCGCACTGGATGCCTGGGAGGCCAGGCCCAGCAGGCTCGTGGTCAGCAGGGCCGCGATCGAGGCGCTGAGCAGCTGCCGCGCAGAAGCCGTTCGCCGGTTGCCGGTGTGGGCCGAGGCCGTCCCGCTGGGCCTGGTGGACGCAAACAGCATGGGGATGCTCCTTACCGTCGAGCAGTCACCGAGCGCCGATGTGCGGCTCGCACCCGGTAGGTCGCCGACAGGGATGGTGGGGTGGTGTGACACAGAGCACGCTAGAACCACCTGTCGTGGCAGGCAGATGGGCGCAGTGCACCTCTTTCACCTCCCGTGGTGTCCGCTCCAGCCATTACGTCTCGGCCCCACCGGCCGGGATGCGCGGCGAGCGCGAGTGCGGGCCCGCCGCGCGTCACAACCGGTGTGACCCGTCGGAGCCCCGGCTGCGGGCGCCGCGTGGGCATTCGGCACACGTCCAGCGCTTCACATATGTGCGCTGCTCCTCTCATGGCGCCTTGTGAAGGCGTCGTACCGTCGTAGCGGCGCGGCGGGGACCGCTGACGCCGTGCGGTTGTCGTGGCCGCCGCCTGCCGTGCGAGCAGACGTCCCAGCCATTGACGTGTGCGCGACCTTTCACCGTTCCGGCCTGTGCCGGCTGCGTCCCCCGCCGTGCGCCTTCGGCGCTCAGGTGCCGCGAGAGCACTCGTCACCGCAAACATCCGCCCAGACTCGGAGGACAGGCAATGACCCGGTTCGGAATCATCGGCGGCGGGCTCATGGGGCACGGAATCGCTGTTGCTCTCGCCCAGGCGGGGCACCGTGTCGTCGTATATGACGCGGACCCCGCGACCCTTGCCTCACTCGATGAGCGAATCGTGCGGGCACTCGAACGCTGCGACATGCTGCCGGGCG
Source organism: Streptomyces enissocaesilis (assembly GCF_039533765.1). NCBI lineage: Bacteria > Bacillati > Actinomycetota > Actinomycetes > Kitasatosporales > Streptomycetaceae > Streptomyces > Streptomyces enissocaesilis. Next base: position 29,723 of record NZ_BAAAUD010000115.1, on the reverse strand, counting down.
ATGCCGGGTTGGTCACCGCACGCATCACAGCGGCGAAAACCTTGTCGGACATGGTGGTGCGCGTGGATGCCGTGATCGAAGCCGTCCCCGAGCGACTCGACGTCAAGCATCAGGTCCTGGAGGCACTGGAAGCGAAGATCCCGGCCGTGATGCCGGTGTGGTCGAACACCTCGGTGCTCTCGCTCACCGAAGTGGCCGAAGGCATGCGGCATCCGCAACGGCTGGTGGGAGTGCACTGGTGGAATCCGCCCTACCTCATTCCGCTGGTCGAGGTCGCCCCGGGCGCGGAAACGGACCACCGGTTCGTGCGAGAGGCGTGCGACGTGCTGAACGGGATGGGCAAGACGACGGTGCGCCTGCACCGTGATGTCCCGGGATTCATCGGCAACAGGCTCCAGTTCGCGCTGGTACGGGAGGCACTGCATCTGTTGGAGCAGGAAGTCTGCGACCCGGTGACGATCGACACGGTCATGCGGGCGAGCCTGGGCCTGCGCTGGTCGGCCGTGGGTCCCATGGAGAACGCGGATTTCATCGGACTGGACCTGACCAGGAACATCCTCGACAGCTTGGCGCCCCACTTGTCGGCCGCGGTCACCTTTCCCGCGCTCGACGAGCCGCTCAACGCCGGACAGCGAGGCCGTGCCTCAGGAGGCGGGCTGCTGACCTGGCCACCCGGGCGGGGCGAGGAAGTGGCACAGCGTCTGGAGAGCGGCATTCGCCGCAACCTCGTCGGACCGTGAAGCGTCAGATGCTGCCGCAGGACGGCAACGACGGCGCGGATGAGGGCGGTTCGCCTCAGATCGCCGCGGTGCCTCACCACCGATACGGCGCCATACTTGCCGGACTCCAAGAAGCGAATCTCGACGGAGGGCCGATGGCACAGACGTACGGTATGTCTTTCCTGGAACTGCTGCTCAACGACGCCGACATGGACTTCTTCGACGAGGTGCTCGCGCTGGCCCGCGCCGCGGGAGAGCCGGCCGACCGCCTCAACGCGCTGGAGAAGGAGCGGGCGATCGCGCTGCGTCTACGGGAGAAGCTTCTTCGGCACCGCCGCAACGAGGCGGAGCTTCAGCTGCTCAACGACACCGCGAACGACCTGGCCTCCTTGAGGGCCCTGGACCCCATTCTCCAGGCGATCGCCGACCGGGCCCGGCGGCTGCTGGACTGCGACCTGGCCTACATCAGTCTCAGCGACCGTGGCCGCGGCGACAGCTATATCAAGGCGGCCGCCGGCAACATCTCCGGTCTGTTGCGTGAACTGCGGTTGCCGGTCGGCACCGGCGTCGGAGGGATCGTGGCGCGGACAGGCGAGCCGTACTTCGTCGCCTCGTACCTCACCGACGATTCCTTCGCCCACACCTGTGAGATCGACAAAACCGTTGCCGCGGAGCGGATCGAGTCCTTGCTGGGTGTGCCGGTCAAACTCAACCAGGAGGTGATCGGGGTCCTGCTGGCCGCACACCGCAGTCAGCGCGAGTTCAGCAGCCGGGACATCAGTGTGCTGATGATGCTCGGTTCACATGCCGCCGTGGCCATCGAGAACAGCCGCCTGCTCAGTGCCGCACAAGAGGCCGTGTCGGAGCTGCGGGTCGCCAACGACACCATCAGCTCCCACATGGCGGACCTGGAACGCACCGCGGAGGTCCACGAACGCCTCACCCGCCTGGTCATCCAGGGCAACGGCGTCGACGAAGTCGTTCAGGCGACCGCGACCGCGGTCGCCGGCACGGTGGTCGTCCTCGACGAGGAGGGCACCATAGTGGCCCGGTCCTGCGGTCAGGACGTGGTGCCGGCCGACGAACTCGGCCGGCTCAGCGCGGACGCCTGGCAGGCGGGGCGCACCGTGATCCGCGCGACGCGGTGCGCCGTTCCCCTGGTCACCGAGTCCGAGCCCCTGGGCACGATCATCCTGAGCGCCACCGCGCAGGTCGACGCCACCGACCGGCGCATCCTGGAGAGAGCCGCACTGGTGGCCTCCCTCGTGCTCGTCACCCGCAGACGCATGGCGGAGGCCGAGGCGCGTGTGCGCGGAGAACTGCTGGGGGACCTGCTGACCGCGCACAGCGAGGACCACGACCTCCTGCGGCACCGGGCCGCCCTGCTCGGCGTCGACCTCACCACCTGCCGCACCGTGGTGGTGGCCCGGGTCGACGACGAACCACGCGAGCGGGTCCACGCCGCCGCCGCGGCCATCGCCCGGCGCTCCCACGGCCTGGCGACCTTCCAGCGCAACACCGTCATCCTGCTGCTGCCAGGAGACGACCCTCGGGCCCTGGCACGCCACGCCGTGGATGAGCTCGCGCGAACCGCACGCCACCCCGTCACCGCCGGGACAGCGCGGGCCGCGGACCTCGGCCACATCGCCGCAGCCTTCCGCGAGGCGGACAACTGTCTGCACGCTCTGATCGCCCTCGGCAGGACCGGCGAGATCGCCGACACATGCGGACTCGGTTTCGTCGGAGCCCTCTTCAGCGGAGAGCCGGCCACCGCCTCCTTCATCGAATCGGTCATCGGCCCGGTCATCGCATACGACCGCACCCACCACTCCGACCTGGTACACACACTCGACACGTACTGCCGCACCGGCCAGCACGCCCGCCACACCGCGCGCGAACTGCACCTGCACGTGAACACCGTCACCCAACGCCTGGGCCGGGTGAGCCGGCTCCTCGGTGCCACCTGGCGCGACCCGGAACGACTCCTGGAGATCCAGGTCGCCCTACGGCTGCTGAAAGTCAGCAAGCCATAGCAGACCCGCCCGCGGACCGGCACACGTCGCGGGCAGCCCATGTGCGCGCTGAGCCCATACCGCCCCTGGCGGCACGCCCCGTAACCTTTGCGCCTCGCGACACGAGGCTGAGCGACGGAGACGCCATGAAGAAGACCATCCCCGCGACAGGGCTCGTCTGCGTTCTGGCCAGCGGCACGCTCCTGTCCCCGGCACTCGCCGTCCAACCACCGGCCGACTGCGGCAGCCTGCGCGGCCTGCGGCTACCCGCCTCAGTGATCGGGCTGCCCACCACGGGCGGCGAGGTGAGCGAGGCGAACACCGTCGCGCCAACCGGCAGCGGAACTTCGGCGACCGGCGCGTACTGCCGTGTCGAGGCCGTCATCCACCCCGTGGACCCGCGGGCTCCCGACATCACCCTGCGCGTCGCCCTGCCCCAGCAGTGGAACAAGAAGTCGATGATGTTCGGCGGCGGAGGCTACAACGGCACCATCCCCGATGTCACGGGCAACGTACCCTTCGGCCCGACCAGCCGACCGCGCCCGCTCAGCCGCGGTTACGCCACCTACGCCAGCGACTCCGGCCACCAGGCGGCCCCGGAGTTCGAACCAGCCACCTCTCTGGACGGCTCCTTCGGCGTCAACGACGAAGCCGTGCGCAACTTCGCGGGCGACGCACTGAAAAAGACCCACGACGCCGCTCGCCACATCATCCGCACGCACTACCGCAGCGCTCCCGCCCACAGATACATCGCAGGCGGCTCCAGCGGCGGACGTGAAGCACTCGCCGTCGCCCAGCGATGGCCCACCGACTTCGACGGCGTCATCGCCGCCTACCCCGCCTGGAACGCCGCCAGCCTCAACCTCTTCTTCGGCTACGAAGCCCAGATCCTCTCCCGCCCGGGGGCCTTCCTCAATCCTGCGGAACAGGACCTTCTGTACCGTGGCGTCATCAGGTCCTGTGACGGCGACGACGGCCTGCGCGACGGCGTCATCTCCAACGAGTCAGGCTGCCGCTTCCAGCCCCGCACCCTGCGCTGCTCGGGCGGCAAGGACACCGCGGACACCTGTCTGTCGGATCACCAGATCCACGCCGCCCTGGCGCTCTCCTCTCCACTGCGATGGAAATACCGTCTGGCCAGCGGCGAGACCGGCTATCCCGGCTTCCCCTTCCTCTCCGGCGCCGACATGACCACCCCCTTGCTGGGCATGGGCGCCCGCGCCCCCGGTCACCCGATGCCGAAGGACAGCGGCTACGGCGTCCAGTTCTGGGACCAGTGGGTGCGGTACCTCGTCACCCGCGACCCGGCACACGACCCGCTGGCCGTCGATCCCCGCCGCCCCGGCGCCTGGCAGCACCGCATCAGCCTTCTCTCCGCCCTGCAGGACGTCAACGACCCCGACCTGCGCCGCTTCGCCGAGGCAGGCGGAAAACTCCTCCTTCTGCACGGCACCGCCGACGAACTCGTCAGCCACCGCTCCACCGTCGAATACTTCCAGCGCGTCCAAAAACGCGTGGGCCCGCATGCCACCGGCGCCTTCGCCCGGCTCTATCTCATCCCGGGCGCCAACCACGTCAACGTCGACGCGTCCTTCGCGGCAAGCTACGACTCGCTCAGTGCCCTGGAAAACTGGACGGAAGACGGCAGGACCCCCTCACGGCCTGTCGTCACCGACACCAACCCCGCCGGAAACGCCCGCACCCGGCCGCTGTGCGCCTTCCCCTCCTGGCCGAAATACCGCGGCCACGGCGATCCCGCCTCCGCACGCAGCTTCACCTGTCACAGCACGCCGTCATGAACCTGATCCGGCCCACGCGCCCCCAGGGAACCGTTCAGCCACACAGGGCGGCAGAGGCCACGCGCGACCCGGTATGGCCGCGGCGAGGACATCCCCGCAGGATCAGTGTCCGCCCCGCACATAACGGATGGCGGGCCAGCGATCCCACTCTGGTGCAAGACCGCAGACAGCTTCAGCCACCGTCCCGAAAGTGGTGCTTCACATGCCGTCCCCACCCTCAGCACAGCCCCAGACCCCCGGTGACCTGAAGAAGATCGTGGCCGCCAGCCTCATCGGAACCACCATCGAGTGGTACGACTTCTTCCTCTACGGCGCCGCCGCCGCACTCGTGTTCAACAAACTCTTCTTCCCCGACTCCGATCCCTTGGTCGGCACGCTCCTGTCCTTCCTGACCTACGCCGTCGGCTTCGCCGCCCGCCCCGTCGGTGCCCTCGTCTTCGGCCATTTCGGCGACCGGTTGGGCCGTAAGAAACTCCTGGTGTACAGCCTGCTGATGATGGGTGGCGCAACCTTCCTGATCGGTCTGCTCCCCACCCACGCCACCGTCGGCTCGGCCGCTCCCCTTCTGCTCACCGCGCTGCGCCTGGTCCAGGGATTTGCCCTGGGCGGCGAATGGGGAGGCGCGGTGCTGCTGGTGGCGGAGCACGGAGACGCCGGACGGCGCGGCTTCTGGGCGTCGTGGCCGCAAACCGGGGCGCCGGCCGGGCAGTTGCTGGCCACAGGCGTCCTCGCCACGCTGACGGCGACACTGTCGGACGCGGCGTTCAACTCCTGGGGGTGGCGGGTGCCGTTCCTGCTTTCCGGCGCGCTGGTACTCGTCGGACTGTGGATCCGGCTCTCCGTCGATGAATCGCCCGTGTTCAAGGCCGCCCTCGCAGCAGCCGAACGCCGCAAGACCCTGCACGCCGCCACGGAGAAGCCGCCTGTGGTCGCCGTCCTGCGCGACCACTGGCGCGACGTCCTCATCGCCATGGGCACCCGCATGGCGGAGAACATCTCCTACTACGTCGTCACCGCATTCATCCTCGTGTACGCAACCGAGCACGCCGACACAAGCAAACAGACCGCACTCAACGCCGTCCTCATAGCCTCCGCCGTCCACTTCGTGACCATCCCCCTCTGGGGCGCCCTCTCGGACAAGCTCGGACGCCGACCCGTCTACCTCATCGGCGCCCTCGGCATGGGAATATGGATCTACCCGTTCTTCGCCCTGGTCGACCGGCAGTCCTTCACGGCAATGATCACAGCCGTCACCGTGGCTCTTCTCTTCCACGGCGCCATGTACGGCCCGCAGGCGGCATTCTTCTCCGAAATGTTCGCCACCCGCATGCGCTACTCCGGAGCATCGATCGGCGCTCAGTTCTCATCCGTGGCCGCGGGCGCCCCGGCCCCGCTCATCGCCACCGCCCTGCTCGCCCAGTACAACAGCGCCGCGCCCGTCGCCCTCTACGTCCTGGCCGCCGTCCTGCTCACCGTCATCGCCCTCGGCTGCGCCAACGAGACCCGTCACCGAGATCTCTCGGACACAGAAGCCTACGAAACCGAGTCGGCATCGGCCGGAGGCCAACCGGTCCGTACGGCGTGAAACCCCTGCGGGCAGCATGCCGTCGTACAGATGGAAGGCGTCGTAGGCCGTGCCCTTCAGGAGCCGCTCGCCCCGGCGGCCCCGCCCGCCCTGGCGTCTGGGCGGCCAGGCTGCTCGGCAGGCAGCCGGCCCCTCTGCCGTCACACTGAGCGTTGTCGGTATCAAGTGGGTATGCCGCCATTGTCTCGTCGTACAGACCGCCCCGGCGCATCGCGCCGGGGCGTTGTCGGCGCGGAACGGCCAGCGGCCTTTTGCGGTCAGGCGAAGAAGGAGGGCCAGCCCGGGATCGTCCGGGCTGAGCTCCTGCCTCGCCCGTAGGTGTGGCAGAACATCCGGACCGGGCTGGTATTCGCTTCCGGCCGCAGCCAGTTGCCCACATCGACCGCCAGGACCAGCCGCCCCGACGCCGTACGGGGAAGCGGCAGCCCCGCCAGCGCTCTGCGCAGCCGTGCCACATCCAGATCCCCGCAGTTCAGGCCGCCGTACAAGGCACCATGTCCACGCTGGTGCTCAGGCTCCAGTGCTGCTGCGCATGGGGTGATCCTCGTCGCGGTGCGTCGGACGAGACTCCAGGTGTCCACGATCAAGGGGAAGCTTCGCCCCTTGCCTGCCCCCTGACGGTGACAGGCAAGGGGCGTCCTGACTCCTGAGCTGTGGCTGGTGCCTGCACCGGCCAGAGCCGCTGGGCGAACGACGAGGCGGTGAAGCGTTGGGTGGACAGCGCCGTAACGGGGCCAGTTCTCGGTCGTTTGATCGACGTGACTCAAGACTATGTGTTCCGCCACGATGTGGCGTTGGAGCCGGATCCGTTCATGACCCGTATGCGGCGGGAGGAACCCATCGCCCGGGTGGCAATGCCCTACGGCAGTGGTCCGTGCTGGCTGGTGACCCGCTATTCCGACGTTCAGCTGGTGACCTCCGACCGGCGATTCAGCCGGGCCGCTCTGGTGGGCAAGGATTTCCCGCGGATCACCCCGGCACCGATCGCGCAGAGCGAAGCAATCAACCTGATGGACCCGCCTGTGCTCAACCGCATCCGCCGGCTGGCGGCGCACGCCTTCGGGCCTCGCCAGCTCGAACGGCTGAGCCCCTGGGTGCAGGCGATGGTGGACGAATCCCTGGCGGCCATGGCCGCAGCCGGACCACCGGCGGATGCCATCTCACACCTGTCGGACCGGCTGCCGCTGGCCACCATCTGTGAACTCCTCGGCGTCCCTGAACCGGACCGGCCGCAGCTGCGTGCCTGGGCCATGGCGATGATGGCCATGACCCCCGAGGGCCGGAGCGCCGCCGCCGAGGCCAAGCAGCAACTGCGCGCGTACTTCGATGGTCTGACCACCCGGCGTCGCGCCGCACCGGGCGAGGACCTCCTCAGCGCCCTTGCGACCGCCCGGATCGGCACCGAGAAACTCACCGACGCCGAATTGGCTGTCCTGGCCATGCTGCTGATGGTCACCGGCCACGACACGACCACCTACGACATCAGCAACATCGTCTTCACGCTCCTCACCCACCCGGCTCAGCTCGCCCAGCTACGGGCACGCCCGCAGTTGTTGGATCAGGCGATCGAGGAGCTGCTGCGCTACATCCCCTTCCGGCAGGGCGTGGGCATCCCCCGCGTCGCCCTGGAGGACGTCACCATCGACGGGGCGACGATCTGCGCCGGCGACACCGTGCACGTCTCGTACCTCACCGCCAACCGCGACGAGCTGGCCTACGACCGTCCCGACGAACTCGACTTCGAGCGGCCTTCCCCACCGGCTCACCTGGCCTTCGGCTACGGAATGCACCACTGCCTGGGCTCGCACCTCGCCCGCCTGATGCTCCGCACCTCGATCGGCAGCCTGCTGACACGGTTCCCCACTCTCCACTTGGCCGTACCGGCCGAGGAGGTGTGCTGGAACACGCAGTCCATCTGGCGTTACCCCCTCACTCTGCCGGTCGCGTGGTAAGCGCCGTGCCGACCCTGTGCCGCCCCCATGTCGCCGTCCCCGAACACGTCGTCACCGCTGAGGAGACCCTCGATCTCGCCCGCACCCTGCACGCCGGACACCCGCAGCTCGAGCTGGCCCTGCGTCTGATTGCCAACACCGGAGTGCGCACCCGCCACACCCTCCAGTCACTGGAGGCCACCCTGAAGCACCCCGGGTTCGAAGAACGCAACCTCCTGTACGAAAAGGAGGCCAAGGTGCGTCTGCCGCAGGTCATCGAGACCGCGCTGGGGCACGCGGAACTCACGGCCCCCGACATTGACATGATCATTTATGTGTCGTGCACCGGGTTCATGATGCCGTCGATGACAGCCTGGCTGATCAACAGCATGGGGTTTCGGCCCGAAACCCGCCAGCTGCCCATCTCGCAGCTGGGCTGCGCGGCCGGCGGCGCGGCGGTCAACCGTGCACACGACTTCTGCACCGCCTACCCACAGCGCAACGTGCTCATCGTCGCGTGCGAGTTCTGCTCGCTCCTCTACCAGCCGACCGACCTCGGGGTGGGCAGCCTGCTGTCCAACGGTCTGTTCGGCGACGCCATGGCCGCCGTCGTCGTACGAGGCCAAGGCGGACATGGAATGCGCCTCGAGCACAATGCCTCGCACCTGGTCCCCGACACCGAGGAATGGATCTCCTACGCGGTCCGCGACACCGGATTCCACTTCCAGCTCGACAAACGAGTGCCCGCCACCATGGGAGTACTGGCGCCCGCCATGCGCAGCATGGCCGCCCCCCACGGATGGGACATTGCCAACCTCGACTTCTATCTCGTCCACGCCGGAGGCCCTCGCATTCTCGACGACCTCGGCCGCCACCTGGACCTGCCGGCGCAGACATTCAGGCACAGCCGCAGTACCCTCACCGAACGCGGCAACATCGCCAGTGCTGTCATCTTCGACGCCCTCGACCGGCTCTTCGCCGAAGGCGGCACACCGCACGGGGGGCAAGGGCTCATCGCCGGGTTCGGGCCCGGCATCACAGCCGAAATGGCCCTCGGCCGATGGGCGGCACCGCACCAGCTGGGCAGTGCTGCAGCAGAGGCTCTGGCATCCGGGCCCGCCCCTAGGACCTGTCCGCCGCTCACGGTTGTGGGCGGTCGGGCATGATGCCTGGGTGAGCATCATCGTCGAGTTCTTCGTGGCTCCGGATGACGCGTCAGCGGCTTTGGTTCTCCAGACCGGACCGCGACGCGCATTCGAGTCGCTCTCCTTCGGCAACTTCGACCCCGAAGAGGTTGTGGTCGAGTGGGAATGCCTCCTTGCCGGTGGCGGCTTTGAGGAACTCGTCGAAGCCGGTGAGCCTCGTATCGTCGCCGGCCAGGACGATGACGGGTATGTCGTGTTCGCGATCTCGCCTCGCCTGTCCGCAGCACTCGCCGAGGCCGAGCGGCCCGAGTTGAAGGATGCCGCTGCCTCGTGGGCCGCGCAGCGCGCGGAGGACGGCGAGGGCATCGACACGGAGATCGCCGAGGTGATCCTGAGCGAACTGGCCGCTCTCGTCGGCAGCGCCCGACGCCAGGGCCGGGGCGTTTTCTGCTGGGTTGCTTAGGGGCTCATGTTGAGAGCCGGATGGCGGGGGAAGCCGCTGTGGTGGTGCCGAGGAAGACGTAGCCGCGCTTGTCGTAGCGCGTGGCGACCGCTCGGGACTGTTTCAGACGGTTGATCGCCTCTCGACGGTGCTCCGCTTTCTGCGGCGGACCTCGTCGAAACCGGGTGGCCGTCCGCCAGGTGAGCCTTTCCGCAGACGCGCGGCCCGGCTGTCGCTCTTCTCCGGAATCGTCCACATCAACGACCCAGGCAAGCGGCGGTCGCATGATCGGCCGGACAGGCTGGTTCCGGCGCAGGACTGCCCCAAGGCGCGGACACGGCGTGTTGAACGTGCGGCTGTGTGACCGCACGCGGGCGAACCCCTCTCTCCCGACAGCTTCATGAGGCCCGCGGAATCCATCCACGGCACCGGCTTTTGCGTAGTTCCCCGTGACCGGGCGAGACCGCTCTGACGGGGCACTGGCCAACGCCGGTTCTGTCACTCGCTCGGGTATCAGCCCAGGGGGACCAGCTCCTGGGCACTGCCCTCGTCGTCCCGAACGATCTCCATCAGTCCGACCACCGCGTTGCGGTTGACGGGACCCACGACCCGCGGAAACAGAGTTCCCGGCACCCGGGCCAGAGGCGAGCCCGCAGCAGGAGCCACCCACTTCACCTCGGCATCGAGCCTCGTCTCATCGATGAGGAGGGCGACGAGAGGATCTGCCGCCGCGCGGTGGAAGCGGGTCGCGGCCGCCAAGGCGGCTCCCTTGTCGGGAGAGCAGTGCACGGACCCGTCCCTCACCAAAGAAGCAGGCGCGTAAGGCAGGTCAGGATCAGCAAGCCAGTCACCGAGAGCAACCACGTGATAGATCATGAGGCAGTTATAGCGGGTTCACGTCCCTGCAGATCCACCCCAAGAGCCGCGTCGGCCCACTTCGCATCGACGTACTGGGCCGTGTATCGAAAGTGGATCTTGAACTGTGAATGATCTCGGTTCATGGGTCGGGGAGATCTCACGGACGAGCAGTGGGCGGTTCTGGAGCCGCTGTTGCCGAAGGGGGGGCCAAGGCGGGACCGCCGCCCGTCTGGCCTCGGCGGCATCTGACCGACGGTATACGGTTCCGGGTCCGTACCGGTGTTCCGTGGCGGGACGTACCCGCCGAGCACGGACCGTGGGGCCGGATCCACGACTTGTTCCGTCGCTGGCAGCGGGACGGCACTTGGCAGCGGATCCTTACCCGGCTCCAGGCTCTGGCCGACGCGAAGGGTGCGATCACGTGGGACCTGAGCGTCGACTCCACGGTCTGCCGCGCCCACCAGCATGCGGCCGGGGCCCGCAAGCAGGGTGACCTGCGGAAGGAACCGCCGGGCGGCGTCTTCGCCGAGCCCGGTGATCATGGGCCGGGACGCTCGCGCGGCGGATCCACCACCAAGCTGCACTTGGCCGTCGAGCAGGGCCAAAAGCCCATGTCGATCCTGGTCACGGCGGGGCAGCGCGGGGACTCACCGCAGTTCGAACGGGTACTGGAGAAGGTTCGCGTACCCCGCATCGGGCCAGGCCGGCCATGCGTCCGCCCCATCACGTGCGGGCCGACAAGGCGTACGCCTCCCGCAAGAACCGGGCCTACCTGCGCCGCCGCGGGATCCGCTGCACCATCCCGGACAAGGCCGACCAGGTCCACAACCGCAAGCGCCGTGGCTCCCGCAGGGGTCGGCCACCGAAGTTCGACCTGGAAGACCACAAGGCCAGACACGCGGTCGAGTGCGGCATCAACCGTCTCCAAAGGCACCGGGCCGTAGCCACAGGATACGACAAACCGGCCGTCCGCTACGAAGCGACAGTTCTGGATTGCAGCCATCAACGAGTGGCTGTGAGGGGGTGGTGACGGGCGCATGGCTCCGCAGGTGACCACGGGGCCCAGGAATGAGCCTCATGCCAGCCGGATCGCCTGCATGCCCAGCCCTGGAGCACCTCAGACGCAGGTTCCACTGTGAAGACCCCCTGCCCGCGAGGTACGCATGTCTGGAAGTGCCTGGCCGGCCCTCCCTCACGGTATTCCACCTGATAGCTCAGGTCGTCATGGAGAAAGACCTGCAGGTAATGCTGGTCGGCGGGTTCCGAATCGAGCCGCCGCACGATGACAAATCGACATGCGAGGTTCATGTCGGCAAGCACGTCGTGCAGCTGGTCCTCGGACGGGCCGTCCCAGGTGGCCCCGTCCGCCTCAACTGCTTGAAGCACTGGTGTTGCCGTGCAGTTGTCTCCAGTCACCCGCCAGGCTCTCAACCCTGGCGGGTTCCACTTCTGAAACACGCCCAGGAGTTTTGGTCAAAGTGTCACGCCCCGTCACGCGTCGCCGCACACGGTCCCGGCGGGCAGCCTCCAAAGCCCCAACCGACCGACACCTCAGCAGGGCCCGTTCGGGGCTGTGGGGGAGCGGCGGCTTCAGTCGAGGGCTTGTGCGGTCGGCACGATGCGGGCGGCCATGTTCTCTTCCATCATGCGCAGGGCGGCGTCGGCCAGGTCCTGGTGGATGTGGGCGACGGCGTCACGGGCGATGGTGACCGTGAGATGGCGGATATGGGCGTCCAGGGCGGAGTAGAGCACGCACTGCTCAGTGACCTGCCCGCACAGGACGAGGTGCGACACGTCCAGGGTTCCGAGCAGGTAGGTGAGCGGCGTCTCGTAGAAGATCGAGTGGCGTGCTTTGACGATGAAGTACGAGCTCTCATCCGGCCGCACCGGCTCGACCAGGTCTGCATGCGGGCCGGCAAGCGCCGTGTCCAAGATCTCCCCGTGATGGGAGCGCCACTTACCGAAATTCTCGTTGACGTAGATCACTGGGAGGTCACGTTCGCGCGCCTGCTCCAGCAGTTTCATTACCGGGGGTAGCGCCCGCTTCACGGAAGGGACGAGCAGTTCGGCGTCTTCGTGGTCGTAAGCGTTGATCATGTCGATGACGACAAGTGCGGTCTTCACCATGGTCACAAGAGTCTCAGATGTCCCACCCGGAGCCCTGCTGATCTGTGAGGAAACACCGCTTGTCTCGATCCAGAACGGACCTCGGACGTCCAGCACTGCAACGCCGTGTACGACCATCTCCAGGCGCAGGCCCCGACCCCGGAGCACCCGCCGCTACATCACACACATCGCAAGCCGCCACCGCGCCGCACACAGGCCGCTCTCCAGTCGACCAGCCACGCCGATGGCCCAGCCGCGCGGTGGGGTCGGGACGACCGGGGGCGCAGACGCTTCGGCACGTGGCCGTTGACCATCGCCGGCCCGGCCGGAAGCAGGGTGACGGAGAAGAGAGCCATGCCGGTCCAGTGCCAGGTCATCAGGGCGGAGGTCTCCTGGGGGTGAGGGGGGCAGGTCGGCTGCGGCGGGTGGCGGCGATCATGACGAGTCCGGTGATGAGCGCGGCGAGGCCGATGGCGAGGATGGGGAAGGAAGCCGGGGCCGGGCAGAACGTACATCACTGCCCCGGCCAGGGCCGGCGCTGCCCCGGCGGCAGCCAGGAACGCTCCGACACGTCGTTCGGACATGCTGCTCCAGATGCCGGCTGATGGTGGTCATGGGCGGGGTGTACCGCGGTGGGCCAAGTGGTCGGTGAGCGCTCCCGGCCGGCAGGGCTCCGGCGGCCGTGGCAGGGACGAAGCGGAACCATGCGAGAGGGGTGGCGGCGAGCCCGGTGCCCAGGGCCACGGTCAGCCGGTGTCTTCGGCCCCTCACATCAGGAAGTACAGGGCGATGGCGAGCGTGCTCAGGACGATGAGGGTGAGCGCGACGTGGGAGTTGTGCTACCACCACGGCAGATCTCGCTCTTCCATCAACCTCTTCCCCTTGGTCCGGCACGTGAAGGCCAGGCTACGAGCAGACTGAGTAACCGGACCTGGTTGCGTCCGTGGTGAGGTGAGCCCGCGGTGAGGCGCGAAGAGGAAGAGAGGGGGTGAGGTGTGATGACGACGAGGGGAATGAGCCCGCCGGGCACGCACTGGCAGTACGCAGTGGCCGGCATCGGACCTGCGGATTCTGTGGCACGCACATCCCCGGCCTCCAGTACGAGCCACTCAGGACGCGGGTGGTCGTACTGCTCGCGGCCTGCATGAGCGACCGCGCCCGGGACGCCCGCCTCGAAGGCCCTGCCGTCGCGGACGTCGCCCCGGCTGAGGCGCTCACCATCGTGGAGCGCTACCCGGTCTCGTCGCTGGAGGGCCGCGGTACCCCCGGTGACGGACACCGGCCGCCACACCGCACCCAGCTCCTCCACCTGTTCGGCACCCCTGGGTTCGACGCGGTCCGCAGCAGGGTGCGCCACGGCATCCACCTGGCCAGAGCCCGGCGCACGGTGGAGGCACGGCCGGGCGGTTGCGCCGCTGTGCGTACATCTTCTGAATCCGCTCCGCCACCCCACCCTTGGCGATGATCTTCCCGCGCTTGTCCTGCACGTACAGGCCCTCGGATGAGGACGGCGCCAGCCGGGGAAGGAAAGCGGCAGTGTTCAGAGCGTGGGACCCTCGGCAGCGCCCAGCATGTTCTCGATGAGGTCAGCAGCGCGCGGGGTGGCGCCCTCGGCCCGGGCGGCGGCCTGCAACTGCTTCGACCGGTCGGCGCGTTCCGGATCCGTGACCAGGTCGTTCAGCGCCGCGCGAAGGGTCTCGGCGGTGGCGTCAGCGGTGTCCACACGGCGGGCGACGCCGAGTTCCACGAGCCGGTCGGCGTTCATGAACTGCTCGGCTCCCTGCGGCACGGCGATCATGGGAACGCCGGCGAGGAGCCCTTCGCCGCAGCCGCCCATGCCGGCGTGGGTGACGAAGGCGTCGGCCTGTTCCAGGATCGCCCGCTGCGGGACCCAGGAGTGCACTTCGACGTTGGGCGGGAGGGTGCCGAGTTCTTCGGGGTCGGTGTACTTGCCGATCTGGAGTACGACGTGCCAGCCGGGCAGGTCGCCGAAGGCCGCGATGCACTGGCGGTAGAACGCGGGCCGGCGTGTGTACGCCGAGCCGAGCGAGATCAGCAGTACACGGTCCGCGGCCGCCGGGCGGGTCCAGCAGTCCGTGTCCGCTCGGGTGTCGAAGCAGGGGCCGAGGAAGGTCACCGTGTCGGTGTCGACTCGATCGGCGTGCGGCTGCATGGCTCGCGGGATCAGGGCGAGGGCCCGGGCGGGCGGGCCGGAGAACGTGTCCACGTCCGTGGTGGTGGCACCGCAGTCGGCGAGCCACCGCGCGAACCTGTCCCGGTACGCGTCGGCGCCCGGCAGCTTCCGCAGATGCGCCGCGACGTCCTCCTGGTAGCCGTCCCAGCCGACGAACGTCGGGGACAGCTGCACGAGGGGACGGCCCTGGGCTTCGGCGAGGGCGCGCGCGGCATAGGCGCCGATGTCGTAGAGGTACAGGTCGGCCGGATCGTCGTCGTAGGCGGCGCGCAGTTGCGGGAGCGCCTGGACGGCGTCGTCGAGGAAGAGGCTCGCCGCGGTGATGGGATCGGCAGGCCAGTCGTTGTCCGCGACGGGCAACGTGGAGGTGCAGGGCACCAGCTCCGCACCGGCGGACTCGATCCGGTCGGCCACGAACGGGTCGTTGGCGTAGGTCACCCGGTGCCCGCGGGCCACCAGCTCACGGATGAGCGCGAGGCTGGGCAGGACATGGCTGACGATGGGGACGCCGACCATCGCGATACGGGCGCGGCGACGGGACATGGGCGATCACTCGTTTCTGGCGCGGGACGGGTGCGGGCGGCGTGGCGAGGACGCGGTGTCAGGGCTGGCCGATCTGCGCGGCGGCCTCCTCCAGGTCGGCGACGGTCCCCGACATGATCGTCCGTACATGCCCGGTGATGTGCTGCACGGGCCAGTCCCACCACGCCACGGCGAGGAGCCGGGCGATGTCCGCGGCGTCGTAGCGGGTGCGGATGAGCCGGGCGGGATTGCCGCCGACGATGCCGTAGTCGGGGACGTCGCCGGTGACCACGGCGCCGGCGGCGATGATCGCGCCGTGGCCGATGCGTACACCGGGCATGACCGTGGCGCCGTGGCCGAACCACACGTCGTTGCCGATGGCCGTGTCGCCCCGGCCGGGCAGGTCGGTGATCAGGTCGAAGTGCTCGGCCCAGGAGCCCCCCATGGTGGGGAACGGGAAGGTGGACGGGCCGTCCATGCGGTGGTTGGCGCCGTTCATGATGAATCGGGTGCCCGTCCCCAGCGCGCAGTACTTGCCGATGACAAGCCGCTCGGGACCGTAGTGGTACAGGACGTTGCGCGTCTCGAACGCGGTCGGGTCGTCCGGATCGTCGTAGTAGGAGAAGTCGCCGACCTCGATCAGCGGCGACCTCACCAGCGGCTTGAGCAGAACCACGCGCGGGTGCTCGGGCATCGGGTGGAGCACGGTGGGGTCAGCGGGAACGGACGGCATCGTGAGGGCGGTTCCTCTCTGGTGGGACTAGAGCGACAACCGTCGCGTTAAAATGCTGGCACAGCCCTGTCGCCTTGATCAACCGGATACTGATTGCCGATGACAGACCCACTGGACACGACGTCGAGCCGCCGTCCGGGCGGTCGCACCGCCCGCATCCGCGCCCAGGTCCTCGATGCGGTGCGCGCCGAACTCGCTGAAGGCGGTCACGAAGGACTCACGATGGAGGGTGTCGCGACACGGGCCGGAGTGCACCGCGCCACGGTCTACCGGCGTTGGCGCGATGTCGGCGGCCTGCTCGTCGACGTCATCGACGCCGCCGGCGAGATCGACTGGCAGCCGCCGGACACCGGCTCGCTGCGCGGCGATCTGACGGCCCTCAACCAGGAGATCCAGGAATCCCTGGTCGTACAGCCGTCGTTCGCCGTCGCCCTGATGGCCGCCTCGTTCCACTCCGAACAGGCCGCACGGGCCCAGACGCAACTGTGGGCAAACCGGTACACCCAGTGCGAGATCCTCGTCGGGCGCGCCATCGAGCGCGGTGAACTCCCCGCACAGCACACGGACGCGCGGAGCCTGTTGATCGCTGCCACGGCGCCGCTCTACCACCAGTTGGTGCTCCTGCGTGCCGATCCGGATCCGCAACTCCCGGAACGGATCGCGGAGGCGGCGGTTCTGGCGGCTGCCGCGGGTGCCTTCTCCGTCCGTCGGGAAGAGAGCGTGTGATCGAGGAGCCAGGGAGCGAACACAAGCACGATCAAGAGCGCGACAAGACCTGGACCACGGGCCAGTAGTCCTGGCTCGGACAAATGAGGAACAGGAGTCAGCGCGGTGACTTCCACCTGACGGTCAACGAGGAACCGGAGACATCGAAGGCTGTCGGTCTACGGCCAGGCTTTGCACGCCAGTTGTACGAAAAGCATCCCCCGGCTGGCGAGTGCTGAGGCCATGCCATCAGCATCGTTGCTCGAACGGCACCGGGGCTCAACGCCCGCTCCGGGGGACTGCTACTGACCTTGAAGGCGGGTTGTCGTGGGGGCTGACGGTTGGTGGTCGTTGCGGTATGCCGGAGGCATGAGGTGTCCGCAGGGTGGGGGCCTGACCGCGGAGAGGCAAGCGTTCCGTGAGCGGGTCCGGTCGGAAGCGGTCGGTATGTCCGCTGAGGGGCGGGGCAGTGCGGAGATCGCGAAGGAGTTACGGGTCGGCGTCCGGTCGGTCCGGCGGTGGCGGCGGGCCTGGCGGGAGGCCGGTGGAACGCGAGGATGCTCAGCGGTTCGAAGGGCTTCGGCGGTGACACAGGCATGGACGTTCTCGGGTCATGACGGCCGCCCGCCGAACTGCCGGTTGTGCACCTCGATGTCGGCATACCGGCCCGGGGACAGAATGACGCGTGCCGTCTCCGGGTCCGGTGACCGGACCAACGCGCCGTGCCCAGCCAGGTGGCGCCGTCGTCGGACAGCAGCAGCCCGCTGCAGCAGGTCCCGTGCGACTGCCGTCGCTACCGGACCGATCCTCCTGGTCTTCGGCCCGCCTGCGGATCGCTCGGAGGCAATGAGGGTGCCTCAGGAATCCCGAAGTGCCGTCACCCCGTCGTCCCCCACTCGAAAACGGAAGAACCTCCTGGCCACGGTGGAAATGACTCAACGGGCCCTGAGGGAACTCAAGGATGTCCCACAAACTGCGGCTGTTCCTCGTCATTGGCGGCTGACCGTGCGGGTGACGCCCGCCGCGATCGTCGTCGCGAGGACCCAGCCCGTGATGATCAGGGCGTAGGCCAGCGACTGGAGTCCCGTGCTGGTCGGCGTATACGCATGTTCCTGGCCGAAGGCGATGATCGGCAGCAGAAGGTCGAGTGTGTAGAAGAGCGCGCTGAAGGGCGGGGCCTCGTCCGGCTTCAGGGCGCGGGGGCGCTCGGCCGTGTAGGCGAGTGTGCCGATCAGCAGGAGTGAGAACAGCCAGGAGGCCGCGCGGACGGGGCGGAAACCGTAGCCGACCGTGGCGTCCTGGACGTAGCCCCACAGACGTGCGTAGGGCGGCAGAGTTGCGCGGTGCCGGCGCTGTTTGGCGAGTTGGACCGTGCGGGCCGCGCCGTCGTCGCCGATGCGGCGGTAGGCGGCGGTGAGTTGTTCGTACGAGAACGGGACGTGGCCGTCTCTGTCCCGCCGCAGCAGCGCCAGCCGGCGTTCGGCCGGCTCGTGCGGGGCGAGTGTGGTGTAGGTCAGGCCGTCGAGCCGGACCTCGTCGGGCCAGGTCTCCGGAGTGATGTGGAGCAGATCCAGTTGGGAGCGGCGCAGTGACACCATGCCCTGGATGGGCGGGGCCTCGCGGAACCAGAGTTCACCGGCGACCAGGCTGCTGGCTCGCAGAGCGACACCGCCCGGGTGGGAGAGCGTTGCGTAGGCAAAATTGAGCTGGCCCGGTATGCGCGCACCGCGCAGATTGATCCGGCCGTTGGAGACGAGCCGCATCGCGTGCAGATCCGCGCCGACACTGAGCGTCGAGGCGTGCAGGGTGGTGTCAGTGGGGTTGTCGAGCCGCGAGTCGCTGAGGACGAGCGTGCCGGCGATCGTCGCCCCCTTGAGGCAGAGTTCGCCGTTCGCCCTCAGGTACCGGGCATTGAGGTCGGAGCCAACCGCCAGGCCGGTGCCGGCCAGAGCCACGCCCGCGGGGCAGTTGAGCTGCGCCTCGGCGAGGTCGAAGGTGCCCGCGATGCTCGCGCCGTACAGGCGGAGCGTACCGTGCACGGTCAGGCCGCGTGCCGAGAGGTGGTCCTCGATCACGGCGCCATTGAGTTGCAGGACGTCCTCGCGACGCCGGTCCGGGACAAGCGGCGGGGCGGAGGCGTCCTCGGGCAGCGGCGCGGAGGTCGCGTCGGCCCCCTGAGCCGGTTCGCCGATGCGGGCACCGTCCAGGAACAGCGCCCCCGTGATCCGCGCCCCGGCCAGGCGTACGGGGCCGCGCACCCGGCACAGCGTCAAGCGCAGTGAGTCGTCGAGTCTGAGCGCCGTGGCGTGCAGCGACGGCAGGACGGAGACGCCGAGACTGAGTCGGCGTAACTGGGCGCCGTACAAATCGACTTCTTCCTCGAAGTAGCAGGCCCACAGGTGGACGGGACAGTCGACGGACGCGTACTGGAGGTCGAGCCGGCCCGTGATCCGGGCGCCCGCCACCTTGAGGACGGCGGTCTCACCCGCCGTGCGGGGCCCGTTGAGCAGCAGGGTGCGCAACACCTCGGCGCGCAGGGTGCGTTCGGGTCCCCAGGTATTCCCGGCTGTGGCTTCCTCATCGGGAGGCGTACGGAAGTTGACCTCGGTCCCGCGCGAAAACGCCTGCCAGACCCGCAACTCGGCCGGCGTCAGTTCATCGATCTCCATCGCGCGACTGTGGCCATGTGGGCCGGCCTTTGTCAACGGGCCTACGGGGTCACCACGATCAACCGATCTATCCCTTCCATCGGCTTTGTCCCGTCCATGAGCGCGATTCCGCGAAAGCCATGCCGGTTGAGGACACTGAGGCCCGGTGTTCTCCATCAACGTGTCATCCCAGCAGGTCAGCGACTTGCCGTCTGGCAGATGCATGCAGATGCATTTCGACAGGACAGCGGCGTCCGCCTCGCGGCCGTTCCGAGAATGTGGATACGACCGTGAGACCGACCGGCTGGACACGCTGTGAGACACCGCAAGAAGTCGCAGGTCACAGCGACTGTCACGAACCTCCCGGCCGGCCCGGGTGGTCTTCGTGGCACGACTGGTCAACGCCCGGCGCCCGGGACGAATCAGCCCGGCGTGTCGCCGGACGAGGCGGCAGCTGACCAGTCAGCGCAGCGGGCGGCGTCGGCCGGAGCGCCGCATGTGCAGACCCAGGTAGACCAGGGCCGCGACGAACACCGCGATGCCGATGATCAGCAGAGAGAACAACCCTTCGATGAGGACACCGATGAAGCCCAGCACGAGCGCCGCGATGACGAGGACAAGGAAAAGCGTCATGAGTATGGGCCCCTCTTTGACGGGCCGGTCAGCGGCGGGCGAGCTGGCGCTCACCGTTCGCACCGGGCTTGTACGGCAGGCCGTAGTGTGCGAAGACCGCGGCCTCGTCCTCGGCGGGCAGGACATCGTCCGTGCCGATCGACGGGCACTTCTTCACCAGCGACCGGTCGTAGCCGACCTTGACGTAGTCCGGGCCCACCAGCGCGTCGGCAAGCGGAACGAAAACCAGATGGCGCCGGGTGGGCAGCCCGACCTGGACGGTCGCCATGGCCGGCTCGTCGGTACTGGTGTCCACGTAGACCGCTTCCAGCACACCGATCTTCTGACCACCCGCGTCGACGACATCACGGGTGCGCCACTCACGGATATCCGCGATCTGGATCATTGCAGGTTCCCTCTCGCGCGATGTTCTTCAATGCGGTGCACTGCACAGCCTGCCCCGCAAAGGCCGCCCACACCAGCTCGGACACCCCCAATTCCCTGCACCACCTCACTCCAGTGCTGCTCAGGCGCAGAACGCATCCGTACGGGGCGTCTTGACACCCCGGCCGGTGGCGAGGGCGCAGATGCAGCCACCCGGAGAGAGGACGGTGCTCTCCGCAGGGTGGCGGCAGCACACCGTCGGTACGCGGCTCAGCCGACTTCCGGCCGGTAGGGCGATCCCCGCCACAGCCGCCACGACCGGTGGATCGGCGGCCCCGGTTCGGACCGATGGGCGACCAGCCGTCGGCTTACCGCCCTCACACACCTGCCGCGCGGCATCTGCTGCAGCACCGGCATCGTCCTGGCCGGGGTCCTCGGCATGTGGATCCAAAACCGTCCGCGACCGACGGTTCGAGCCCGGTCGACGGGTACGGGTACGTACCCGTACCCTTTCGGGGTGGGAAGGAGTACCACCATGTCCGACGCCAACGTCCGTATCCCCGAGGAAGCCAAGGACCGGCTGGCCGCCGTAGCTGCCGCCGAGGGCCTCTCGCTGCGCGCATATCTCGCCCGCCTCGCTGAGACGCTGCTGACCCCGGCCGAACGGGCCGAGCGCGCCGAGAAGGCGAAAGCCGCCCTGAAGGAGTGGAACGGCTACGCGCCGACCACTGCCGAGGAGCAGGACCTGGACAGTGAACTGGACCGGCGCCTGGCCCAGGTGTCCGCCCGGTGAGCGACGCCATGCACATCGTCCTGGACGACACCGCGATGACCGCGGCCGGCCGGGGCAACGTTCTCGCCTCCCGGCTCATCCACCGCGCCCATGCCGAGGCGGGCTGGTTCCTGTACGCCCCGGCGTGCGCCTTGGTCGAGGCCGACCGGGCCCGGCCCGGCACGGCCGAGCATCTCGCCGCACTGCCTGGTATCACTGTCCTCGGTCTGGATCTCGCTGCGGCCCTGGCCGTTGCACGGCAGGAGACCTGGGCTACGGCGCACAGCCAGTACGCGGCGCAGCCCACCGCGGACCGTCCCGACGGTGCGGTCGTCGCGACCACCGCACCGGACCGGTGGGCAGGCGAGCCGGTCCGCGTGCTCGATCTCACCCCCTGACGGAGTCATGCGTCTCGGGGGCGGATGCTGCCGCTTGCCGCCGCCACGGGCGTGGCCTCACAGAGAGCTGGGGGGCCCGCTACGAGGCGGCCTGCGGCCCGCTGCGGCAACCGGACCGGCCGCAGTATCAGTGCGCCGCCCCGAGCTGGGAGGGCCGGGGCGGCGCCCGGGGGCGCGTGTCATGTTGAAGGAGGAGACATGCATGGGTATCTGAAGTCAGTCCGCGACCGGGCTGCGCAAGCGCCTGCTGGTCACGGCTGCTGCCGCCGGGGCGGCCGGTGCGGTGCTGGGCACGGCTTCGGCCGCGCAGGCGGCAGCAATGCGGGTTCGGTCGTCGCGGAGCCGGACGGTGTTCATCAGCGTGACGCTGGGTGCGCTGGCGCTGTCGGCGGCACCGGCGCACGCCGGCATCATCGGCGCGGGCAACTCTGCTTTCGGGAACTCCTGCACCACCCTGGGCGGTGGTGCCCAGGCTTCGGGCTCCACAGTTGCCGGCAGCGGCGTGCTGGGCGGCAACCTCGGGCAGCTGCCGCTGAACCTGACCCGTAACAAGTGCGGCAACAGCGGCATCATCTGCGGAGGTTGATGTGCGCCTGGCCGGAGAAGGGGATGGTGAGGAACTTGCGGGTGCTGCTCAAGGTATGACTGTCCGTTGTCCGAGGCTGTGGAGTGCTGTCACCAGCTCCTGCGGGGCAGGATCGCCCAGTGGGAGCGCGCACGGGGCCGTGCCGACAGTGCTGCGTTCTTTGCTGACGGCAGCCTGTCCCAATGGCACCAGGCTCTGGACGAGTGGACCGCCGGCTGGATCCTGTGGACGCAGTACTCCCCGCGTTACGCCCTCCTCCGGGCCCCGCTGCCCCGCAGCGCCGTCCGGATCGATCAGGTCCGCCCGTAGCCGACGGGGGAGCGGGAGTGTCGGGGCGACAGGTGCGCGTGTGGGCCGGAGGAACAGAGGGGGCGAGAGCGAATCGAAGCGGAGCCGACGGATGCCGCGGAAACGACGTTGTGGGCGGTGTACCACCGGGCGGCGAGGCTGGCCGGCCGGACACCGTGTGGGACGATCCTCGCGCGGTGCAGCTGGTCGACGGCTTGGACTTCCCTTTCCGTGAACGCCTGACGGCACCTACGGAGCTCCGCGGATCACCGCTGAGCTCCGCGCCGGTCGCCGTGGGCTGGGCGAGGACTGCGTCGGTGTTGAAGCTCAGGCCGGCCTCCTTGATGGCGTGGTCCACCTCCACCTGCCAGTCGGTCAGAGAGCGCCGACTGCCGTAGGCGGGGCTCGCGTCCGTGACGCCGTGCGGGCCGGACCCGCTCCGCACGGTCTTCGCGCCGGTGCCGGCCTTCGGGCGGGGCGGCAGCTCGTTGCCGTCGGCCAGAGCCTTCTGCCCCGGCAGGGGTGAGATTCCAGATCCGGTGCTTGCCCTTTGCCCGGGTGAGCCAGACCCCACCCGCTGACCTGCGCTTCCGAATTCCATCCGCCGGATTGGCGTTCACAGGGTTGTCAGAGACATGACGAACTCCTACAATCGCGATCGAAACCGATAAGTGGGAGCGCTCCCACCTCTCTATCGATGGGAGCGCTCCCGAAAACCGCCCAACCTCCCCTCCTGCCGGCTCCGGTTTCCTCGGAGAGAGGCCCCGCATGCGATCGTCACCGCACCGCCTCCGCACCGTCCGCGCCCTGTTCGGCGCGCTGCTGACCACGGGCCTCCCGAACGACGAGGGCAGGCATGCGGACCCGATGCGCAACCCGAACTGCACGGCGCCCAAAACGGCGCCCAAGGCGGGCAACGGTCCGATCGCCGGGATGCCGGACGCGTCGCTCTCCGGGCACTGGTTACACGACCAGCCCTCCATGCTCCTACGCAACGCCCAGTCGGCCGTGCCCACCGACGGCGGCGGCGACCCCGACAGGACCGACACCGGGCTGAGCGCCTCGACGGCGTACCGCTCCACCGTGCGCGCTCGTGACGGCGGCTCGCCCACCGTGAACGCCTGGTGCGACCACGCGGTCGTCGGTTGCGCCAACGTCGCACTGCGAGTGGCGCCGCTGAGCACCCCGGTCGCGGGCACGGACGCCTACCTCGAGATCGGGTTCAAGAGCGGCAGTCCGGCCGGCAGGAGGGACACCTGCGACCCCCGGCTGAGGACGAGCGAGCCCGGCTGTTCCGCCTTCGACGAGGCCGGCGACTACAGCCGCAGTACCGCCGCCTCCTGTGCCGACGCCCCACAACTCCCCGTTTACGCGGGCGGCGACCCGGCGTAGGACACCCCGCCTGACCGGCCCGGCGACTGCCGAGGAGAAAGACACAACTCCACCCACAACAGGAGACACCATGGCTCGAAGCAAGAGACGATCACTGTCCTTACTGGCGGTGCTGGCCACCCTGCTCAGCGGGCTCGGTCTGGCCCTGATCGGCCAGAACAGCGCGCAGGCGCACGGTGTGACGATGACGCCCGGATCGCGGACCTACCTCTGTTATCTGGACGCCAAGACCAGCAGCGGCGGGCTCGACCCGACGAACCCGGCGTGCAAGGCGGCGCTCGCGGAGAGCGGTTCGACCGCGCTGTACAACTGGTTCGCCGTGCTCGACTCCAACGCGGGCGGGCGCGGCCCGGGTTACGTCCCGGACGGCAAGCTGTGCAGCGCCGGCGACCGCTCCCCGTACAACTTCACCGGTTACAACGCAGCCCGCGCCGACTGGCCCCGGACGCACCTCACCTCCGGGGCGACGATCAAGATCAAGCACAGCAACTGGGCGGCGCACCCCGGCGACTTCCGGGTGTACATCTCCAAGCCCGGCTACTCACCCACGAAGTCGCTGGGCTGGGGTGACCTGGAGCTCATCCAGACCGTCACCAACCCGCCACAGTCCGGTTCGGTGGGCAGCGAGTCCGGTCACTACCACTGGGACCTGAAACTGCCCTCGGGCCGCTCCGGTGACGCGATGATGTTCATCCAGTGGGTGCGGTCGGACAGTCAGGAGAACTTCTTCTCCTGCTCCGACATCGCCTTCGACGGCGGCAACGGCGAGGTGACCGGCATCCGCGGCTCGGGGAGCACCCCCACGCCGACCCCGACCCCCACGCCGACCCCGACCCCCACTCCGCCCCCGACTCCCACTCCGCCCCCGACGCCGACCGACCCTCACAACGGGTGCATGGCCCTCTACAAGGTGACCAACTACTGGAACGGCGGCTTCCAGGGTTCCATCGAGGTGATGAACCACAACACCACCGCGCGTGACGGATGGGCCGTGCGCTGGCAGCCGGGCGCCGGCACCAAGATCAACCAGGTTTGGAACGGTACCCTCAGCACCGGCTCCGACGGCACGGCCACGGTCAAGAACGTCGACCACAACCGCACCATCCCACCGGACGGCACCGTGACGTTCGGCTTCACCGCCACCTCGACCGGGAACAACCTGCCGGTCGGCTCGATCACCTGCGTCAATCCGTAGCACCGGCAACGATGGCGCTGGCTTCCGCCTCCGCGAGGGCCGGCGCTGTCGTGTGCGCGGGATCCGGGCAGACCTTGTCCGGCATGTCGAGGGCGACCGCCGGTTCCGGGGCGGGGCGCCCGGGGCGGGGGCCGTGTACTCGGGCAGGAGGTCGGCGACGGCGGTACGGATGGCGCCGCGGCTGACGTCATGGCCGCGGGCGAGGCGGCGATGGAGCGACCGTCCGGGTACGCGGTGCGCACGTCGTCGGCCTTCGTGGCTGGGACGGTGGGGCGGCGCCCGCCCTTGTTGCCCCTCGCCTCGGCGGCCCGCAGCCCGTCGTAGGTCAGTTCGCGCTGGACTTCGCCGGTGGCGGCGAGGGTCTGCACCGTGAATTTCACGGTGGACAGCGGATCGCCGGTATGCGGGTGGCGGGCGGTGAGGTCCATCGCGGAGAACGCGCCGTCGTGGATGCGGCAGGGCGAGGCGGTCGCGGTGCAGGACGTCGAACACGTCGAGGATGTGCCCGGTGCCGTGCACCAGGCGGAACATCTCGGAGATGTGCACAGCGTCGCCCGGCCGTGCGTACGCGAGCGGCTCGCCGAACTTCGGCCGCTCCAGCGGGTGAAGGCGGCTGGAGGTGCCGGCCTGCTCCTCGAAGAGAACCGGGGCCTCGATCCCGGCCTCGTCCAGCACCAGGTTCTGGCGGTCGGTCGACTGCTGGTCGGCCGACACCCGCTTGTAGACCAGGCTGGCCATGCAGCTCCCCGTTGTGGTGGTCGCATTCGACCCCAGCTGTCAGCAAACCCTGTCGTCAGCCGTCATCGGATCTGATGGGATCGGCGCCGCCGCCGGGCCCCGGAAAGCCCGGGTTCATCGGACGCCCGCCGCGCCTGTCGTCATTCGTACCTTCGACGACATCAAAGACGCGGAGGCCGAAGATCGGTGGATCCAGGTTGGGCGGGGCCGGGTCGGATGGTCCGGGCACGGACGGGCCTGCCGCCGGGCGCCGCGGCGGTGAACGGGGTGAGAGTTCACCGATCCGTTCTCTGGGTCGGCCGCGACCGACGGCGGCGTGGTGCTGCGGTCCTGAGACGGGGCCGTCGGCACGGGGCGGGCAGTGGTGGTCCGGTCGAGAGCTTGACCCGTTCTGTGCTCGTCTCCTCGGTCGGGGCGCCGGACGAAGCGACCGGATGCCCCTGGCAGTGTGAGCTCGATGGCGCCGGTCGCCTCGCCGGATCTTCCCCTTTTTTCCCGAGCGCGGCAAAACATCGCCGGCCTCCAAGGGCGGGCTCGCCATAAGGCAGGCGGGTATCGGGAGCGCAATTAGTTAATACGGAACGGCGGAATGCGTGACACACCATGCGGTCAGCCGTCATGGATTCAGTCTTAGGGCCATGGCTTGCCAAGTAAGTCAAGACTTATCTTCAGGGGGCTTTGGCCGTATGGTGTGGCTCGAATCGAAGGAGCCCCCTGTTGTCGAAGATGAATGACCCCGCTGTGCGTGCGGTTGAATCGGAGCGGGATTATGTGTCCTCCTTGTATGAGTTGCTCACCGAGCGGATTTCCGAGGCGCGGGTACACCGAGCGAGTGTGCTGAAGACCCCGGCGGAAAGCTCCGGTGAGGCATACGAGAGAGAAATCGCCGCCGAACGCCTGGCCAAGGAAATCGGCCGGCTGGAGGGCGCCGAAAAGGGGCTGGTCTTCGGGCGCATCGACTGGACGGATGGCACGGCCCTGCGGATCGGGCGGATCGGACTGCATACGGAGGAGGATGACCTGCCTCTGCTCGTGGACTGGCGCGCGAACGCGGCGCGGCCCTTCTACGAGGCGACACCGGTCCACCCGATGGACCTGCGACGGCGCCGGCACCTGCGCCTCGAGGAGCGCACGGTCATCTCGGTGAGCGACGAACTGCTGGACGGGACCGCCCCGACCGACGAGGACGTCGTGGGGGACGGCCCGTTGACCGAGGCTCTGTCGGCACGGCGTACGGGCAGGATGCACGCGGCCGTCGCGACGCTGCAGGCCGAGCAGGACGAGATCGTCCGCTCCGCCCACCGCGGGGTGACCGTGGTGCAGGGCGGGCCCGGCACCGGCAAGACGGTGGTCGCCCTGCACCGGGCGGCCTACGTCCTGTACGCGTTCCCGCGCGCCGCGGAGGAGGGTGTGCTGGTGGTGGGCCCGAACGCCCGGTTCCTCGACTACATCTCCCAGGTCCTTCCCTCGCTCGGAGAGAACGACGTCGTTCTGGCGACCTGCCGGGAACTGGCCGGAGTGTCCACGGACACGGTGGACCCGTTCGATACGGCGCGTCTCAAGGGCAGCTCCGACCTCGCCGACGCCTTGGCCGGCCTGCTGCGCATCCACCAAGCCGCCGCCGGTGACTTCACCGTGCGGGTCGGACGGGAACTGGTTCACCTGTCCGGCGAGGAAGTCGCCACGGCACGCGACGCCGCCGTGGCAGCCGCACCGGGGCACAACCCCGCGCGCCAGGTGTTCAGGGAGCTCTTGGTCGACGCCGTCACCGACGCGATGCAACGAGACATGGGTGACCTCCTGGAGCAGATCGACGCCGATGCCGAAAGGATGACGGGCATCAACCTCGACCGGTTCACGGGAGCCGCCCAGCGTCGTGCCGAAGGTGCGGCCGACGAGGGTCCGGTCCACGCGCTGGACCTGGACGCCGTCCGAGCCGATCTCCTCGACGACGCCGGCGTCGACCGAGCGGTCGAGGTGTTGTGGCCGCGGCTGGTACCCGGTGACCTCGTGAAGGCGCTCCTGACGAACGCCGGCGCTCTCGCCGAGCACCTGCCCCGCCTGACCGCGCAGGAGCGGTCCCTTCTGCTGCGCGGTCCGGACGCCCCGTGGACCGATGCCGATGTGCCGTTGCTGGACGAGGCGGCGAGCCTGGTCGACGGTCCCCCCGAGCAGACGTACGGGCACGTCGTCGTCGACGAGGCGCAGGAACTGACCGCCATGCAATGGCGGATGATCGTCCGCCGCTGCCCGGCAAGGGCGATGACACTGGTGGGTGACTTCGCCCAGGCAGGCCCGGTCGCGACAGCACGCGACTGGAAGGAAGCACTGAGCCCCCACGTCGGACCGCGGTTCAAACTGCACAACCTGACCGTCAGCTACCGCACCACGCAGGAGATCCTGGAGAGCGTCCGGGACCTGCTCACGCGGATCGCTCCGGACCAGAAGCCCACACGGTCACTGCGAAGCGGTGGGAGCCCTCGCACCGTGACCACACCTCCGGACGGGTGGGTCTCCGCCGTCGTTCAGGAACTCCGTGCCCAGAGCACCGCGCACCCGGGCGAGCTTCTGGGAGTGATCTGCGCGGACACCAGGGTGAGCGAGCTGACGGCCCAGGGCATCGCCCACCACGCACGCATCGTGCCGGCGTCCGAAGCACGCGGCCTGGAATTCGACGGGGTCGTCGTCCTGAACCCCGAGGAGGTCATCACGGCCCGCCCCGGTGGGGAAAGGGACTTGTACGTAGCCCTGACCCGGGCCACCAAGCGCCTCTGCACCATCACGGTCCAGCCCGCCTGACGACTCGGCGCCCGCGTCGTCGCCGCGGGCGCACCCGGCGCGGTACAGACACCCGCCCGCGCGCACGGGGCTGCTCGCCGCGCAGTCCCCCTCTGACCGACGTCCCTGCCGCCGGACAGGCACGCTCCAAACGCCGATGGACAGGCCGCGGTCGACAAACGCCGATGGACAGGCCGCGGTCGACCTTGACGGCGCCCTCGTACTCGGCCGCGCCTTTGCCGGAAGCACCCGATCGTCCCGGCTCGATAACATGCAAATCATGGCCATCAAACTTGAGAACATCGGCATCGCCGTTCGCGACCTCGAAGCAACGATCTCCTTTTTCACCGACCTCGGCCTCACGGTCGTCGGCCGTGACACGGTCAGTGGTGAGTGGACCGACACTGCCGTCGGCCTTGACGGCAATCACGCCAACATCGCGATGCTCCAGACGCCAGACGGTCACGGCCGCCTTGAGCTCTTCGAGTACATCCACCCCGAAGCGATCGAGTCGAAGCCCACTCGTCCCAACGAGATCGGCATGCATCGCGTCGCCTTCTCGGTCGACGACATCGACAAAGCCCTTGAGGCAGCCGCAAAGCACGGATGCCGCCCGCTTCGCGGGGTGGCGACCTATGAGGACGTCTACAAGCTCACGTACGTCCGCGGTCCCAGCGGCATCATCGTGATGCTCGCCGAGGAACTGAAGAAGAACTGACGGCCGATCGGGTCGATCAGCCTCGCGCTTACACGGGGCGGGCTGTCCGGCCGATGGCCGAGAAAACAGAAATTTCCTCTGGCCGGCGAGAACAAGGATTGCTGAGATCCTTATTCCCCGCCACCGTCGGAGGCGCTTTCCGGATGGAGAAGCGTATCGGGCCCTACCCGCGTATCCGCGTCGAGGGGGCGATCGCGGAGTGGTTCGCAAGCTGGTGCGGTACTGCTGGTCGAGACGGTCCGCAAGACCGGTGTGAATGCGGCGCTGTCCGCAACTCTGGCCCCGTGGCGGAAACCCCGGGCCATGCACGATCCCGGCATGGTCCTCCTGGACGTCGCCCTGGCGGTCGCGCTCGGCGGTGACTGATTCCCAATGATTCTTGTCAACC
This sequence comes from Streptomyces enissocaesilis, assembly GCF_039533765.1. Lineage (NCBI taxonomy): Bacteria > Bacillati > Actinomycetota > Actinomycetes > Kitasatosporales > Streptomycetaceae > Streptomyces > Streptomyces enissocaesilis. The sequence continues at coordinate 75 of NZ_BAAAUD010000115.1, read as the reverse complement.
CTGTGAGCCGTAAGGTGCGGCCCATGGAATCGTTGATCGCTGCCGTCCGTGAACAGGACGAAGCTGCCCGTTTTC
>NZ_BAAAUD010000114.1:0-46820 GCF_039533765.1 Streptomyces enissocaesilis | reverse complement strand
GCATGAAGAACAAGCACCGTGCACGCGAACGCACCGTCGGAAAACAGGGCCAACCGGACCTCACGGCAACCCTCACAAGCAGCAGAGCTGGATAAACGTCAAGCTGAGCTTGAGTCCGTCGGCGAACTGCCGCAGAGCTGGCAGATCGTGTCGTCTGACCTGCTCGATCCGTTCGTTGAGGTCTTCGCCACGGTGTTCGCGCATCAGCGATCCGAAGGCTCGGACATGCTCGACGGTCGCGTCGAGTTCGGGGCAGGCTGCCCGGATCTCCTTCAGGCCCAGGACGCCTTCGGGCCGCAGATGCTCGGGGCGGGTCGTGATCCAGCGCAGGGCCCGCCTGGGTTTTGGCAGCGCTGGGGGTGGAGATGCGGTGATGGTGCCCTGCTTCAGCAGGCGGACATAGGAGTTGACCACGCTCCTGTCACCGGGGAAGCCCTGATCGCGCACTTCCCGGAAGAGTTGGCTCGCGTTGCGGCATCCCTGGACGAAACGCTGGTAGATGTATGGCTTGTAGTCGTCCAGCAGGGTCCGGCGCTGGGTGACCTTGACCAGCAGCTCCTCTACGTTTGCTGTTCGTGCATAGCGGCGGACGGCGTAGTAGTCCAGGTCCAGGTCGCGGCTGATGCCGCGAAGGGAACGGCCCTGGGCGAGGAGTCCGTGAACCGCGCCGTGGCGTTCGCGGATGGTGGCGACGATGCGGCGCGGCCGACCGCGGACATCGAGCATTCCGTCCGGCTCCGACGGCGGCTGCGGTTTCACTGACTGATGCACTGCGGCGTGAGCGGAAGGAATGCAGCCGTAGTGGCTGGTGACGGTCTTCTCCACGGCCTTCGCCAAGTTGTTCCACAGGTGCCAGGCATCAGCGACCTGGACTGCCTGAGGGGCGGCCTGCTTGGCGGCCTCGGCGTAGGCAGAGGCCCGGTCTCTGCAGACGATCTCCACTTCCGGGTGACCGGCCAGCCACCGAACCACCGGCTCGGCCTCACGCCCGGGCAGCACATCGATCGGCCGACGGGCTTCGAGATCGACCAACAGGGTGGCGTAGGTATGCCCCTTGAGCAATGCGAACTCATCAACGCCAAGGACCCGCACTGGACCTGACTCGTCCAGCGCGGCGGTCCGCAACAGCCTCAGCAGGGTGTCCTTGGCCGCGGTCATGCCGAGTCTGCGGGCGAGCCGTGCTCCGGGACGGCCAGCCAGTGCTTGGGCGACGCGGGCCAGCAGGTCCCGCAGCACCGGCGTGTACCGGGCATGCGGGCGGGTCAGGCCGGGGATCTGCTCGGCAAAGGTGACTGCCGGACAGTCAGCCGTCAGGCACTTGAATCGCCGGATCAGCAACACGATCACGACCGGCACCCCGCCCAACGGGGCGTCTCCAAGACGCCGTCCGTACCGGCCGTGTATTCGGACTGACCGCCGCCCACACTGCGGACATCGCGCCGAGCGCGTACGAGAACGCGTACGCAACACGACCATGTCCATGCTTTGGTGCACCGACTCGATCACCACGTCCGCCAGATGCGGCAAGACCTTCTGCAAACCCCCTGAACCGCACACTCATCCGAAACGATCAAGCGGGCCTTGCGTCACAAGATCAGCGACAGAGCCCGTTCGGCTGTACCCGCCTGCGCACATTGTGGTGTACGCCGACAGCGGTGTGCTTGTTCCGCAGATGATGTAGCGGCGGATCATGCTGCCCTGGTCTTTGTGGCTGGCGTGGTCGGTGCCGCCGAGTGCGAAGTAGCGCAGGGCGGTGAACTGGGCCTCGATCCGGTTGAGCCAGGAGCTGTTGGTCGGTGTGTAGGCGATCTCCACGTTGTTCGCCGCCGCCCACGTCGCGACCCGCTGGCAGCGCTTTGTCGTCAGGTGCGGTGAGTAGTTGTCGCAGACGATTGTGATGCGCATGTCCAGTGGGTGCAGGGAGCGCAGGTAGCGGCAGAACTCGAGGAACTTCGACCTGTTCTTGGTCTTCTTGATGTGCCCGTAGAGCTGGTTCTTGGTGAGGTCATAGGCGGCGAACAGGTGCCGGACTCCGTGCGGGCGGGTGTAGGTCGCCCGGCGACGAGGTCGGGGTTCGCGGTCTGGGTCCTTGTGCCGGCCGGCCCGCATGGATGCACCTGATGGCAATGCGACGGCGCAAGACCCTGGTGATCTGCCGCCGCTGCCACGAGGACACCCATGCCGGACGAGGCACCGCACCACCACGGAAATGATCACTGGAGAGCCGGATGCCGGGAAACTGGCCTGTCCGGTTCGGGAAGGGGCCGTCGGAAAAGGACCCACACCATGGGCACCTCGTCGGCGGCCTACTTCACTCTGTGGGATCCCGGGGGTGAGACTCCCTCGGGCCACCCGACCACTGGAGGACCGTCATGAAAGTTCGAGGTTAAACGCCTCCAGTACCGACCCCACACTCTCGACGGCTTCATAGCCGGCACCGGCCTGACCCTCGACACACCAGCCCCACCTTGACAGGCCGAAGTCAGTAACTCCGTGGCCTTGGAGTACTTCCTGGGAGCAGCCATGGTCGATGTTCCTCTCATGAGAACCATCTGACCCGCAGTCAACATGTTTCGCATCTCGGGGAAACCTCAAGTGAACAGACGCTCGGGTGTGAACAGGCGGGCGGGGTGTGCGCCCTCCGGGGGGGGTGTGCGCCCCCCCCGGAGGGGCTATATACGCGTCTGCTGCCTTGCGACAACGTGAGAAATACGGCACGAAAGTCCAAAGCCGAGTCCGCACACCACACCGGGCCGGCCGCGCTCTGACCATGCCTGCAAGGGTTCGTCCTGAGCGGCTCGCCCTTCCAAAGGAAATAAGCCCAATGAAAGGGGAGGACCGATGGCTGAGGTCAAGGATGGGTTGGCAGGCAGGGGCGAGTCTGTTGCCATCGTAGGGATGGGCCTGCGGTTGGCGGGTGGTGTTCGGTCGGCGGATGACCTGTGGCAGGTCATGAGCACAGGCAGGGACGTGGTGGGGCTTGTGCCTGAGGGCAGGTTCGCGCCATATGCCGCAGCGAGTCCGGCCCACTCTGCCGGGGTCGCCCGTACCTGGCGGCGAGGAGCGTTCTTGGACGATGTTGCGGGGTTTGACGCATCGTTCTTTGGTGTCTCCCCCCGCGAGGCCGAGAGCATGGATCCGCAGCATCGGTTGTTGTTGGAGACCGCCTGGGAGGCGCTGGAGGACGCCGGTATCCCACCGGAGCAGCTGGCCGGGCGCGGGGTAGGGGTGTACGTCGGTATCGGGCCGAGCGACTACGGGCGGCTTCTGCTGGAGGATCTACCGGGGATGGAGCCGTGGAACGGTATCGGTGCTGCAGCATGTGCGGCGGCGAACCGGGTCTCGTACGCGCTGGATCTGCGGGGCCCGTCATTGGCCATTGACACGGCCTGCTCGGCGTCGTTGGTCGCTGTCCATATGGCCTGTCAGGCGCTGAAGGCCGGGGAGGCGGAGGCGATGTTAGTCGGTGGCGTCAATGTTGCCACCGCACCGGGTCCCACTCTGACGTTGCAGATGGCCGGTGCGCTGTCCCCTGATGGCCGTTCGCGCCCCTTTGATGAGAATGCGAACGGGTATGGCCGGGGAGAGGGCGCCGCAGTGCTGGTCCTCAAGCGGCTGAGTGATGCGCAGCGGGACGGGGACCGTGTGCTGGCGGTGATCTGTGCTGGCGCAGTTGCGCAGGACGGGCGGACCAACGGAATTATGGAGCCGAGCGGCGAGGCTCAAGCGGCGTTACTGCAGCGGGTCTATGCTGACAGCGGCATCGATCCTCTATCCATTGGCTATGTCGAGGCACACGGTACGGGAACCCGTGCCGGTGATCCGGTCGAGGCTCGAGCGCTTGCTGATGTGCTCGGTGCCGGACGCCCCTCCGAGGAGCCGTGCCTCATCGGTGCGGTCAAGTCGCATGTGGGGCATTTAGAGGCGGGTGCGGGGGTGGTGAGTGTCATTGCTGCGGTGCTTTCTCTGCAGCATCGTGTCAGGGTTCCCGTCCGCGGCCCGATGGCACCGAATCCCGCCATCCCCTGGGGCCGCAACGGCCTGCGCTTACCCACTGAATTGATGTCCTGGCCACGGCCTTCTATGGCTCCGCGGCGGGCTGCTGTATCCGGCTTCGGATACGGTGGAACGATCGCACACCTGGTACTCGAGGAAGCTCCCGAAGCCGACCCCACACACCTGGCTGTTTCCCCCAGCCGCAACGAACTTACTAAGCAGTTCTTTGCCGTCTCCGGTCGGGACCCAGAGGGCGTGCGTGCCACCTGCCAGTCCTTGGCCGACTGGCTCGAGCAAGCCGATGACGTGAATCTGGATGATGTCGCACACACGCTGATGCGCGGCAGGGCTCATCTACCCTGCCGTGCGGCGGTGGGCGCGGAAACCCGCAGCGAACTGATCATCGGCCTGCGCGGCATTGCGCAGCAGCAGGTGGGCGCCGAATCGGCCGAGGGGCGGTGTCTGCCGCACGCTGACCGGGGCGCAGTCTGGGTGTTTTCCGGGCACGGCTCCCAATGGACGGGTATGGGTGCAGAACTGCTGCGCCAGGAGCCTGCGTTCGCTAAGACGATTCAGCAATTGAATCCTATCTACAAGGCTGAGGCTGGATACAGCGTCCTTGAATCACTGAATAACCGTCACGACCCGACCGATGTGGGGCACATTCAGGCTCTGATCTTTGCGGTACAGGTCGGGCTCGCGGCCACTTTGCGTGATTACGGCGCCCGTCCCGCAGCCGTCGTCGGGCATTCTGTCGGTGAGATCGCCGCAGCGGTAACTGCGGGAGCGCTCACTCTGGAAGAGGGCGCGCGGCTGATCTGCCGTCGGTCGAAACTGATCAGTCCCCATGGCGGCACAGGCGCCATGGCCATGGTCGATCTTCCTTTCGCTAAGGTTCAGCAATCGTTGCAGAGTAAGTGCGGTATTGACGCGGCCATTGAGGCTTCACCCGACTCGACGGTGGTCTCCGGCAGCCTGAAGGAGGTGACCGCTGCTGCGGGCCGATGGCGGGCCGAGGGGCATGCTGTGCGGGCCGTCGCGAGCGACACCCCCTTCCACAGTGCGGCCATGGAAGCATCGGCCCGCGAGCTAGGCGCGGGGCTGGACGACCTCTCTCCGACCCTCCCGCACACACCTCTGTACAGCACGGCACGAGAGCCACAGGGCCGCCACCACTTGGACGGCGACTACTGGGCCGACAACCTGCGCAACCCCGTGCGACTAGCCTCGGCGGTGCAAGCCGCGGCGGACGACGGATACACGGTTTTCCTCGAGGTCGCACCGCACCCCGTGGTCAGCCACTCGATCGCACAGACTCTGGAGTCGCTAGGCACCCAGAATGTTCTTGTCCAGCCGACGCTGCGTCGCAACCAGCCTGAACAGGCGCAGGTCATCTCCGCAGTGGCCGCGCTGTACTGCGCGCAGGTCCCGCTGCAGACCGAGCGTCTCGCGCATCTGGGCAAGCTCATCAGCTTGCCGCCCCGCGCCTGGCGCCACCGGCCCTTCTGGCGCCTTATCCCGCCGCCCACAGCCGCGTCAGCGCGGCTGCACGACGTGGCGAACCATTGCCTGTTGGGCGGCAAGGATATAGTGGCTGGCACGACTGTATGGCGCACCTACCTCGATGAAGCCACGAAGCCATACCCGCAGCAGCACCAGATCCACGGGACTGAGATTGTGCCGGCCGCAGTGCTCGCGCACACCTTGCTCTGTGCCGCAGAGGAAGCCACCGGCAGCGGAGTCATCGGCCTCCACTCGGTGGACTTCCGCGTTCCGCTCGCGCTGAATCCAGCACGTGAAGTGCAAGTCAACGCGACATCGACAACCCTGAGCCTGAGCTCGCGGCTGCCTGCGCCGTCCCCCGCTGCTCTCGAGGGCTGGCTCACACACACCACGGCCGGTATCGCGTACCAGGCGCGCACCGTGCATCTCGCCCAAGAGACCCCAGGACACCCTGTCCCCGTCGACACGGTGCAGCAGCTGCTGCGTGACCGCGGAGTGGACGGGATGGCGTTCGCCTGGAAGGTGGAGCAGCTGCACCAGTCCGAGCAGGAGGTCCAAGCCCAGGTCACCCTGTGTCCGGCGCAGGCTGTGCCCCACCGTGCTGAGGTGCTGGACGCGGCACTCACCCTCGCCATCATGCTGCACGCCGACGACGCCCGGCTGCGCATGCCCTCACGCGCCCGGCACATCCGGTTGACGAGCCAGCCATCCCAGCGAGTGATCCTCACCTTGCGCAGGGGCGACAGACGCCCCACCGTCGACATCCTTGTCAGCACACCCGAAGGTCAGGTGGTGGGGTGGATCGATGGGCTGCGCTGCGACCCGGTGGAGCCCGAGGACAGCGCCGAGATCCCACACATGGTGCACGCCCTGCAGTGGCAAGCCACGGACACGCCGAGCCCGGCGGAGCGACCACCGACCTGCGTCACGATGGTGGGCAGCAACCAAAGCGTCCGGCGTGCTCTTGACGCATTCGATGCCTTTGGGGTGCAGCGGCACTACGTCACCTCACCCACCGCCCTCCGTAAGCCCGTGTGCCGGCACCAGCACCCAGCCGTGGTCGTAGCGCCACCGACAGACACCACGACGGATCCCCTCACGCTGGCCTGCCGGGCCTCGGAACTCATGGCACGCACGGTGCAAGCCGTGGCGTCCTGGCCGGCCGACCACCGGCCCCGCATCTGGGCCATGACCTGCGGTGTCCGTACAGCGGAAGCAACCAACTCAGTGGGGCAGGCGGCCTTGTGGGGCATGGCACGCGTAGCCGCCGAAGAAGAACCCGACCTATGGGCGGGCCTGATCGACCTCGACCTTCGCCAGCCTGAACAGCAAGCAACCACCCTCCTGCACCTGCTCGGCTGCCGTATCCTGCCCGAACCTCTGATCAGCCTGGACGGGGCACAGATCCTGCGCCCTCGCCTGGCACCAGCATCCACCTCAGCCACCCGACCCGAACTTGGCTGCCGCCCCGACGGCACCTACCTCATCACCGGCGGCCTGGGCGCACTCGGCCGTGAAGTGGCCCTGTGGCTCGCCGACCGCGGAGCGCGGCGCCTCATCCTCGCCTCCCGTACCGGGCTGCCGCCCCGTCACCAGTGGGACATTCCCGTCACCGAGGCCATGCAGGAGAAGATCCAGACGGTGCGGCGCCTCGAAGAACTCGGCGCGACCGTGCACACCCCAGCCCTCGACATCACCGACGCCGCACAATGCTCCGCGCTGCTCGACACCGCGCACACCGGCCTGCCCCCGATCCGAGGTATCGTGCACGCTGCGGGGTTCGCGGACGGACAACTGCTGCGCGCAACAACCCTCGACGCTTTTCAGAGCACCCTGAAAGCGAAGGTCGGCGGCGCGATGGTGCTGCACGAGCTGTTCCCGCCCGGCAGTGTCGACTTCTTCGCGCTGTTCTCCTCGTGTGGGCATCTGCTCGGCATTCCGGGCCAGAGCGCCTACGGTGCCGCCAACGCCTGCCTGGATGCTCTGGCGCACCTGCGTGCCCGCTTCAGCGACGACACCCTCAGCCTGGCCTGGACGTCCTGGAGGTCGCTGGGGATGGGTGACAACCCAGCAGTCGAAGCCGAACTCCGCTCCCGTTCCGTAGGTACGATCTCGCCCCACCAAGCCTTCATGGCCTGGGGCTATGCTGCCCGTCGTATGAGCCCTTATCAGGTAGTGATGCCGCTGCGGCCACTGCCCTCCGGTGCCACCGTCTCCCCCCTACTCCAAGGACTCACTTACCCGAACACGGCACCCACCACCAGTACCGTCGGCTCTACCCCATACGCCCACATGGACCCCACCCAGTTGCGCAGCAGCCTGCGCGGAACGGTCCGCCAGGTAATCAGGAAGGTGACCGGCATCCCAGACGATGACCTCGACGACGAACGGCCACTGCCCGACTATGGCGTCGACTCGGTCATGAGCCTGGCAATCCGCAACAACCTCAACGCCATAACCGGACTGGCCCTCTCCGCCTCCGTCCTGTGGCGCCACCCGACCGTCACCGCACTCACCCTGTTTTCCGCCACCCAACTGCAACAGACCCACCATGTCGCCACCGCACCGGGAGGCACCGATGTCTGACGCATGGGACGCCACCCTGCAATCCTTGGAATCGGCCGTCCACGACTTTGTCCGCGGAGACGGCACGGCCTACCGATCCCTGTGGTCCCGCAGAGACGACGTCTGCCTCATGGGAGCCTACGGCGGCATCATCACCGGCTGGGCCGACGTCTCCCAGCGCATCGAGTGGGCAGCCGACCACTTCGCCACCTGGAAGGGCTCCTTCACCTGCCGCGACGTCCTAGCCACCGTGTCCGGTGACCTGGCCGTGCTCGTAAGGGAAGAGACCATCATCAACCAGGACGCCCCGAACGAGCCGCAATCCCAGCACCGGCGGCTCACCCTTGCATTTCGGCAAGAACATGGTCAGTGGCGAATCTTCCACCAGCACTCCGATCCGATGACGGCCCATACATGAACATCGGCATTGAGCGACTCTGTCGGGAATCTTGGACGCCATGATCACTTGCCTTGGCGCCACCACAGTGGTCGGGGCAGATCGTGGGCCTTGAGGTACTGCTGGAACGCGGTGGGTGGTCGGGGTCGGTACGAGGAGTCGGCGGGTTCCTGCTGGCTGAGGCGTTCGACGTTGATCGCGATCGCGGTCAGGACGTGCTGGACGTGAGTCTTGGTCCAATACCGGGAAGTTTGCAGTCAGGGGCTGCTGTCAAGCGGTTCGGGGAAGTTGATGTAGAAGGGCGGGGCTCCGAGTAGGACGGAAGTCGACCAAGACACCGTTACTACGAGGAGCCCCGTTGATTCATTCTGGCATGCCCGCACCCGACGATGCTGGTGGAAAGGCTTTTGCGGCCGGGCACTTGGGGGAGTTGACGCAAATCGTCACGCCGTCGCTGGTGGACGCCGTGCTGGCACAGACCGGGCGGGTGCAGTCGCGTGTGCGGAAGCTGCCGTCGCGGGTGGTCGTGTATTTCGTGCTGGCCATGGCTCTGTTCGGCGAGTGCGGGTATCGGGGTGTGTGGGCCGCGCTGGTCGCCGCGCCGGGCATGCCGGACGTGGACCCGTCCGCAGCGGCCCTGCGTCAGGCTCGACGCCGGCTCGGCTCGGCCCCGCTGTCCGTGCTGTTCGACCAGGTGAAGGGGGCGGTAGCGGCCAAGGACGCGGCCGGATCGTGGTGGAAGGGGCTGCGGACGGTGGCCTGGGACAGCACCGGCGTCCTTGTCGCGGACAGTGAGGCCAACCGGTCGTATTGCGGCCGGGCCGCCGGCCGCAACGGGGTCTGCGGATTCCCCATGATCAGGCTGTCCGCACTGGTCGAATGCGGGACCCGGGCGTTGGTCGACGCGGTGCTGGGGCCGTGGACCCAGTCCGAGGAGTCCCAGTGCACGGTGCTCTGCCGGACACTGAAACCAGGAATGCTGCTGCTGGCCGACCGCGGCAGCAAGGGTTTCGCGCTGGCCCGGTCGGCCGCGGCCACCGGAGCGCAACTGTTGTGGCGGATGAGTGCCGACCTGCAGCCACCGGTACTGCACGCTCTTCCCGAAGGCACCTACCTGTCGATGTCCACAGGGATCAACGAGCGCGATCGTCTGCGCCGGTGGACCCGTCACCGGCGCACGATCGCGCCGCAGATCTCCGGCGTGGCCATCCGCGTGATCGAGGCCACGGTGACGGTCCGCACCGCTGACAGCACAACGACGGCCACGAGCCTGCGGCTGTTCACCACACTGCTGGACCACCAGCGCTACCCGGCGGCCGAACTCGCCGAGCTCTATCACCGCAGGTGGCAGGCAGAGACCGCGTACTTCGGACTGAAGGTCACGCTGCGCGGGTCGGACCGCGTGCTGCGCTCGCACCACACCGATGACGCACAGCAGGAGCTGTTCGGTCTGCTCGTTGTCTATCAGGCCGCGCGGCAGATCGTTGTCGACGCTGCCCTGCAAGCCAGGATCGCTCCCTCCCGGATCTCTCTGGCCGTCACCATCCGGACTGCCCGCAACACAGTGATCACCGCAACTGGAACGATGAGGCGCCAGGGGCGCCGGCCGACCCCCGTGATCCATCACGCCATCCTGAACCCCCGGGAGCTGGCCCCGCAGCACCGCCCAACCCGGATCCAGCCCCGCCGCGTCAAACGCCCGATCTCGACCTTCGCCTACAGCCCGAGCAGGAAGAACAGCCCGATCCCCAACGCGGAGATCACCCTCACCATCACGACAGCCACCGACCGAACACGACGATGGCGAACCTAAACTTCCCGGTATTGAGTCTTGGTCCGGCCGCGGTAGCGGCAGTGCCGCGCCCGGTGGCCGCCGGCGAACTCCTCGACGGTGCCCTCGGTGCCGGAGCGGAGGGCGTAGAGCCTGCGCCAGGCGGGGTCCTGCTGGTCGGCGCGATGGCGGGCCTGGAGTTCGTGCAGGTGGCGGGAGAGGAAGTTCACTGTCCGGGCTGTGCCGCTGGTGCACGAGGTCCGCTCGGGACACGGGCCGCACTGGCGCTTGTCGAACCGCACCACCGTGAAGGGGGCCATGGACGGAAGCTCGTTCCAGTTGCCGCTGACCTTGCCGTTGGGGCAGGTGACCTCGCGGCGCTCGAAGTCGATGATGAAGTTCTCCCGGGCGAACCCGTCTTCGGCATTGCGCTGCCGGGAGTTGCTTTCACCGAGCGGCCCGACAAGGTCGATCTTGTAGGTGCGGGCGGAGGCATCCAGCAGGGCGACGGAGGTGTAGCCGCCGTCGACCAGGTGCTGGGCGGGCAGCAGTCGGCGCCGCTTGAGCCGGGCATGGATGCCGGGCAGGGCCTGGCTGTCGGCGGCGGAGACCATCGTGGCCACGTCCGTGATCACATTCACGCGCTGCTCGTCGCAGGTCTCGGTGAGGTGCACGTGGGTAGCCAGTCCAGCGCGTATGGCCGCGGCGCACCCAGCGGGCCTCGATGTCGTACGGCGACTCGATGCGGATCCGGGAGGGCGGACGCCCGTCGCGCTCGGTGCGTGGCCTGAACCTGCCGCGCGCGTCGGTGAGGAAATGCTGCACCAAGATCTGACGCAAGACCTCCGCCGTTCTCGGGATGGCACCTGGGAAGCGGGCGCGGACACGTTCGAGGAGTGCCCGGCCATCGACGCCGACCTGGGTGAGCCGAGCGACAGGGCCTCTGGGCTGGCTGTGCATGCGCACCTGCCGCCCATAGCGTTCGCCCCACTCTGCCGTCACCACCTCGTCCAGGATCTCTGGCGCGGTGCGGGCCAGCTCCTCCAGCACGGTGCGGACCGCCTCGCTCACCAGTTCCAGCCGCGTCAACACCCGGGCGGCCGACAGGACGTGGGTGGAGTCGGTGCGCTGCCGACCGCGGGCCTTGACCAAGTCGGCTTCCTTCAGCCGTTGCACTGCGAGGTCAAGCAGACGGTCGGCGCGGCCGTCCTCGGCGAGCCGGTCACGGAAGTCACCCAGGACGCTGTGGTGGAAGCCGGGATCGTCCAGCTCCGTGGCGTGAAGTCGGCCCGGAGCGCGGTACCGGTCTTTCGACCGGCCCGTTTCTCCGGACCGCTTCCCGCACCCGCCGTGCGCCTCTCAACGCAACGGGCGCTCCACAAGTCCCTCGGTTTCCTTGAGGGTTTGTCTCATCCTGTGATCGGCCATGGGGAGGGGATGACTGACCCCCGGTATCGGTAGCGAGTGGTGCCTACCTTCGCCGGGTTGAACAGTTCCCGTTCCTCGCTGGCCGGCCACCAACCCCCGCCGCAGAACCGACGACGGAGGTCCTTCCAGTTCATATGGGGGTGCTTTCGCCGCAGCCACCAGATGACCCGGCCCCAGGTATACGAGCTCAGGTACTGGAAGGCTGTGCTCGACACTCCCGGCCGGAAGTAGGCGCACCAGCCCCGCAGCATCCGGTTGAGACAGATGAGCAGGGTGTCGAACGGCAGGTCGGTGCCTGTCTTGCGGCACTGTGTCTTGACCTTCGCCGTCACGGCCGCGAGGGCCTTTCGGGCGGGGTAGGTGTAGACGTAGTGCTTGTTGGTGCCTCGCTTGCGGTGACGCTGGATGCGCCAGCCGAGAAAGTCGAGGCCCTCGTCGATATGGGTGATCAGGGTCTTCTCCGGCGACAGACGCAAGCCCATCGTCGATAGGACCCCGGCGATCTCTTCCTTGAGCGCCTCCGCGTCGGCACGGGTGCCCGACACGACCAGGCACCAGTCGTCGGCGTAGCGGATAAGCCGGTAATTCGGCAGTCCGCGACGTCGGCGCTTTTGCCGGTCATTGAAGGTGCTCGCTGGACCTCCCGGGCCCCTGGCCACGTGCTCGTCCAGGACTGAGAGGGCCACGTTGCTGAGCAACGGGGAGAGGATCGACCCCTGCGGGGTTCCGGTGTTGCTCTCCCGAAGTACGCGGTCCTCACCGAGGATTCCGGACTTCAGGAACGCCTTCACCAGGGCCAAGACGCGTTTGTCCCCGACACGATTACGCACCCGGTCCATCAGGGCCGTGTGTGAGATCTCGTCGAAGCAGGCTTTGATATCGCCCTCCACGATCCACTCGTAGGAGTGGGAAGTGAGGTGGCGGACCTCGGCCACCGCGTCATGGGCCCGGTGGTTCGGACGGAACCCGTAGGAGCACGGGAGGAACTCCGCCTCGAAGATCGGCTCCAGCACCAGCTTCAGGGACGCCTGCACCACCCTGTCGGTCGCGGTCGCGATCCCAAGACGGCGTAGCTTCCCGCCCGCCTTGGGGATCATCCGTTCCCGGACCGGGAGAGGGCAGAAACTACGGTCCTTGATCGAAGCCCGCAGCCTGTCGAGGAAGCCCTCGACGCCCCGCACAGTCTCCACGTAGTAGACGGTCTCGCCGTCCACTCCGGCCGTGCGGGCCCCCTTGTTGCCCCGCACCCGAACCCACGCGACCAGCAAAAACGCAGGATCGGAGACGAGGTTGAACAGGTCATCGAACCTGCGATGAGAATCCTCGCGGGCCCAATGGTGCAGCTTGGTCTGGATCTCCAGTACCCGGCGTTCCGCCCTTGTGAGGACGTACTCCAGCTCGTCGGTATTCACCGACGAAAACCTCCTGGCCTTCCAGTCCTTCCACCACTGACTTGCTGTCCCCCTTCGCCATGTACGCGCCTCTCGCGCGCTCGGACTACTACGAGGACTCCGCCACGGCCCGGTGTCGTCAGCCGACGACGAACCTGCCCTCCGCCCAGCTGGCTGCCGGACGGGAAGGGCGACACCTGACCGCTTCCCACGTTCACCACCACCCGATCGTCGAGTGAGCCGCCCAGCTGTGCCCCGGCAGCTTCGCCATGCCTACGCCGCAGACCTTCAGCATGGCCTCCTCACCAGCACCATTAACCGGCTTCGGAGTCGCCACCAGACGTTCGGTGGCGTGCACTGCGTCCCGGCCCATATCCGCCAGATTGGAGCCGGTTCAAGTATTACGGGGCTTCGAACACTCGTTCCTCTCGTACGGCTTCTCGTCTCGCTTGCCGGACCCGCACCGCCTGGCAGTGCCAGTGCGTCCCGACTTTGTCAGGGCTGCTTGCCGCCCTCCCACGCGTCTCCGTGGTCAGGCTGCCCTCAGCTGCACTAGCCTGCTGCGACAGGCCAGCGGCGGGGTCCTTTCACCCCCGCTCGGGGTAGTGGCGCCTCGTGGCGCACCAGGGCGTACTTGAAATCGATACGACAGCGCACAGCCTCGGCGGCCTGTCGGTCGGACAGGTTGTGCAGAAACTGCAGTACACAGACGGTGGCCAGCTGCGCGGGCGAGAGCCCGGGGCGTCCATCGCGGGGGTACCAGGCGATGAAGTCCTCGTCGCTCCACAGGCCGTCGAGGCGGTCGCGGACCCACATCGCGGCGGTGCCCTTGGGGTTGGCCGCGCGAGCCACCCGCGCGGTCGGCTCGGGGATCTCGGCTCCGGGGCGGGGGCGGACACTCATCTCGGGTTCCTCCGGCTCTTGTACCAACCGTTCGCCCCAGAGCCTGACGCACCGACAAGATCACCCAGTTGTACTTTTCAAGATTCCCGACAGAGTCACTCAGTGGAGCGCATCGGGTGGACTCCACTCGGTGCGCTCCATCCGGTGGGGGAGCGCAGGACATCCCGGCATCCGGCGCGCGGTGCGTTCCATCGAGCGCACCGGTGCGGTTCATCAGACGCACCGGTGCACCGAGTGGAGAGTGGGGGCCACCGGGTGCGGGTGGAGTCCACTCGATGCGCTCCACCGGGTGGGGGGCGTTACATCGCACGCAACTCAACGCACCGTGCGCGCGCTGGTCCGCACTCCCGTGCCACCGCCCCGGACATCCGGTGCGTGTGGCGTGCTACACGTGCGGGCGGTGCAGGTTCTCCTTGGCCGACAGCAGCCCGAGCACGGCGTGCTCCTGGTGGTGGGCGTGCCAGCGCTCCGCCAGGGCACGGTCGGTGAACAGGGCCAAGCCCCGCGCCGTCTCTGCGGTCAGGTCGACGGCATCGAAGCCGCCGGCGGCCTGGACGAACTCCATCGCGATGTCGTGGAAGCGCGGACCGCGGAAGTAGGAGACGTGCGTGTCATCGGGGGCCAGGGGCTGGCCGCTCTCGTCGGACACGAGCGTGTGGGATGCCTTGCGGGACTCGTAGTAGGTGTTGACCTGCGGTTGGATCTCGGTACGCATTGCGGCCAGCACGCGCTGCCGGTGCGTGGGTGCGTCCAGGCACTTCTGGTACGAGAAGGCGACCTTGCTGCCGTCGACCAGGACCGCCTCCGGGCCTTTGTGATGACCGCGCGGGGTGGGGATGATTCGGAAGCAGTCCACCCCGGGGCCGACCTTGTCCGCCGCGTCGGGGTGCATGTCCAGCAGGTCCCGCAGCAGCAGGTCATCGTCCTCCTGGTCGACGACCTGCCCGAGGCCGTAGCGACCCAGGATCCCTTGCACGGCCTCTTGGCGGGCCTTCTTCGTCGCGTAGCGGCGCGGGCCGATCCAGGCCTCGGGCACCTTCAACTCCTCTGCCAAGCGGGTGACGGGAGCGCTCACGCTAGAGCACATCTCCCGGTACGGGCGGAGTTTCGCCCTTGCTGTCAGCCCGCCGGGGGACAGGGAGCCGAGCGTGACTCCGGTCACGGACAAACTCGGGCTGCAAGGGGCGGTCAAGGAGGAGTCGGGCGCGTGTCTCCGGTGGCCGTTAGACCGCGGTCAAGGGGTGCTTCCTCACGGTGGCTCCGGCTCGTGCGCACATCGGCGTGCGGGCCGGACGACCGCCGACCCGGCCGGCAGGCCGGAGGAATCGAGGAAACCGTGCCCGCTGACTTCACGCCCGACCTCGCCCGCGAACCGCACGACGCCGACGACCAGGCGCCCGCCGGCGGCGTCGACCAGGTCCCCCCGCAGGCCCCCTCCACGGGCCCCTCCATTGCCCCCTCCAGGGCCGATTTGCCCGCCAGGCGCGTATCCGCAGGTCAGCCCCGGCAGAACAGGGCTCCCGGCACGTTCGACCACCCTTCTAAGACCGTGTCCTATATGGCTGGTTATCCGTTGTGCTGGTCATGGGGAGTGGACGGTGGGGATGGATCGTTCCGGACGGATTGTGGGAGATCGCGGAGCCGCTGATCCCGCCCGCTCGCGTGCGACCGCAAGGCGGCGGGGTTGCGAACATCGATGATGAGGCGGTGTTCGCCGCGATCATCTACGTGCTCGTCAGCGGATGCGCATGGCGGGCCCTGCCACCGTGCTTCGGGGCGTCGAAGTCGACCGTGCACCGCCGGTTCCTGATCTGGTCCCGCGCCGGGGTCTGGGGCCGGCTGCACCAGAAGGTGCTCGAGCTCCTGGACGGCCACGGTCTGGTCGACCTGTCCCGGGCGGTCCTCAACTCCGCTCATGTCCGCGCTAAAAAAGGGGCGAACTTGCAGGTCCGAGCCCCGTGGACCGAGGCAAGCCGGGTTCCAAGATGCATGTCCTGTCCGACGCGGCCGGCCTGCCCCTACGCGTCGGACTCTCCGCGGCCAACACCCACGACAGCCAGGCTCTGAAGCCGATGCTGTCTCATTTCCACATGGGACACGAACTCCACGCGGCCGATTCCAAGCCTCAACGCCTGCACGCCGACAAGGCCTACGACATCCCTGAACTGCGGAAATGGCTATGGGGCAAACGCATCGGCGTCCGCATCGCGCGCAAAGGCATCGAGTCCTCCGAACGCCTCGGACGCCGCCGGTGGGTGATCGAACGGACCATGTCCTGGCTGACCGGCTATCACCGGCTCAACCATCGATACGAACGCCATCTCCGCAACTACCTGGCCTTTCTCGGCCTCGCAGCCGCACTCTGCTGCTACAAACGGCTCCTCAAACTGACCATGTAGGACACGGTCTTAGAAGTCATCTCATTTGGCTGGCTCGGTAGTCTGTTGGTCGTGGTGGGGATCGTTGAGCGGCTGGTGCCGGATGAGTTGTGGGAGTTGTTCCAGCGGGTGGTACCGGAGGCGCCATCGCGGCCGCAGGGTGGTGGCCGGCGTCGGTACGGCGACCGGGAGGTGCTGGCCGCGATCGTGTTCGTGGCCACGTCGGGTTGTACCTGGCAGCAGCTTCCTTCCGCGTCGTTCGGCCCGTCCGGGGCGACGGCCCACCGGCGGTTCTCGGAGTGGTCGAAGGCCAGGGTGTGGGCCAAACTCCACCGCCTGGTCCTCGACGAGCTCGGTGCCCGCGGAGAGCTGGACTGGTCGCGGTGCGCGATCGACTCGGTGAACATGCGTGCTATGAAAAGGGGGACCTGACGGGTCCGAATCCTGTCGACCGGGGTAAGTACGGCTCGAAGATCCACCTGGTCACGGAACGGTCGGGTCTGCCCATCTCCGTCGGCATCTCGGCGGCGCACCTGCACGACAGCCAGGCCCTGATCCCTCTCGTGAAGGGCATCCCGCCGATCCGCTCGCGCCGTGGCCGACGACGGCGCAAGCCCGGCAAGCTTCACGCGGACAAGGGCTACGACTACGCTCACCTGCGGCGATGGTTACGCGAGCGAGGCATCACCCACCGCATCGCCCGCAAGGGAGTCGAGTCCTCCGGGCGGCTCGGCCGCCATCACTGGACCATCGAACGCACCATGGCCTGGCTCGCCGGCTGCCGCCGCCTCCATCGCCGCTACGAACGCAAAGCCGACCACTTCCTCGCCTTCACCAGCATCGCCTGCACCCTCATCTGCTACCGCAGACTCACCAAATGAGATGACTTCTTAGAGGGCGTCTGAAAAGCCGGTCAGCGGGCAGGTTGCCTCGTAGCGGGGTGGTGCGCACTTTCGGGGGCTGGGGTGTGTGGGTTGCGTACCCGTTATTCGACTGATCTGTCCGATTCGGAGTGGGAGATCCTTCGTCCGCTGGTCCCGGCGGTCAAGCCCGGTGGACGACCAGCGAAACACGCACGGCGGGAGATTCTCAACGCGCTGGTGTACTGGCTGCGAGCCGGCTGCGCTTGGCGATTGCTGCCGCATGATCTGCCGCCGTGGCAGACCGTCTACCACTACTGGCGGCTCTGGCAGCAAGAAGGCGTGTGGGAGCGGATGCTGACGGCGCTGCGCGAGCGCGAGCGGGTGAAGGTCGGCCGTGATCCCACTCCCAGCGCGGCCATCGTGGACAGTCAGAGCGTGCGGGCCAGCGAACGCGGTGGCCTGCACGGGTACGACGGCGGCAAGAAGGTCAGCGGCATCAAGCGGCATTTGCTCGTCGATACCCGCGGCACCGTCCTGGTGGCCTGCGTGAGCCCGGCGAGCGTCGGCGATCGCGACGGCGCCGCGGTGCTGTTCTCCCAGGCTGCCGATGCCTTCCCGCGCCTTCGGTACGTGTGGGCGGACCAGGGGTACCGCGGCTCCGACTTCCATGCCTGGGCCAGGGAAGTCACCGGCATCACCGTGCAGGTCGTGCAGCGCCGCGACGGAGGATTCCGCTCGACCTGGGCGAAGGCAGGGACACCGCCTCCGGACGTGCCTCTCTTCGCGGTGGTCCCGCGACGTTGGGTGGTAGAACGGACGATCGCTTGGCTGGGACGGTGCCGCCGTCTGTCAAAGGACTACGAGTACCTGCGTGTGTGTTCGGAGAACGTCATCTACCTCACCATGGCCATGCTCCTTGTGCGACGCCTCGCAAGACCAGCTCGCTGACCGGCTTTTCAGACGCCCTCTAAACAACGGCCGCCTCGGGTTGTTCGGCCTTGAGGTCACGATCACTGCTTGGTGTTCATGCGTAGTAGGTGACGCACCGATCCCTGGCGGCTACCGGGTGGCCCCGGTGATCATGTGCTGGATGCCGATGGTGGCAAGCAGGGCGAGTTTGCCCTCGGATTCGCTGCCGGGTTCAGCGGTGTACATGACGATGCGCAGGTCGCCGCGCTGGGTGGTGAGGACGTCGCAGTCCAGGTCGAGGCGCCCTACATCGGGGTGGGCGATGCTTTTGACGGTCGGACCGTGTTCGGCGATCTCGTGGCGCTGCCAGAGTTCGCTGAACCGGCCGCTCTCCTCGCCCAGTCGTGTGACGAGCTGGCGCAGTTGGGGGTCGTCGGGGTAGCGGCCGGCGCTGCGGCGCAGGTCGGCGACCATGGAGGTGTCGAATCCCTCGGTGCCCGAGGACTTGCGGATGTGGCAGGGGGAGAGCCCGACGAAGTGCAGCCACAGGACGTTGCGCTCCGTCTCCCGAAGCTGGGAGGGGTCCCCCATGAGGGCCGCCCACAGCGGATTCCACAGCAGGAGGGTCCACATAGCGTCGAAGACGGCGACAGGCCGGTCGCTGGTGCGGTCCACCAGTCGCCGGATGCTTTCCGGCACCAGGCGGCTGATACGGCCCGTAACCGTGGCGTGGCCGGCCAGGCGGAACAGGTGTTCCTGCTCGGTGTCGCTCAGCTGCAGCGCGCGGGCGAGTGCGGCACACACCTGTGCGGACGGCGCGGAGGCCCGGCCCTGCTCCAGACGCACGATGTAGTCCACCGACACCCCGGCGAGCACAGCCAGCTCCTCGCGCCGCAGCCCGCTGGTGCGCCGAGCCGTGTTCGCCGGCAGACCCGTCATCTTTGGTGTCAGCCGTTCGCGCCATACCCGCAGGATGGTGCCCAGCTCACCAGAGGTATTCATGGGCCCATCGTCGCAGCCCGACGGGTGAACAGCCTGGTACTGGCATTACCAGGAAAAAGCGTCCCTGGCGTTCTGTCGGCGGTGTCCCGCAGACTCGTAGGTCATGGCATGCCGTCTGTCCGTCTTTCGAGGGCGATGGCGGGTGTCACCGGGCTGTGCCTTACGCCTCGCAGCGCTGTGTACAGAACTGACAGGGGAAAACGGATCGTGCTGGTCGTGCTGCTGGTAGTGATGGTGGTTGTCGTCCTGTACGCCGGGATGCACTGGTACGTATGGCGTCGGCTGGTGCGCGATGTGACGGCTCGCGGAAGTGCGGTACGGCGTGCGGGTACGGTCGCCGCGGTCGTCCTGCCGGTGCTCTCGCTTGGCGCGCTGAGCGCGGGCCAGGCGGGCGCACCGTTCTGGCTCCAGCGGCTGCTGGCATGGCCGGGCTTTCTATGGCTGGCCCTACTGCTGTATCTGGTGCTCGCCCTAGCTGTGGGCGAGGTGATCCGGCCGCTGCTGCTGCGTGCTCATGACCGACGCGAGGCGACCGGTCAGGGCCGCATGTCCCCGGGAGCGGCCACCGCTCATCCGGAGACGGCCGCGCCTCCACCTCCTGCCGAGAGCGTCGGGCGCACGCTCACCCTCACAGATCCGGATGCCCCGGCGCCCGTTCCCATTGATGCCACCAGCATGCCTGGCGCTTCCGGGGGCGGATCTGGCCAGGAGAGCCGGGAAGACGACGAGGTTCCGCGGACCTCTGGGGTGACTCGTCGGCTCTTCGTCTCCCGGATCGTCGGCGGGGCAGCCACCGCGGCGGCCGTCGCGACAGTCGGATACGGCATGGCCGACGTTTTTTCCGGGCCGGGCGTCAAGCGGATCACCGTGCCGCTCGCCAAGCTTCCGCGCTCTGCGCACAGCTACCGGATCGCCGTCGTCAGTGACATCCACCTCGGACCCATCCTGGGACGGGCCCATACCCAGCGGATCGTCGACACCATCAACGCCACCCAGCCGGATCTGGTGGCCATCGTCGGCGATCTCGTCGACGGGTCGGTCGCCGACCTCGGCAGCGCGGCGGATCCGCTCGCCCGGCTGCGGGCCCGGCACGGCTCGTACTTCGTGACCGGCAACCACGAGTACTACTCCGGTGTCGAGGAGTGGGTACAGCGGGTACGCGAGTTGGGCGTGCACCCTCTGCGCAACGCCCGTGTGGAGATGCCCGGATTCGACCTCGCAGGCGTGAATGACATCTCCGGCGAGGACCACTCCGACGCCCCCGACTACGCCCGGGCGCTCGGCGACCGCGACACGGCCCGCGCGGCCGTGCTGATGGCCCACCAGCCGGTGATGATCGAGCAAGCGGTCGAACATGGCGTGGACCTCCAACTGTCCGGCCACACCCATGGCGGCCAGCTCTGGCCCGGCAACCTCGTCGCCCAACTGGACAACCCGACCGTCGCCGGCCTGGAGCGGTACGGCGACACCCAGCTGTATGTCACGCGCGGCGCCGGAGCCTGGGGGCCGCCCGTCCGAGTCGGCGCCTCCTCGGACATCACTGTCGTGGAACTGGCTTCACGCCAGGCATGACCAGCGGACGACGCACCATCCAGATGCGGCGAGCAGACGGCCAGAAAGAGGCACCCGCGCTGCTGTACAGCCGTGGTCACTAGGTTGACTGTGGGGCCCCATTGCGTGGCACATATGAGCAACGGCCCCGGCTGGTACTGCCGTTACCAGGAAGAAGCTTCTCTGGCTGCTCTCAGCGGTGCGGCGCACACTCACTTTCATGACCATCACGCTGATCACCGGAGCGAACAAGGGCCTGGGGTATGAGACCGCCCGCCAGCTCGTCGCTGCCGGTCACACGGTCTTCACCGCCGCCCGGAACAGTGGCAACGCTCAGCGCGCCGCGAAGGACTTGGGCGCCCTGCCGCTGGTTCTGGACGTCACCGACGAGGACTCGGTACGGGCCGCCGCCGCGCACATCGCCGACGAGCATGGCCGGCTCGATGTCCTGGTGAACAACGCCGGCATCAACGCCGGCGGGCCCCAACCGCTCGGGGAGTGCACCGGAACCGACATGGCCGCCGTTATGGACACCAATGTCGTCGGCATCGTCCGTATGCTGCACGCCTTCCTCCCGCTCCTTGAGCGCAGCAGTAAGGGTGTCGTCGTCAACGTAGGCAGCGGCCTGGGCTCCTTCGGCCGCGTTCACGACGCCGAACGGGCCGAATCCCGCGTACCCAACCTGCTGCCCTACCCGGTCTCCAAGGCGGCGGTGTCCATGCTGACCATCCAGTACGCCCGCGCCTACCCCAACCTGCGCATCAACGTCGTCGACCCCGGCCCCACCGCCACCGACC
This sequence comes from Streptomyces enissocaesilis, assembly GCF_039533765.1. NCBI lineage: Bacteria > Bacillati > Actinomycetota > Actinomycetes > Kitasatosporales > Streptomycetaceae > Streptomyces > Streptomyces enissocaesilis. The sequence goes on along the minus strand of NZ_BAAAUD010000114.1, from coordinate 25,366 downwards.
TCAACCGCCGCCAGGGCTTCCAGACCGTCGAGCAGGGCGCCGCACCCATCGTCAAGGCCGCACTGTTCGGCCCCGATGGCCCCACCGGCACCTTCCTCGACAACGACGGCGTCAGCCCCTGGTGAAGAAGGCCGCAGTAGTCAGCCGCCGCCCCGGCGCCCATGCCTGTCTCCCGGCCACGCGGGCGTAAGCCGCCCGTGACGTTACCGGCAGAGTCTTTGCGCTCTCCGGCTCTCCATAACGCCCACTCAGTCAGCCAAACGGAAAGTTACGACGTGCTCACGCCTGACCGCGAGATCCTCAGCTTCCGCACCCTCGCCATCCTTCCCCCCGTGCTCTTCACGCCTTCGCTGGTCTCCTTCGCCGTCGCCCCCGGGGCCGTCGCCGTCGAGTACACCGGGGTCCTGTTCCACCTAGCCATCATGTTCATCGTCGCGCGTATGCCGGCCCCCGTGTGGGCGAAGGCGGCCGGCTTCGGATGGCTCACCCTTGACGTCCTGTCGGCGATCATGACGATCAACGAGACACCGCACGACATCGCGTGGGCCGTACGACTGGGCGGACACGTCATGGCCGGCATGTGGTTCATCACCACCTCCCTGCTCGCCCCGCCGAAGAGCATCCGCGTCGTCGGCGTGATCCTGGGCTCCTGGCTCGCCCTCTACAGCTTCCTCGGCAACGTCCTGCCCCAGGAATTCCTCTACCCCGGCGGCATTCTGGTCCCCGTCTGGTTCCTCCTCCTCGCCTGGAAGTACCAGCCCACCCACGACGGCACTCAGGCTCTCACCCCTCGCACCGCATAGAGCGGACGCACAGGAAGAGAGCCTTGCTTCTCATGATCGTCGTCATCGGTGCCACTGGACGGTACGGCCGCGAGGTCATCGAGCACCTCCTCCGGCGCGGGGTCCCCGCCGCCGAGATCGTCGCAGCCGTCCGCACTCCCACCGAGGCAACTGCCCTCGCCGCCCTGGGCGTCGGGGTCCGCCACGCCGACCACGACCGGCCGGAAACCCTGCCGACCGCCTTCGCGGGCGCCGACAAGCTGCTGCTCGTCTCCTCGACCGGCCCCGACCCCGTCCGCGTCGCCCAGCACCGGGCGATCATCGACGCCGCGGCCAAGGCCGATGTCGGCCTGGTCGCCTACACCTCGGTCACCAGAGCCGCCACCAACCCGATGACATCGGCGCGGGTACACCGCGACACCGAGCAGGCCCTCACCGCCTCGGGCCTGCCCACCGTCCTGCTGCGCAACGGCTGGTACACCGAGAACCACACCGCCACCCTGCCCGGCGCCGTCGCACGCGGCACCCTCTCCGGCAGTGCGGGCCAGGGGCGGATCGCCTCCGCGACCCGATCAGACCTCGCCGAGGACGCGGCCGTCATCCTCACCCTCGACAACCAGGCCGGAAAGATCTACGACCTCACTGGAGACACGGCCTGGACCCTGCCGGAACTCGCCGCGGCATGCGCCGCGCACACCGGCAGACCAGTCACCTACACCGATCTGCCGGCCGAACAGTACTGGCAGAGCCTCACCCAGGCAGGTCTGCCCTCCCACACCGCCGACCTCATCGTCGACGCCGACCTGTACATCTCCCAGGGCGCGCTGGCCCACATTACCGGCGACCTCAGCCTGGTCCTCGAACGGACTACCACTCCGCTGACCACAGTGGTCGCCCGGACACTGGGCATCTGACTGGCCGTCAACCGTCGTGGAGGCCACCGATCGCGGATACAGAACGACGCCATGGTCGCGGAGCGCTTGGAAGGACCCCGGGGGCCGGTCCGTCGCCGCCATGACCTCACCGTGTACCCGCTCATCCGAACTGGTACCGGCAGTACCAGGAAGCGCGGTACCTGGTTGATCACCTGGAATTGGAGCAGCGTGACGGGCACGGCCACGACGCTGCCACCGAGCGAACATCGGGCCCGACGCCGGGCCCGACGTCGGGCCCGCACGCCGACACATCGGAGCCTGAGATGTCCGAACGTGGGCGCCCGGGCCGCCGGGCAACTGGACGGGGAGCCCAGCCGGAGCCCTTCTTTCCACCCTCTTTGGACCTGAGAAACAGGAACGACCGAAGGATGACGCGATGAGACACGGCAAAATTCTCACAGGTGCCCTGGCACTCCTCGTCGTCCTGACGGGCTGCGCAGGGGCGGGCGCTGAAGATCCGGCATTCACGCCTGCGTCCGGCGGCGCTTCGGCTACTCCTACGCCAGTTCAAATCCGGGACCTGCATGACCAGTTCACTAACGACCGGACCCGCGCGGAGAAGGAGTGCTACGGCCAATCCGTGACCGTCCGGGCTGTCGTGCTGAAGACAGGCGCGAGCGAGTACGGGACGCCCACGATCGAAGCGTCGGACGTCAGGAACGGCACCCATCTCGCCAGCATCGTCCTTCCCTACGACGATCGCCGCGCGGAATCCTTCCGTCGGTTGGAGAGCGTCAAGACCGGCCAGGAGATTGCCGCGACCGCAACCTGCAACGTCTTCGTCGACCGCAACAGCATCCTGATCTTCAAAAACGCCGAAATCGTCGAATGACTCACCGACGGCAACATTCGCGGGGCCGACGGGCGGGTGACTGTCGAGTCCCATCATGGAAGGCTTTGGAAGCTTGAACGAGGAGTCGAAATCCAACGAGGCTGTCGCAAAGCGCGCGCGCATCGCGTCGTACGCTCTCGCCCTCATCGGGGTCTTCAGTGCCGTCTTCGGCGAAAGCGCTCTGCGTGCGATCGACGCCGGTTCTGGGCATGCAATTCCATACAGTGTGTACTCGACCACCCACTATGCGATCCTGATTAGCGCAGAAATTGGTGTCCCACTGGCGGCAAGCCTCTTTGGTGTCGCTCTCGTCCTGAAGAGGTTGTGACTGCAAATGCTTCGAGCTTCCTTGGTGGATGCTCTGCGGGACAGTTTGCTCGGTGGGGATAAGAACAGAAAAGACTTGCTCCGGATTGCGTCATACCCGGATCTGCGCCCACGGCGAGCATGTATGGGCTCCCATGTCGACAAAGGGCGTTTGTATTTACCGGCAGACCAGCCCGCCTTCTTGCTCGCACTCGCGACGCAACCGGTCTCGCCTTGCCGCGGTCCTCCCCTTTGAATCCCGCACCCGGTGTTATCGAAGCCGGGTCACAGAGTCGAACGCCGCTGTGCGGTGAAAGCGGCCAGCTTTTCATCCTGCTCGACCGGCCGACCCCGCGCTGTTCAAGCGCTCCGTCCAGTGAAGGAAGATGGCGTAAGGGGTTGTCGTTATGACACTCGGCGGTTACTCGTTGCGTGTCGCAGGCAAACAGAACGAGCCGACGCGCCATTGCGAGTCGGGGGCTATCGGTAGCTATGGGAAAGGGAATCCGTGACCGAGCAGACTGAGAAACCAGCCGGCAGCGGAATTGGCCGGAGAATCGTCCTTGTGGCGGCAGCCGGCGCGGCGTCCGCCTGCGTGCTGCCGAGTGACAAGACGCGCGCGGCACAACTAGCGCCTCGGACGCTCAAATATTCCGACCATGACCCGCTGGGTGGGATGCGGACCCAGTTTCTCGCGGACGTCCTCTTTCCGGCGATCGAGAGGGAATCGAATGGCCGTCTGAAGATCGAGGCCCATTGGAATGGCGAGCTTGCCGGCTCGTTCGACGCTCTGAGTTCCGTCGGCGGCTCTGGTTCTGCGGACATGGCCACCGTCGTGCCGGAATACGTGCCCGACCAACTGCCGCTGCACCAGATCTTCAAGAGCTTCCCCGTGGGGCCGACCGGAAACAAGCAGATCGAATTCTTCCGCCGCGTCTACGCGGAAGTTCCGGCTTTTGCGGCGGAGCTGGCTAGCTGCAACGTCGTTCAGGTATTCCTCGGGACCGGGTATCCCGTGGCGTTCTTCAGTGCTCCGCCCCTGCCCATTCCGGACGGCCTGCGAGGCGGCACGTGGCGGGCCGCCAGCTTCTGGCACAAGGACTTTCTGACCAATGCCGGAGCGACCCCCGTGACCCTGCCGTGGGGTCCGGGAATCCTCGACGCCCTGACGGCGGAAACGTTGGACGGCGTCATGGTCGATATCGATGACGGGTCCCTGTTGAACGTTCAGGATGCCGCCCCCAACGTGCTGACCTCGAAGGATCTGTGGATGGGACACCTCTACCCCATCGCAATGAACAAGGACGTCTGGAACGGGCTTCAGCAGAACGACAAGCAGGCCATTCGACGGGCCGTCGAACGGTCTTACCCGGCCCTGGGTTCGGCGACGGACGACGGCTTCGACACCCAGGTCGAGGAACTGAGGCAATCCGGTGCGAATGTGCGGATCCTCCGTCCTGATGAGCTGGTGCGCTGGCGAATCGTCACCAAGTACCGTGAGGTACAGGCGGCCTGGTCGGCGGCACAGCGGACCAAGGGCGTTCAGGATGTGGACGCCGCCCTCGCGGGCGCCGCAGGGATCATGGACCGCTTCGTAACCCCCTGAGGTCACCATCAGGGAGCTGGCGAAGCCGCGCCTCGGCATACACGACAAGGCCGAGGGCCCGCTGTCCGCATTCCTCAAGCCCTTCCCCACTTTCCGACGTGAGGAGAGCTTCGGCGGTCACCGCGGCGGCCTCGCACGGCGACCGCCCGTCTCGTACTGTGTCGCCGATGTCGGGGAGGGGACACGACACCGACGACCATGGCCCCCCGCAGCGAGGACAGCGGAAGCACATCGAAGCATTCGCCACCCATTTTCGCGCGCCGGCCGTGGGCGAGCACCTGCCCACGGCCTGGGACCACCGGCACCAAGAGGAGGCTTTTCTGGCGCGTTGTGGCAATGCGCCGCAGACTTGGTGCCATGACCGTCACCCTCATCACCGGCGCGAACAAAGGGCTGGGCTTCGAGACCGCTCGCCGACTCGTCGCCGCCGGACACACCGTGTACGCCGCTGCCCGCAACCCCGACAACGCCCAGCGCGCGGCCACGGAGCTGAACGCGCTCCCCCTTGTCGTCGACGTGGCCGATGACGTCTCCGTCCGGGCCGCGGCCGACCACATTGCGCGGGAACACGGCTTCCTCGACGTCCTGGTCAACAACGCCGGCATCAACGGAGGCGGCCCAAAGACGCTCGGTGAATGCACCGGTGCCGACGTCTCCGCCGTGCTCGACACCAACGTCGTCGGTGTCATCCGCATGCTGAACGCCTTCCTCCCCCTCCTTCAGCACAGCGACAACGGGGTCGTCGTCAACGTCGGCAGCGGCCTGGGCTCCTTCGCCCGCGTCCACGACCCAGAGCGCGCCGAGTCCCGCGTCCCGAACCTGCTGGCTTATCCGGTGTCCAAGGCGGCGGTGTCCATGCTGACCGTCCAGTACGCCCGCGCCTACCCGGGCCTGCGGATCAACGTCGTTGACCCCGGCCCCACCGCCACCGACCTCAACAACCGGCAGGGCTTCCAGACCGTCGAGCAGGGCGCCGCGCCGATCGTCGAGGCCGCACTCCTGGGGCCCGACGGACCCACCGGGGCATTCCTGGACGCCGACGGCGTCAGCCCCTGGTAGGGCACCTCCCTACCGCTCGCGCAGGTCGTTGCACAGAAGGAGTTCACCTGTGCTCGTCGACCGGCGCCGCCGAGGGCGGCCGGCGAGTCGGACGTTGGCCGGCGTGAGACGTAAGGGGGCCGCGGCCGTGCAGGTCGGTGTGCAAGAAGGACAGGACAAATGGCGCCCCGGGGTGCAGGGCGTCGCGTAGGGCGGGCAGTGACCGGTGCGGATCGATGAAGGCCAGGGTGCCGATGGCGTACGCGGCGTCGATCGGCCCGGCACCTGCGGCCGGACAGCCGTCCGCCGCCCCCGGATTGCGATCGCGCTCACCTGGACGATCCGTATGGCCCGTTCGCTCCCGAACTGTGTGGTCGGGCACGGACACTCGACGGCGCGGCCCCTGGTCCGGTTACGGGAGTGGAGCCAGCCGGGTGAAGAGGCGCTGGGCGTTGCGGGTGGTCAGGTTGCGCCAGGTGTCGCCGTGGGGCTGGGGTGCGTGGTCGATGGAGGCGATCTGTGCGGTGGTGCCGGCGGCGGGGGTCCAGCAGTAGTCGCTTCCGTAGAGGAGCCGCTGGTGGCCGAAGGCTGCGGTGAGGGCGGGGATCTGGTGGGGGAAGGGGGTGCCGGCCATGTCGAACCAGAGGCGTGCGATCTGTTCGGGGATGGGGTCGAGGGTAGTGCTGCCTTTGGCGAAGACGGTGCGGAAGAGTTCCATGCGCTCGGTCAGCAGGGGGAGGGTGCCTCCTCCGTGGGTGAAGATCCACGAGATGTCCGGGTAGCGCTGGAACACGCCGTTGAAGACCAGGTCACTGACGGTGCGGGTGGAGTCGAAGAGGAATTCGAGCATCGGCCGTGGCCTGCCGAGGGCGATCTCCTCGGCGTGCGGGGGTGAGGTGGGGTGGACGAAGACGGGGGTGCGACGTCGGTTGAGCTCCGCGTACAGGGGTTCGTAGCGGGCGTCGCCGAGGTAGGTGCCGTGGGCGTTGGATTCCAGGGTGACGCCGTCGCTGTCCAGGTGGTCCATGGCGTAGGCGAGTTCCGCCAAGGCTCCGTCGACGTCGGGCAGGGGCAGGGAGGCGAAGTGCCCGAACCGGTGGGGGTGTGCGGTGCGGATGGCGGCGCCGGTTTCGTTGACGTGGCGGGAAAGTGCGCGGGCATGGGCGTCGTCGCCGAAGTGGGTGCCGGGGGAGGAGATGGAGAGCATGGAGACAGCCACGCCCCAGCGGTCCATGAGTGCGAGATGCTCCTCGGCGCTCCAGGTGGGCCAGTTGTCCATGCCGTCGGGGTGGATGTGCCCGGCGCTCCGGGCGGCGTGCACGTACTCGGGGGTGACGAAGTGAGCGTGTGTGTCCACCAGCGGGATTGGTTCCGGCATGGGCGGGCCTGCCTTTCGAGCAGTGGGACGGGTCGAACGGGCTGCGTGCGCGCGGCCCGTGGCGGAGCAGGGCGGGTTTCAGGCTGGTGTGTGCTCCTGGCCGCCGCACCAGATGCGGCTGATGTTGCGGGTGGCACGGATGCCGGTGAGCGGGTCGCCGTCAATGAGGATCAGGTCGGCGCGCTGTCCGGGCTCGATGGCGCCGCGGTCGGTGAGGCCGAAGAAGCGGGCGGGCTCGCTGGTAGCCGCGCGGAGGGCTTGGACTGTGCTCAGTCCGGCGTCTACCAGGAGTTCCAGTTCGTCGTGCAGGCTCACTCCGTGCGGGACCTGGAAGGGGACGCCGGGCTGGGTGTTGGCGTCGGTGCCGGCCAGGATGGGGACTCCGGCCCGGTGGAGGGCTGCGACGTTGCGGGTGGCCAGGGCGAAGGCAGGTGCCGCGCCACGCGCGGCGGCGGTGCCTTTCATCATGGTGAGGGTGGGGATGACGACGCGTCCCGCAGAGAGGGTGGCCGTGACTTCTTCGGGGGCCAAGGGGCGGTCGAGGGGGATGTGGGTGAGGAAGTCGACGCCGGTTCGAAGGGCCATGGCGAAGGCGCCGCTGGTGGGGGCGTGGGCGACGGTCTTCCTGTCGTGGGTGCGGGCTGCTGCGACCAGGGCGTTCATGGTGTCCTGGTCGGGGCCTCCCTCGCCGGGGGCTTCCGCGACGATCTTGATGTAATCAGCTCCCGCGCTGACCTGGCCGGCGACGAACTCGCCGGCCTCCTTCGGGGTGCGCACGATGGCGTCCCGGGCCATGCCGGGGATCCTCGCGTGCGGGCCGCCTTCGCCGATCGCCGGGGTGCCGGCGCTGCGGATGTCGGTCGTTCCCGCCGTGTTGCGCAGGGATGCCAGGAGTTGCGGTGGCCAGGTCGCCATGTCGAGGGCGGTGGTCACGCCGTACGAGCACAGTTCAGTCAGGCTCTGGGGCCCGTGCAGGTGGACGTGGGCGTCGATCAGGCCGGGCAGCAGGATCGCCCCACCCGCGTCTACGGAATGGGCCGCCCCGGCCGGATCCCTGCTGATCACAGGGCCGTCGATGACTACGGTGGACGGTGCGGTGAGCTGCGTCCCGTCGAAGATCCGCACGTTGCGCAGGGCGGTCTTCGCGGTGCCAGAGGCGGGTGAGGCTGTCATGACTTCTCCTGGGTACGGCACGTTCAGGGACACTGCGGAGCAATATCCAGTACACGCGTGGGCCGGTTTGCCGGCACCCCGGGGACGCGTGGTGGAGCGACCAGACTCATCCGCGCTGCGCGGTGGACGACGCGCTCGATGGGGCCTGTCTCCGAGGACGGCGGGCTTGGGTGGGTCCGCCCCGGCCGGGCAGGCAGGGCAGCCTCGATGGGACATCGCGACCGGGGCGGAGTTCATGTGGTGGGTCTGCACGGGCACGGTGCAGCTCCCGCCGGCCCGGTGGCTGTCCGGGACACCAGGCCGGCGGGATGATCACTTGGCTTGCGCCCTGATGTCCGCCCTTACGTCAGCCGGCGGCGGGGGCATCGACGCGGACGGGGGCGTCCGTGGCGGCCAGCACCTGTTCGGTGGTGACGTCGGGGGCGGTTTCCACGAGGACGAGCCCGGTGTCGGTGATGTCGAGGACGGCGAGGTCGGTGATGATCCGGTGGACGCATGCCTTGCCGGTCAGGGGCAGGGAGCATTCCGTGACGATTTTGGGGGTGCCGTCCTTGGCGGTGTGGTCGGTCAGGACGATGACGCGGCGGGCGCCGTGGACGAGGTCCATGGCGCCGCCCATGCCCTTGACCATCTTGCCGGGGATCATCCAGTTGGCCAGGTCTCCGCTCGCGGAGACCTGCATCGCGCCGAGGATCGCGGTGTCGATGTGGCCGCCGCGGATCATGCCGAACGACAGGGCCGAGTCGAAGTACGCGGCTCCGGGGAGGACCGTCACGGTTTCCTTGCCGGCGTTGATCAGGTCCGGGTCCACCTGGTCCTCGGCCGGGTAGGGGCCGGTGCCCAGGATGCCGTTCTCCGATTGCAGGACCACGTGGATGTCGGAGGGGACGAAGCCGGGGACCAGGGTGGGCAGTCCGATGCCGAGGTTGACGTAGTCGCCGTCGTTGAGTTCGGCTGCGGCGCGGGCCGCCATCTGGCTGCGGTTCCAGCCCATCAGGCGCGCACCGTCCTCTTCTCGATCTGTTTGTCGGCAGCCTGCCGGGGGGTGAGTTCGACGACGCGCTGCACGAACACGCCGGGCAGGTGGATGTCGTCGGGTGCCAGGACCCCGGGCTCCACCAGCTCCTCCACCTCGGCGAGGGTGATCTGGCCGGCCATGGCGGCAAGGGGGTTGAAGTTGCGGGCCGATTTATCGAAGACCAGGTTGCCGTGCCGGTCCCCGCAGGCCGCGCGGACGAGCGCGTAGTCGCAGGTGATGGCCCTTTCGAGAACGAAGGGACGCTCGTTGAAGAGGCGGATCTCCTTCGCCGGGGAGGCGACGGCGACGTCGCCGTCGGCGGTGTGGCGCCAGGGGATGCCGCCGTCCGCCAGCGGCGTGCCGACTCCGGCGGGGGTGTAGAAGGCGGGTATGCCATGGCCGCCGGCCCGGAGGCGTTCGGCCAGCGTTCCCTGGGGCACCAGCTCCACCTCCAGTTCCCCGTTCAGGTACTGGCGGGCGAACTCCTTGTTCTCTCCCACGTACGATCCGGTCACCCGGGCGATGCGGCCCGCGCCCAGCAGGACGCCCAAACCGTGCTCGTCGGTGCCGCAGTTGTTCGACACCACCCGCAGACCCTTGGCGCCCTGAACGTAAAGGGCGGAGATCAGTGTGGCGGGGATGCCGCACAGGCCGAATCCGCCCACGGCCAGCGAGGCGCCGTCCCCGATGTCGGCCACGGCCTGCGCCGCGGAGGCTGCTGTCTTGTCCATGAGGTCCTTCAGGTCTTCCCAGTCGGGTGTCGGATACGCCGGGTGGCGTCCGGGCCGCGCGGCAGCGGCGGCGGGGCCCGGACGCCGTGCGGTACCCGGAAGCGGATTCCCGGGCACGAGCGGCGGGAAGGGCCGTGCGGTGGCCCCTCGCACCGCCGTCTTCGGTGGCGGTCGCCTACTCCACGGCCATCAGCGGCTCGGGAGCGGGGCTGACCGCACCGGGGAATGCGGGGTGGCTCAGTTGTTCGCTCAGCTGGCCGATCAGCTCGCGAAGCTCCGCGCCGGTGGATGCGGCCCCGAAGAGATAGAAGTCGGGGCGGACGATAGCGGCGACATGGCCGTGTTCACGCATGTGGGGCAGGAAGCCGCCGTCCGCGTCGAGGTAACCGTCGGAGGGGGCGTGCTCGCTGTACAGGGCCACGATGGTGGCGTCGATGCGGGTGAGGAAGTCCCGTTCGGCGTCGTCGAGGGCGTCGGCCGGCTGGTGGCCGTCGGTCAGGATGGTGAAGCCGCCGCCGGTGAGGCTGTCCAGGAGTGCCGTGCGGCCCTGGTGGGTGACCTCGTACTGCGGGGTGAGGTGGCCCACGTTCGGGGCGCGGCTGCCGTCGGGTGCGCGCTTGAGGATGCCGTCGCCCAGGACGGGCGGCGGGGTGGGCGGCAGCGCGTGCTGTGGATCGGCGCCGGCGGCGATCATGAGCTGGTCGCGGGCGGCGGCGGCGTCGGGGTCGAGGACGCAGATGACCTGGCCCAGGGCCATGGACATGCCGATGGCGTGCTGGACGTGCTCGCTGCGCTCGGAGGTGTAGGTGTCGAGCAGAGCGGGGTCGGCCCGGCCGTCGAGGACAAGGTCGAGCTTCCAGGCCAGGTTGATTGCGTCGCGCATTCCGGAGCACATGCCCTGACCGGCGAAGGGGGGCATCTGGTGGGCTGCGTCCCCGGCGAGGATCAGGCGGCCTTCGTGCCAGCGGTCGACCCAGCGGGCCTGGAAGGTGTAGACGGTGTGCCGTTCGATCGTGGTGTTCTGCGGTGTGCGCCCCCACGGTTCCAGGAGCTGCCAGGCCGTCTCCAGGGTGTTGAGTTCCTCGATGCTCTCGTGCGGCAGCCGCAGGAACTCCCAGCGGCGCCGGCCCGGACCGCCGGAGACGATCGTGGTGGGGCGCTCGGGGTCGCACAGCTGCCAGTTCATCGGGGACCACTCGGTCTGCTCGTGCGGCTGGGTGTCGACGATCAGCCAGTCGTAGAAGAAGCCGAGGTCGGTGACGGAGGTGGCCATCCCGGAGCGAACGAAACTGTTGGCCCCGTCGGCGCCGATCACGTAGCGGGCGCGGACCTCACCGCTGCCATGGTCGTCACGGGTGGTCAACCGGACCGACTCGTCGCCGGGCTGCAGGTCGGTGACCTCACAGCCTCGGCGCACGGTGACCGTGGGCTGGCCTTCGGCGGCCTTGGCGAGAACGGCCTCCAGCTCGGGCTGCGAGAAGAAGCTGGCGGTGGGCCAGCCGGAAGGACCGTTGCCGGACCAGTCGATGCGCACCAGCGGCTCACCAGCGGCGTTGCGCCACTCGTAGTGGTCGGGCACCGGGTCGGTGACCGCGCGCACCTCCTCTCCCACGCCGGCGGCCTGGAAGATCCGGCCGATTTCGTGGTCGAAGTGCACCGCCCGGGGCAGGTCGTAGGGGTCGGGCCAGCGCTCCAGGGCGATGACGTCGTGACCGGCCCGGCCCAGCAGCAGGGACAGCATCTGGCCGACGGGCCCGAAGCCGACGATCGCGACGTCGTACATCTTCGACGGTGTTCTGCTCACGGTTCTACCTCGGCTCACTGTGGGTGCCGGTCATCAGGGCGGCGAGATCCTCGGGGGCGAGGAAGGAGGGCGGGGGCGGCGGCCCCCAGTTGAACAGGCCCTTGGCGCCCTCCAGGATCTCCGGCGTCCACAGGTGGTCGTCGACGATGCAGTCCATGTCGGAGTAGTACTCGCTGAAGTTGCCGGCCGGGTCCTTGAGGTACCAGAAGAAGTTGGAGCCCGCGTGGTGGCGGCCCAGGCCCCAGATGTGGCGCTCGGGGTGGTCTTCGAGCATGGCGGTGGCGCCGCGGCCGACCTCGTCGATGTCGTCGACCTGCCAGGAGGAGTGGTGGAGGAAGGCGACCGGGGCGGCCAGGACCAGGATGTTGTGGTGGTCTGTGGAGCAGCGCAGGAACGCTCCGTGGTCCTTGATGTAGTCGGATGCCTTGAATCCGAGTCCGTCGCGGAAGAACGCGGTGGTGGCGTTGAAGTCGGTGGTGCCGATCACGGCGTGGCCGAGCTTGCGGGGCCGTACCCGGTCGGTGCGCAGGATGCCGGGTGCGCGGGAGCCGGTGCGGTCGGTGCGGCCGGGACCGTTGTAGAGGAGGGCTGCAACCGGTTCCTGGACCAGGCGAGGGGCGACTTCCAGGACGGCACGCACGCCGGTGGTCTTGTCGTAGGCGGTCAGGGCCTGGCCCGAGATGTCACTCGCAATGCCCAGGCGGTGCAGGCGTGATGCGGCAGCGGCCAGATCGTCCGGTGTGTCGGCGCCGATGCGCACCTCGACGAGGCGGCGGCGCGGGGCGAAGACGATGCGAAACTGGCGGCCGGCATCGCGGGAGGCGAACCAGCCGTCCGTTTCCGGGGTGAGGCCGAAGTCGGTGTAGTACGCGGCGGTCTCCGCCACATTGGGGACCCCCATGGTGATGGAGGTCAGACGGTGCAGTGCCATGAGAGCAACTCCCTTGTCCGTCGGGCCGGCCGGTCAGCCGACGAAGGTCTGACGCAGCTCGCCGATGCCCTCGATAGCGGAGACGAGTTCGTCACCGTGGGCCAGGAACCGCTGCGGGTCCCGGCCCAGGCCCACGCCGGCAGGGGTACCGGTGAAGATCACATCTCCGGGCAGCAACGGCAGGACCGCGGACAGGCCGGCGATGAGCGCGGGCACGGAGAAGATCAGGTCGCGGGTGCGGCCCTTCTGAACTTCCTCGCCGTTGATCGCGCACCGCAGTTCGAGGTCGTCGGGGTTGTCGAACTCGTCCGGGGTGACCAGCCACGGTCCGATGGGGGCAAAGCCCGGGTAGGACTTGCCGAGGCTGAACTGCGGGGCGGGCCCGGCGAGCTGCACGACGCGTTCGGAGATGTCCTGACCCACCGCGAGTCCTGCGACGTAGCTCCAGGCATCGGCTTCGGTGACCTTCTCGGCACGGGCGCTGATGACGGCGACAAGTTCGACTTCCCAGTCGGTGTGGCCGCCCGCAGGCAGCTTCACCTCGGTGACCGGGCCGCTGATGCTGGTGACGTACTTGGTGAACACCGGGGGCAGGCCGTCGGGGGCGACGAAACCGGACTCCGCGGCGTGATCGCGGTAGTTCAGGCCGATCGCCAGCGTCTGGCGAGGCGCGGGAGCGGGGGACCCCAGATCGGAGGCTTCGAAGGAGACACCGGCCGACAGATCGGCGCCGGCAGCCCAGGTCCGGAACTCGTCCCACCGCTCGTAGACGGCCTGGGGGTCGGCGGCGAAGACACCTCCGCTGGCCCGTTGGACATCGACCGCACGGTCATCGGCGATCAGGGCCAGGCGACCGGAGAGATTGGCGATACGCATAGAAGCACTCCTGACAAGGAAAAGACGGGCCCCGAACAGTGACGGCTGTGACGTCGAACGGCGGGACCACGGAACAGCTGGCCGGATGAGCAGGGAGGCCGCCAGCGACAACGAACCCCTTGTTTCACCCGCCGGGTATTCAGCATGATGATTACCTTGATGTTGCGTCGGCGTAACCCGTGACGTCAAGGGTTGCAGCGATAACCTTCATGATGAATATGACGAACCTCTGGAGAAGCCTTGACCACCACACCGGACAAAGCACGGGAAACACCCCAGCGAACCCTCGCTCAGAGCGGCTCTGACCTGCACTCCTACCCTTCGCCCCAGACCGGGGCCGCGTCCTCACGGGCTACCCGGAAGTCCGGTAACGCCTCCCGGGCCCCTTCGGCCGGCCGGGCAGAGGGAGCTGCCGAGCACGTTGCGGCACTGGTCAGCGAGGTCGAGCCGGGGGCCCGGCTGGGGACCAAGGAAGAGCTACGGAGCCAGTGCGGGGTGTCGGTAGGGACCTTCAACGAGGCGCTGCGTCTGCTGCAGTCCCGGGGGCTGGTCACCGTCAAGCCAGGGCCCGGCGGCGGCCTGTTCAGCGCCGAGCAGTCCCCCATGGTCCGGCTCGGGAACTCCGTCCTCGCCCTCGACGCGCAGCAGAGCGACGTCGCGAACGCCGTGCGGATCCGCGACGCCCTCGACCCCCTGCTGATCGAGGACGCCCTGTGGCACGCCTCGCCCGCCGACATCTCCGGCCTCAAGGACCACATCGCGGCCATGGAAGCGGCCGTAGGCACCGCTGACCCGGTGGCGTTCGTCCACGCGAACTGGCGGCTGCACGCAGCCATCGCGGCGATCAGCCCGAACGCCCTGCTCAGCTCCCTGTACTCCAACCTGCTGGACCTCATCGAGGCCCACACTCTGACAGTGCTGCCGGCCAGCGAGGAGCCGCTGGAGCACTACATCGCCCACCGGCATGAGCTCCACCGCGATCTCGTCGACGCCCTCGAACGACGCGACCGTGACGCGGCGCTCCACCTGATCCGTGAGCACAACACGAGTCTCCAGCCCGAGGAGCCCGCCGCAGAGCGCTGAGCAGGCAACTTCACCCACCGCCCCACCCTGAGCCCGGTCCCGTCCCAGGACGGGGCTTTCTCTTTTCACCGTCGAGGGCATTGACAGCCGGCCGCATGCCCCCTCAACATCACAGCCAATCCACCGCAGCCGGTGAACGCACACGGCCTACCCCTCAAGCAACGGAACAGCCTCCGCGTTCACTGCCGCACCGGAGCATGTCCTCGACGACGCTCAGCGACGCTTCCTCGACGACATCGGCACCCTCCCGCCCCCTGGCCATCAGGTGTCGGACAGTGCCGCTCAAGCGACTCGACCAGCATCCACACCCAGCCGCGCGGTGCCGTAGCGCGCCGTGCAGACAAGCCGCCGACCGGACACCCGCCGACGGCGGACCCCGGATGCCCGCGAAGCTCTTCGCGACCCCGCCGCTCACCCGCGGACCGCAGCTCTCTGTCTCCGCGCCCTTTCCTGTCTCCGAGGAGCCCACCCATGAACAGCACCCTTGGCATGTCTCCGTCGAAAACACGTCCACGCGCCGCGGTGATCCTCGGGCTCGTCATCCTCTGCATCGAGGGATACGACCTCTTCATCCTCGGTGCTGTCGGACCCTCCCTCCTCGCCCACCCCGACTGGGACGTCACCAAGTCCACACTCGGCCTTCTGGGCAGCCTTACCGCCCTCGGCATGCCGCTCGGATCCATCGCCGCGGGCTGGGCGGGCGACCTCTACGGACGACGTCTGCCCATGGTCGCCGGGCTTGCGTGGCTGTCGTTGTGGATGCTGCTCAGCGCGGTCGCCGGCAACCTCGAGTTCTTCGCCGCCACCCGCTTCGCCACCGGCATCGGACTGGGCGCCCTCATTCCCCTGGTCACCGCCTACGTCAGCGAGTCCGTACCCCCCGCCCGCCGCTCCCTGCAGGTCGGAACCGCGCTCACCGGCGTCGCCATCGGCGGACTCATCACCGGCATCCTGGGTCGGGCCCTGCTCCCAGCCTGGGACTTCCACACCCTCTTCCTCTTCGGCGTCCTCCCGCTCGTCCTCGTCCCCCTCGTGTGGAAGCTGGTGCCCGCAGGCGTCCAGGAGCACCCGGCCGAGGCCGACCGCTCAGCCGAGAGCGCCGTGTCGGCCAACCGGCTGGTGCAACTGATGACGCCACAGCACCGGCGGGCGACCCTGCTGTTCTGGGCGGCGACGTTCACCGGCCTGGTCCTCGTCTACGGAGCAGGCAGCTGGCTGCCGACGCTGATGGTCAACGCCGGGTACGACCTCAGCTCGTCGCTGGAGTTCTCCATCACCTTCAACATCGGCGCCATCGTCGGCACCCTCATCGCGAGCATGATCGCCGACCGAGGGTTCATCAAGGCCGCCACCGTCACCAGCTTCGTCCTCGCCGCAGCAGCCATGATCGTCCTCAGCACCCCCCAGCCCCGCCCGGTCCTTCTCCTGGCATCGGCCGTCGCCGGGCTCGGGGCGCTGGGCACCCAGAACCTCATCAACATCTTCGTCGCCCGCTACTACCCCGCCCACCTGCGTGGCACCGGGCTCGGGTTCAGCCTGGGCGTCGGGCGCCTCGGCGCGATCGTCGGCCCCAGCTACCTCGCGGCCGCCACCGTCCTGATCACCTCCCCAAAGGCCGGGTTCTACGCCTTTGTCATCCCCGCCCTCCTCGGCGCCCTGATGACCGGCCTGTTCAAGTCTCCGCGCCGGGCAAACACCCCGGAGGAGGACGTGGCGAAGGCTGAACAGCCACTGGCCGGCTGAGACAACCGCCCGGATCACCGCACCCGCGCAGTCCGGCCACTGCCCACCCCCATGGAGCCGCACATGTATCCACGTGTCTTCCGCCCCCTGCGTGCCGCGCTCGGCGCAGCTCTGCTCACCACTGT
Source organism: Streptomyces enissocaesilis (assembly GCF_039533765.1). Lineage (NCBI taxonomy): Bacteria > Bacillati > Actinomycetota > Actinomycetes > Kitasatosporales > Streptomycetaceae > Streptomyces > Streptomyces enissocaesilis. The sequence continues at coordinate 9,005 of NZ_BAAAUD010000114.1, read as the reverse complement.
CCTGGCTGCCGGCCCCGGGACGGCTGCCGCCCAGGACAGAGTTGTCATCACTACGGCCTCCGGACAGCTGCAGGGCACCGCGCCGGACGCCAACGGAGTCAGCGCCTACCGCGGCATCCCCTACGCAGCCCCTCCCACCGGGACGCTGCGCTGGAAATCCCCCCAGCCCGTACCACGGTGGAGCGGCATACGTCAGGCCACCACCCCCGGCCCCGCCTGCTACGGCACCAGCCAGCCCGGCGCACCGGCCACGGCGATGAGTGAGGACTGCCTGACCCTCAACATCTGGGCCCCGCCCCGGGGCAGCCAGCCCAAGGCGGTCGTGGTGTGGCTGCACGGCGGCGGCTTCCAGTTCGGCTCCGGCTCCGACCCCAAATACAACGGAGCCGCACTCGCCGCCCGCGGCGTGCTCGTGGTCAACGTCAACTACCGGCTCGGCGCCTTCGGATTCCTCGCCCACCCCGACCTCGACAAGGAAGCAGGAGCATCCGGCGGCTATGGGCTGCAGGACCAGATCGCAGCCCTGCGCTGGGTCCAGCAGAACATCGCCTCCTTCGGCGGCAACCCCGGCAACATCACTCTCTTCGGCGAATCCGCCGGCGCCCACGCCGTCGGCCTGCTGATGTCCTCCCCCCAGGCCACCGGTCTGTTCAGCAAGGCCATCGCGCAGAGCGGCTCCTTCTGGGACAACCAGAAAGGCTCCATCCCCACCCACACCGAAGCCCTCACCCAGGGCACCGCCCTGGCCGCACGGCTCAACACCCCCACCGCCGATGGGCTGCGGGCCATACCCGCCACCCAACTCAACACCGCGAGCACCACGGGAGCCCCCTTCGGGCCCAGCATCGACGGCCATGTCCTCGCCGACTCACCCGCAGCGGTCTTCGCCCGCGGACAGCAACAGCGCGTACCCCTCCTGGCCGGCTACACCGCCGCGGAGAACTTCCCCGTCTTCGACCCCTTCGCCCTGCCCCACGACACCCCCACAGAATTCAGGGCAGCAGCAGAAAAGCTCTTCGGTGCCGCCCGCATGTCGGAGTTCAACGCCCTTTACCCCTCCACCACCCAAGCCCAGACAGACGCCTCAGCCGGACAGCTCATCGGAGACATGGCCATCACCGAACAGACCTGGGAAATGCTCGGACTGCACCAGCGCACCAGCGCCCGCGACGTCTACGCGTACAAGTTCACCTACACCTCCCCGTACTCTCCCGTCGCCGCCCATGTCTCGGACGTGCCGTTCGTCTTCGGCAACCTCCTTCCCCAGTTCTTCGCCCCCCACAGCACCGGCCGCAACCACCGCTGACCGGGCCTTCTCCCACACCGTCATGGGCTACTGGGCCAACTTCGCCATCCGCGGCGACCCCAACGGCACGGGACTGCCCACCTGGCCCACGTATCAAGGCGCGGGCCGAAGCCTCATGAACCTCAGCGCCACCCCGGCAGCGATCACCGAACCGGACACCGCACGGCTCCGCTTCATCGCCTCCTTCCGCGACAACGGACGGTTCCCCGCCGCTTGGCGCAGGGTCGGCAACTGACGCACGCTGAAGTGCCTCCCCGTCGCTCCGGGGCACCCCCTGGAGCGGCGGGAAACTGACCACCGCCCAGATCACCCGCCGCAAGGGTGGGTGGCCTGGGGGCACCGCGGTGAATCGCACATGCGGCCGTCATCGACACCCCTGACGTGATGGAAGACGGATGGCCGGCTTCATCTCGCTGGTCCTGCCGTGCGAGCACGCGTTGTCTGCCGCGGCGAGCCAGCTACGCGATCCGTAAAGAGGGCGGGGCACCGCGGGGTCAGCTGCAGGACCCGTACGGCGCCGTGCCGCTGCGGGCGGAGGGTAGGCGGCGGACGTTGCCGAGGGCGGCAGTCTGTTCCCGCAGCCGCTCGATCTCTGAGTGCTGGGCGGCGATCCGGGACACGGCGAGGGTCTTGAACGCGGTGAGCTCGGCCAGGGCTTCGTCCCGCTTGGCGACCCGATCCTTGAGCTCGGCGACCTGGGCCTTGAGCCGCTCGACCTGTGCGGCTCGTGGGTCGACGATCTCGCCGGCCTGCCGCAGCGCCGTAAGGCGGCGTTCGAATTCCTGGGCAAGGTGCTGGTAGGGACCCGGCCGGGTGGTGCCGTCACGGTTCTTCTTCGGGTAGAAGCCGGTCCGGGTGACGCCGGACTCCAGGGCCAGGGTTTTCAGATCACACTTGCCTTCCGGCGGGAGTTCCCCTCGCAGCAGCCGGTCCATAGCGGCTCGGATGGCGTCCTCGTTGCGCGCACGGTCGCTGTCGCTGATCCGGCCCATCAGATCTCGTCCTTCCCGGCCGCACCGGCGGCGACATGGTCGATCTCGGCGAGAACCCTCTCGGCACGGGCCATGCTGGCTTCCAGCCGGGTCCGCTCGGTCTTCTGGCGGCGGCTGAGGCTGCCGATGAACACCTTTGCGGTCTGCCGCGATTCCTCCCACACCGGGCGGTGGCACGGGTGGTGCGTGGCCTGGGGGCAGCGGGCGGAGTCGCACATGCCGGCAAGCGGCCGGTCTGCGTCCGGAGTACCGGCCAGCCGCAGGCATAGTGCCTTGGCCGGATCGATGAACCAGCAGTAGTTCGCCGTGCCCAGGTGGAGGGTGTGGGCCCGGGCCGTGAGCATGGCTACGACCTCCTGGTCGCTGTCGACGAGCTGGGGCGCAAGGTTGCTGAGTTCGTGGAGCCGTCCGTCCACGCTGGTGAAGAGGCTGATCAGGTCATGGGCGCCGGGACCGGACGGCATGATCCCGCGCTGATAGTCGTGGTAGACGTCGGTCAGAATGCCGATGTTGCACTCCTCCTCGAGCTCGTTGATCTCGGCGAGGAACTTCGCCTGAGCGCCGCCCGGCCGCGCCGCGTACCCTTCCGTAGTGGCTACAGACAGGTGCTTGAGCTGCAGTTTTGCCGCGATAAGGCCGCCGGGACGATACGCGATCTCCACGGCGAGCGTGCGCCGGAGGGCCCGTGGCGTCACCGCCCCCTCCGGGATGGGGGCCAGACCCAGCCGCTGTCCGGCCGGCCCGTTCACCCAGGTCCTGAAGTTCTGGTACGTCGTGTCGCAGAAGACCGGATGGAAAAGCGAGGAGCCGGGCGCCGCGTCCGGGCCGAGGAGTTGCTCGACCACCTCGATCGCTTCGTAGACCTCCCGGGTCACCACCCACTCGTCCCGGACGCCGCCGAGCGGCTGCCCCTTGATGAGCTTGCCCGCAAGGCGGTAGCGGAACAGGCCGGGAGCGATCTCCAGGGGCGGCTGACGGCACCCGACGACCAGTTCGCCCAACTCGCAGTGCCGCATCCCGGCGAGCGCGGCCACGGCCAGGCCGCAGGCCGTGGCCAGGTACCCGACCAAGAACTTCAGCTCGGTCGAGAACAACGGCTCTGTCCACGCGACGTGCCCCTGCCCGTCGGCTCGCTCCACCTCGGCAGCGTTGCGGCCGTACGGAGCGCAGACCCCGACGAGGGCAAGGGCTCGCTCCAGGTCGGGACGCAGTGCCGGGAGCCAGGCGCCGTAAAACTGCCGGGTCCCGCACTCCCGAGCGAGCGCGCTCAGGGAAACGGCGGCCAGGGGATCGTTCTCCTCGCGCAGTCCGCGAGCACGGGCATCCTTCACCGCGGCCGGCGTCATCAGTTCCAGAGGCTCTCCGGATTCAACCCGGCACTCCAGATTGCGCAAGAACGCCCTGCGCCCGGGGTGCTTGTTGGAGGTGAGGCTGCGGTCCGCAGCCTGACGCTGCCGCTTGGCCTCGGCTTCGCTCAGGATGTGCGGGGCCAGAGTCCCGATCACGTACAGCACGGCGGCGAGCAGGGGCTGCTGCACTTCAGACGACAGCGGCTGCACCTTGTTCGCGCCGCCCAATTCCGCCGTCCGGCCGGAGCCCCCAGCGGCGCTCGCGCCGTTGAAGGGGCGAAGATTGTCTCGGAGCTTCTGCCCGCTGAACAGTGAGCGGTAATGCGCGAGTCCGATCGGCGCGCCCATCGCGACGGCTCTGGTCGACGGGGAGTCGGCGACCACTTCACCGTCATCGCCGAGCTTCTCGGCCCGGAAGTCCACGTACGCGGTGCAGTGGTAGTTGGTGACCTGTTCCAGGTCGGTGATGCCCTGCTCCGTGAGCCACTTGAACCACCGTATGAGTTCGGACAATTTGCCATGGCAGGTCGTCAGCGTCTGCACGGTCCGTTCGGCATGGGCGAGGTCACGGACCGCGTCGTGGCGCGGCGCCATCAGCGCCGCGATGTACTCCTTCGCGGTCAGCCTCCACTCCCTGTTGACGATCGACGTGAAGTCGAGGGCGCGCTGGTTGGGTCGCAGGTAGGCCGGCAGCCCGATCACCTCGTCGAAGGGCCACCGGTCCTCGTCGAAGAAGGGCCCCGTCACGCCCGGCGGCAGAGCGAAGCCGAACAGCGGGCACAGCTCGGCGCCGGCGAAGGGCGAGACGAGATGCCGCGGCAGGGGGATCAGTGGCGGCATCATGCGGTGCGCTCCTCCGGGTACAGGGGGATTTCGTCGTCAGTGTCGGTGATCACCGTGACCAGGCGCACGAGCTCGGCCGGATCGTAGGAGGTGAGGATCTGCTCGATCCGGTGCGTGTACGGACCGAACACAGCCATGAACTGGGCGGCCGGCGTCTGCTGCCACTGCCGTGCGAAGAACGCCTTCATCCGCAGCAAGTTGGCGGCGTGTCGCGGCGCGAACAGGGAGAGTGGGCACAGCAGGCACACCCACGGACGGGCCGGACACGGCTTGCCCTTCGGGCCATGCAGCCCCGCGAGCGGGTCCGCGCAGGCGGCGACGAACACGTCACGCTGTCCGCCGACCAGTTCGGCAATGGCCGCGTCGTCCAGGCCGAGCCGGGAGACGAGGTCGGGCAGGTTGTCCGCCAGCTGGGTCAGGTCGTCGTCACTCAGCACCGTCGGTGGGAGAGCTTTGCGCAGAACATCGCCCTGGGCCTCCTCCACGATTGTCTCCAGCGCGTCCTTCTGCGCGGGGGTCGCGGCAGTGAGGTAGTGGTCGCCCTCGACCCGTGGGCTGTGGTTCGGGTCGATCCGCCCGCGCCCGCTGCCGAACCAGTTCTTGCGGTCCCGGTGGGACTCGAACGAGGTCCGGATGCTGTGCCGGTGGATTCGCAGCGGCTTGCCGTCGCTGCCCTTAAGACCTGCCCGTTTCACCCATCCCTGGATGGAATCGTGGAGCGACGCCCCCGTCCTCCAGACCCCGACGTGGGTGAAATCGTGACGCAGCCACAGCTCCGAGACGTCGGTCTCCGCAGCGAAGCGGCGCGAGACGGCGGAATGCTCAAGCCATCGTTCCACCAGCCGGACGGCGCGCGGGGACAGCGTCACGCTCTCCTCGGCGGTCCGGCCCTTGAGGTAGTTCACCAGCATCGCCGCGTCTCCGGCCCACTCCAGGTCTTCGACGCCCAGATCGGCGATGCCGTCGGGGACGATGCCGGTGTACGCGCCGAACAGCAGCTGGTAGGCGATCACCACCGACGGGGAGGGGAACAGCGCAGTACAGACTCGCTGTGCATCAGCGCCGCGGCCCATGCGGTAGTAGGCCATCGTCGGCGTCCACCCGGCCCGCTGCCCCAGACTGACCGCGTTCTCCGGCCCATGGCGGACCATCCACCAGCACAGATTCTCGTACGACCAGCCGTCCTGATAGGGGTCCTTTCCCTTCTCGGCCGCGGCATGGGCCTGCCGGAACTGCGACCACGCTTCCTGGATCTCTGCCCGGCATACCTCCTGCAGTCTGCTCCAGACCGTCTCGTCGTACGGCAGCAGCGGCTTGGAGTCCCGTCGGCGTCTCTGGTTGTACGCCCGCCCGCCCACCAGTTCACGCACCTCGGGGCGCAGCGCGCGGGCGTCCTGGTCGAACGCGGCCAGCATCCGACGGATCATCGACTCCTGGGCGGCTCCCGTCACCCACAACTGCTCGACAAGGACGGGGCGGGTGAGGTCCGCAGCGCCACCGACGTGCCCGCGCTTGGCCATCGCCGCCGCGAACAGGCGAATCGCACGAACGAACTCCTCGACTGTCCTCTCCGCGTCGACCTGGCCGTGAGGATGTATCAGCCCGATCAACCCGTTGGCCATGTCGCGAACCAGCTGTGGGTTTTCCTGCACGGGCAGCTCCACCGTCGTGGTAGTGCCCCTGGTGAACCAGCAGACCAGCCGCGCGGGCCCCTCCATCAGTTGAGCGGCCATCAGACGAGCACCGCCTCATCCTCGAACTCCTCATCCGCCTCGGCCTCGGCGAACAAGTCAAACTCATGTCCCGCGCGTTCATATGCCTCGCGGTAGATCCGGGTCATGTCCAGGCGGCGTAGGTACGCTTCCGTTGTGACGACACTGGTGTGCCCGAGGAGGTCGCGCAGCACCATCATGGGGTCCGCCTTGCCCAGGTACAGGGCCAGCGCCGCATCCGTGTCGGTCGCGTGGACCATGCGGGCCGCCTCCATGAAGTGCCCGCTGACCAGCCATTCCAACGTCCTGATCGCGAAGGTATGACGGAGCCGGTGCGGGGCGGTATGAGGAAAGCGGGGCTCGAAACGCTCCCGGATCCGGGTTGAGGTCCGCTCGAACACCGTGGCCCAGGCAGTGAAGGGAGCCCCGTTCGCCTGCACCCCCAGCAGCATCGATCCGCCATCGGGCGCTACCAGGCGTCGCCGCTCGGACGGCGTCAACGCCGCCCACTTCACCCGGGTCCCGTTCACCCGGCCACCCCGGGCGTCGGCCTCGCTCACCACCAACGGCTCACCCCACCGGGCCGGCGGCTTCCAGCGCGAGCCGACCGTGGCCAAGGGACGAACCGTCGTCATGTACCGGTGTACGCGCGCCAGACTGCTGTAGGACGTCCACGTCGTACGGAACTTGCGGCCCTTCGTTACGCCCTCCGGGACAGGGAAGGAGATCGGCAGCGCGGTCGGCTTCGGCGGAAGCGCGGGAACCTCTACGTCCAGCAAGTACGTGAACTCCTGCGACCGCAGCCCCGAGGAGAGCACGAAGTCACCTACCGTGGCGTTGCGCGTCAGTGTCCGTCCGCGGTATGAGGTATCTGGGGACCCGTCCGGGCGGAGCCCTGCCAGGCCCCGAACGAACATCTCCCCGAAGTCGGCCTCGAAGTAGCGGATCGTGACATGGCGCTTCGGAGTGCGTCGGTGGGCCTGGTTGACTCGCTGGGTCCGCACCTGGTCCCCGTACATCGACACGGCTTCCTTGTAAGTGAACGGCACCGCAGGCGCGTGGCTCTCCCTGTCCGCCCACGTGTAGAAGCGCGACAAAATGCTCATCTGCTGGTTCCACGTAGTGGCCGCAAGGCGCCGCTTCAGCGGTCCGCACGACCTGTCGACCGCGTACAGGCTCAGTGCGTCCTTCAGGCGGCCCCGCTCATCAAAGACACCGATCCTCAAGGTCGCAAGGAACTCGCACCACTCCCGCAGCGTACGACCGTAGAACTCCCACGAGTTGGGCGCTGGGACCCCATCCAGCGGCAGCCACCGCAACCAGGTATTGATCGCCACCGTGTCGCGCACGCCACGCTCATCCTCGAAGAGAAGGTCGTCATCGACGAGGACCGGCATGAGCTCGGCTATCACGGGCCGGCCGCTGAGCCCCCACGACCGCCAGCCCTTCGAGCTAAAGAAGATCATCTGCATGGCGGGGACGGTACGTGCGGGACGCTGCGGACTGCAAAGCGCAAACATGGGCCAGAGCATCACTTGAAGCATCTATGAGACATGACCACTAAGCAGAGATAACGCGCTCGAAGTCGATCCACCCGGCCTGCTGGTGGACCGTCGACCACATCAGGTTGCGGTCCCACGCGTCGCCGTGGATGAACGCGAGCGGCAGCGGCGGCAGGGTCTGCAGCTGCTCGGCCAGGTCCCGCACCAGCTTCTGCTCCGGCGCGCTCAGCCGGCCCCCGGCCTCCCCCAGGTGCCGGTCGGCGCCATCGGCTGCGGCCTGCAGCGCCTGCTCCGCCTCCGTCCGTCGGGGCCCGGACAGGTCACCGGCCGCGTGAAGGCGGGCCAGCAGGGCGCCGGCGTGCCGATGCGCTCTGGCTTCCTCCGCCGGCGCGAGCGTTAGCTGCTTGAGTGGTCGCCCCGGAACGGCGGTCATCAACAGCGCCAGGTGCTCCGCGCTTGAGGCACGCAGTTGCGGTGCACCGCCGGCACCGAGGGCCGGTGCAGCGCTGCGCAGCGCGAGGGTCTCGCGTTCGTACATCACGGCCTTGGGGGAGACCTTCAGGTAGAAGCGGAGTGCCCCGGGCAGGTCGAGCTGCCAGACGCGGGAGTTTTCGCGCGGATGGCTGACGTCCTTGACGGCGGGACGGGCGCCGAGTGCCCGGCTGGCCCACGCCAGCAGGGCGGAGGGCGGAGTGGTCGGGTTGGTCATGCCCCCCACCCCGATGACGGTCGTGATGCTGCGGCGAACAGGACGCGGCGGACGTCGACGGGCCGCCGGTGCGCGAGGGCCTCGGCGGCCGCAGCAGGAGGGTTCTCGAGAACAGGGTGCAGGGTGACCAAGCGGACGGGATTCACGGTTTCTCCTCGGTTCGGAACAGGGGGCAGAGCACCCGGACAACGCACCTGATCAAAGGGCCGCTACGGGCAGCCGCGGGCGACGAGTCGAGTGAAGGTTCGACGCCGGGACGCGGACGGCAAGCGCCGTCTGCGTGGGCGGCTCCTCTCGCGTCGTTCGATTCACACGTACGGGGAAGGCGGCGGGGCTGTAGCCCGAGCAGCGGCTTGCATGACGCGTCGACAGCACCCGTCTCCTTCGGTGTGGTGTGGCTGTGCTCTGCGGACGGACCCTCGCCCACGCCACTGACAATCCGCAGTCACCAGCACCGTGATCCGGTCATCCCTGGCCTCCCCGGCGGCTAGGCCGTGTCTGATGGTTCTTTGATGAGGTCGCGGAGCCAGATCACGATGGCTGCCGTGGCCAGGGTGCCGTTGAAGATGTAGTCGCGTTTGTCGTACCTGGT
>NZ_BAAAUD010000113.1:0-41617 GCF_039533765.1 Streptomyces enissocaesilis | reverse complement strand
CCCCGCCCCGGCGCGGCCCGCTCCCGCGCCTCCCGCCGCCCCCGCGCCCCCCAGGGCGGCCGTACCCGTGGTGCCGCGCGTCCTACCCTCCCTGCCCACTCCCGCCACGGGCGCGGGCACGGACGTGTGCGCGCTCGGCGAGGGGTACGGCGGCTGGCGTCCCGGCAGCGCCGAGGCCCGCATCTGCCGTGATGTGTACGGGCGTTGACGGGCCGACCCGCGCCGCGTCTCCCCCGCTCCCCCGCTCACCCGCTCACCCCTCCTCTGCCAAGAGCCTCCGCTCGAGGCGGTCGACAGCCGCCCGCACACCATCCCCGTAGCCGTCGTCCCCCAACGCGTCGAACGCCGCCCGCGCCCGCGTCAGATGGGTGCGCGCGGCGCCCGGGCGGCGCAGTTTCAGGTAGTCGGCGGCGAGGTTGAGATGGAGCGAGGGGTAGAACCCGCGCACCGCGACCGAGGAGTCGTGCCGGGCCACCCGCTCGTCGGTCAGCCCGTCGGCGGCGGCCAGCGCCCTCAGGTCCCAGGCCAGTTCGTCACCGGCGTCGTCCTGCGTGTCCGCCATGTAGTGCGCGAGCGTGCAGCGGTGGAACGGGTCCCCGTCCTCACCGACCTCCGCCCACAGCTCACCGAGGCGGTTGCGCGCCTCCTCGCGGTCGCCGGCGTGGAGAAGCATGACCGCCTGCCCGATCCGGACCATCGTGGCGTCCTCGGACATCTCCTGCTGCTCCATCGCCGTGTTCTCCTGTCGCCCGCACACGCCCGGCCAATACCGACGGTCCCGACGCTAGACCCCGCCACTGACAATCGGGCTCAGGCTCGGGCTGCGCCCTGGTACCGCTGAGCCAGGCCGGTGACCGTGCGGGCCACCTCCGCGCGCAGTTCCGGCGGGCCCAGCACCTCGATCTCCAGCCCCAGCCGCAGCAGGTCCCCCAGCGCCACGGGCAGCGCCTCGACGCGCAGTACGGTCTCGGCCCACCCCTCCTCGTCCGGCGGCCCCGCGGCCCGCACCGCCTCCGCACCGGCCGCCCCGCACTGCACGGGCAGCAGCCTCATGCCGCGCGGGGACACCCGCAGCCGGGCCTCGCCGCGCAGCACCCCGGCCTCCATCCGGCGCGAGCTCTCCTGCCAGTACGCCGCCAAGTCGAACCCGGCCGGCCGCTCGAAGGGATCCTCCAGCGTCTCCACGGCGAGCATCCGCGACACCCGGTAGGTACGGACCGACTCCCCCGCGCTCGCCACGAGGTACCAGTTGCCGCCCTTGAGCACGACGCCCAGCGGCCCCAGTCCGCGGTGCACGTCGCCGCGCCAGCTCCGGTAGTGGACGCGCAGCATCCGCTGCCGCCAGACCGCCCCGGCGACCTCCGCGAGGTACGGCGTGGGGTCGGCGTCACGGAACCAGGCGGGGGCGTCGAGGTGGAACCTCTCCTGCACGCGCCGGGTGCGCTCGCCCAGACCGTCGGGCAGCGCGGCCCCCAGCTTGAGCCGCGCCGTCGCCAGGTCGGCCGCCAGGCCCAGCTCCGCCGCCGCCCCGGGCATGCCGGTGAAGTGCAGTGATTCGGCCTCGTCGCCCGTCAGGCCGGTCAGCCGGGTGCGGTAGCCGTCCATCAGACGGTAGCCGCCGGCCGGACCGCGGTCGGCGTACACCGGCACTCCGGACGCTCCGAGCGCCTCGACGTCCCGGTAGACGGTACGGACGGAGACGTCCAGCTCGAGGGCCAGTTCGGGCGCGGTCATCCGGCCGCGGTTCTGCAGCAGGAGGAGCAGGGAGAGCAGTCGGTCGGCGCGCACGGGCCAAGTCTGCCCCCGTACCTGACAGAAGGTGGCAGGTACGGACGGGAGGCTGGTTCCCGGGAGCGCGAGGAGTCTCGCGCCGGACTCCCGGATCTTGAGAGGAACCTCCATGTCCGTACAGACGCAGGCCACCGGAAGCTTCACCTTCACCGGCTGGGAGGAGCACCCGGTCGCCGGGGCGCAGGAGGGCCCCGGGCTGGCCCGCGCCTGCGTCACCAACGCGTTCACCGGGGTCATCGAGGCCGCCGCGACCTCGTGCGCGTACTCCATCGCGTACGTGACCGGGAAGACCGGTGTCTTCACCGGTTACGAGCTGATCAGCGGCTCGGTGGCCGGCCGCGAGGGGACGTTCGCCGTCGAGGAGCGGGGCGCCTTCGGCGACGACGGCTCGGTCCGCTGCACCTTCGAGGTGGTGCCGGGCTCGGGCACCGGCGGGCTCGCCGGGCTGAGCGGGACGGGCGGCTTCACCGCGCACCACGGCGAACCGGCCGTCCCGTACACCTTCGCCTACGTCCTGGGATGACCGGGCCGGTCAGCCCAGGTTCGGCAGGGTCCAGTCGACGGGCTGGTGGCCCTGGGCGGCGACCGCCTCGTTGATCTGCGTGAAGGGGCGGGACCCGAAGAACTTCTTCGCCGACAGCGGCGAGGGGTGCGCGCCCTTCACCACCGCGTGCCGCTCCTCGTCGATCAGCGGAAGCTTCTTCTGCGCGTAGTTGCCCCAGAGCACGAAGACCGCCGGGTCGGGCCGCGAGGCCACGGCGCGGATCACCGCGTCCGTGAACTTCTCCCACCCCTTGCCCTTGTGGGAGTTGGCCTCGCCGGCCCGCACGGTCAGCACGGCGTTGAGCAGCAGGACGCCCTGCTCCGCCCACGGCATCAGATATCCGTTGTCCGGGACCGGGGTGCCCAGCTCCGCGTTCATCTCCTTGTAGATGTTCCGCAGGGACGGCGGCACCCTGACACCCGGCCGCACCGAGAAGCACAGGCCGTGGCCCTGCCCCTCGCCGTGGTAGGGGTCCTGTCCGAGGATCAGGACCTTCACCCGGTCGTACGGCGTGGCGTCCAGGGCGGCGAAGACCTCTTCGCGCGGCGGGTAGACCGGCCCGTTCTCCCGCTCCTTCTCGACGAACTCGGTGAGCTCCTTGAAATAGGGCTTCTGCAGCTCGTCTCCGAGGACGCCGCGCCAGGACTCGGGCAGCATGTCGGTGTCGGTCACGTCAACAACCTCCGGTAAGCGATCAGCTCTTCACCGGAGAACCTACCCGCGGCCACTGACAGCGGCCGCTACCAGCTGGTCTTCCTGTGCAGCTGCCACACCTGCATGATCGTCTGCGGGTCCAGCGCCCGTTCGGCGCCCGCGATGTCGTCGGAGGCGCCGACGTACAGCTTGCCCTGCCACAGCGGCAGCAGGCGGACGTCCTTGAGCAGGATCTCCTGGGCGCGCCCGAACTGCTCGCCCACCGCGGCGCGGTCGCTCTCCTGCCGCGTCTTCGGCAGCAGGCTGGCCGTGATCTCGGGCGTCTCGTACGGCGTACCGACGGCGTTTTCCTCGCCGACGAAGGGAGCGACGAAGTTGTCCGGGTCCGGGAAGTCGGGGGACCAGCCGCGGCCGAAGACCGGGAACTCGCCCTTCTGATAACCCTTCTGGAACGTGTTCCAGGGACGGTGCTTGAGCGTGATCCGGAACAGTCCGGACGCGTCCAGCTGCCGCTTCAGCTCGGCGAACTCCAGTGCGGTGGCCGATCCGTACCGGTCGGAGGTGTACCAGAAGGTGAGCGGGACGGGCTCGGTGATGCCCGCCTCGGCCAGTATGTTCCGCGCCTTCGGCGCGCTCGGCTCGCCGTAGGTGTCGAAGAAACTGGTCGCGTGGCCCGCGACACCGTTCGGAATCATCGAGTAGAGGGGTTCCGCGGTGCCCTTGTAGACCTTCTCGACGAGAGCGCCCCGGTCGATCACCTGGGCGACGGCCCGGCGGACCGCCGGGTTGCGTGCGGCCGGGTCCTTGGGGTTGAACACCAGGTAGCGGATCTCGGCGCCGACGGCCTCGACGACCTGGAGCTCCTTCTCCTTCGGCTGGTCCTGCAGGTCGATGACCTGCTCCGCGGTCAGACCGCGGAACGTCGCGTCGATCTCCTTCTTCTTCAGCGCCTCCACCATCACGGCGGAGTCCTTGAAGTAGCGGATCGTGACGGCATCGTTCTTGAGCTCGGCGAACCCGTCGTACTTCGGGTTCCTCACCAGTTCGGCCGTCTTGTCCGGCTTGTACGACGCGAGGGTGTACGGACCCGAACCGGTCAGTCCGTTGTCCTCGCGGAGCTTGCTCTTCGGGTAGTCCGCGGGGCTCACGAGGGACATCGCGGGCGTCGCGAGAACGAACGGGAAGGTGGCGTCCGGCTTGTTGAGGTGGAAACTGATCTTCCGGTCGCCGCTCGTCTCGACCCTGTCCAGGCTGCTCAGGAGCCCGCTGGGGCCGCCCTTCACGCCGATCGCGGAAATGCGGTCGATCGAGTGCTTCACGGCCGCGGCGTCGAGCTCGGTCCCGTCGGAGAAGACGAGGCCCTCGCGGAGCGTGCAGCTGTACACCTTGTTCGAGCCGTCCGTGAAGGAGCACTTCTCGGCGGCGTCGGGCTCCGGTGCGGAGCTGCCCACGGGGTAGCTGACCAGCGTCTGGAAGACGTTCCGGTACAGCTCCCAGGAGCCGTCCCACGCACCGGCCGGATCGAGCGTGCTGGGCGTGCTCGTCGTACCGACGGCGAGCTTCTGCTCCGTATCGGACTGATCACCGGACAACATCCCGCATCCGGTCAGCAGGGATATGGACGCAAGGGCTGCAACGGGCTGCAGACGTCTGGTCCGGTTGAACACGTGCACGCTCCTCGATCAGCCATGGGTCGGCAGACCATACCGCAGCGCCCTGCCGGGTCAACGGGCAGACCTGGCAGGGCACTTGTGAACAATCCAGAGTAAAAGCGGAGTAAAGCGACTCAGCCGACGCCGGCGTTCAGGAAGATCCCGCCGTCGACCACCAGAGTCTGTCCCGTGACCCAGTCCGACTGGTCCGAGGTGAGGAAGGCGGCAGCTCCCCCGATGTCCTCGGGGACACCGAGCCGTCCCAGCGGGTACGCCGCGGCGGCCTCCGCCTCGCGGCCCTCGTAGAGCGCCTGGGCGAACTGGGTCTTCACCACGGCGGGCGCGATCGCGTTGACCCGTACGGTCGGCGCGAACTCGTGCGCCAGCTGGAGGGTCAGGTTGACCATGGCCGCCTTGCTCATGCCGTACGCGCCGATGAAGGGCGAGGCGGAGATGCCGGCGACCGAGGCGATGTTGACGATCGCCCCGCCGTTCTCCTTCTGCCACGCCTTCCAGGTCTGCTGCGCGAACCCGAGCGCGGAGACCACGTTGGTCTCGTAGACCTTGCGGACGACGCCCAGGTCCAGCTCGGCGATCGGCCCGAAGACCGGATTCGTGCCGGCGTTGTTGATCAGGAAGTCGACCCGCCCGAACGCCTCCATGGCGCGCTCGACCGCGATCGCCTGGTGCGCCTCGTCGTGGGCCTTGCCCGCGACGCCGATCACCCGGTCCGCGCCGAGCCTCTCCACGGCCTCCTTGAGCGCGTCCTCGCCGCGCCCGGTGATGCACACCCGGTCGCCGCGGGCGACGAGCGCCTCGGCGACGCCGTAACCGATGCCGCGGCTCGCGCCCGTGATGAGCGCGACCTTCCCGCTGTCCCGTACCTCTGCCCCAGCAGCCATGTTCCTCAGTCCCTCCTCGGTTGAGCGGCGACAGTCGAGCGGCGTCAGTTGAGCGGGCCGCCGGCGACGTACATGACCTGGCCGGAGACGAAGCCGGCGGCCTCGCCCGTGAAGAAGGCGATGGCGTTGGCGATGTCGTCCGGCGTGCCGACGCGCTGCACCGGGATCTGGGTGGCGGCCGCGGCCTGGAACTCCTCGAAGTCCATGCCCACGCGGGCGGCGGTCTGCGCGGTCATCTCGGTGACGATGAAGCCGGGCGCGACGGCGTTGGCCGTGATGCCGAACTTGCCGAGTTCCTTGGCGAGGGTCTTGGTGAAGCCCTGCAGACCGGCCTTGACGGCGGAGTAGTTCGCCTGGCCCCGGTTGCCGAGCGCCGAGGAGCTGGAGAGGCTGACGATACGTCCGAACTTGGCGTCCACCATGTGCTTCTGACACGCCTTGGCCATCAGGAACGCGCCCTTGAGGTGCACGTTCACCACGGTGTCCCAGTCGGACTCGCTCATCTTGAAGAGCAGGTTGTCGCGCAGGACGCCCGCGTTGTTCACGAGGATCGTCGGCGCACCGAGCTCGGTGACGACACGCGCGACGGCGGCCTCGACCTGGGCGCCGTCGGAGACGTCACAGCCGACGGCGAGGGCGGTGCCGCCCGCCGCGGTGATCTTCTCGACGGTGTCCTTGCACGCGGCCTCGTCGAGGTCGAGTACGGCGACGGCGCGGCCCTCTGCCGCCAGTCGGACCGCGGTGGCGGCGCCAATGCCGCGCGCCGCCCCGGTCACGATCGCGACGCGCTGCTCGGTGGTGGACATGCTGGTTCTCCTCGCCCTCGGGTGCGGCCGCTCGGCCAGGTCGACCGAGAGTGAGTTCCCGATCACTGAGCAACCGCTTAGTAGCTTCAGCAGACGTGACGCTAGAAGCGATGGCACGCGGTGTCAACGGTCCGAGGAGCGACCGGCGGAATCAGTAGCGCGGATCACCGCACCAGCAGGTCGAGCAGACGCCCGACCTCGGCCTCCGGATCGGCCGTCAGCCCCGTGTGCACGGGGCCGGGCTGTACGACGGTGCTGCGCGGCGCGATCAGCCAGCGAAAGCGTCGCCCCGCGTCGTCGCCCGCCGCCTGCCCGGCCCCTTCCCCGCCTCCGCAGACGCCTTCCACGGCGCGCAGGGCGGCCCGTACGCCCGCCACGTCGGCGCCGGGATCCAGCGCCTTCAGCTTGGCCTCGTCCAGGTGGGTCCTGGCGGCGACGAAGGATTTGGCGCGGCAGTAGACGAGCACGCCCGCGTTGAACATTTCGCCGCGCTCCACGCGCGGCACGACGCGCACCAGCGCGTATTCGAAGACGTTTCGCTCGGTGCTCACTTGCCGCCGTCCTTCTCGGGCCGCTCGGCCTGCTTGTCCTGCCCCGCCTGCTCGCCCTGCTCGCCCTGCTCGTCCCGACCGGACGCGTGCGGCTGCGGCGCCAGGCGGTCCGCCAGCCAGCCGGGAGCCTGCGACGGCCTGTCCCTGGTCGGCGCGCCGAGGGTGATCCGGTCGTGGATCGTCGCGGCGCGCGGCAGCAGCGCGTCGACGTACGCGCGGCGGAGCGCCTCGGTGCTCTCGAAACCGGGCTCGTCGACCAGCCATTCGGCCGGCACCTCGGCGGCGACCTCGGTCAGCAGTTCCTCGGTGACCAGCGGCGCGAGCTCGGCGGCAGCGGCCGCGACGTCGGGACCGAAGGGCGCGAGGACGTGGTCCGAGGCGTTGTACGGCTTCGCGGACGCGCTCCGGGCGGTCGGCCAGTTGTGCTGCCAGATCATGGTGGCGCCGTGGTCGATGAGCCAGAGGTCCCCGTGCCAGACGAGCATGTTGGGGTTGCGCCAGGAGCGGTCGACGTTGTTGATCAGCGCGTCGAACCACACCACCCGGCCCGCCTCGGCCGGATCCACCTCGTACGCGAGCGGGTCGAAGCCGATCGAGCCGGGCAGGTAGTCCATTCCGAGGTTCAGCCCGCCGCTCGCCTTGAGCAGTTCCTGGACCTCCTGGTCCGGTTCGGCCAGACCGATGACCGGGTCGAGCTGGATGGTGACCAATTCGGGGACGCGCAGCCCGAGCCTGCGGGCCAGTTCCCCGCAGACGACTTCGGCGACCAGGGTCTTGCGGCCCTGCCCCGCGCCGGTGAATTTCATGACGTACGTACCCAAATCGTCGGCCTCGACGATCCCCGGGAGCGAGCCGCCCTCACGCAGGGGCGTGACGTAACGGGTCGCGGTGACTTCTGTCAGCATTTTCCCAGGCTATCGGGGCGCTGAGCTTCACGATCCACGGAGCGGGCAGATGACCGCGCGGTTCCGGCAGGGGCGGCCCGCGCGACCGGAAGATCACCCGACCGGGCACCACGCCCCTCGCCCCTGTCCGTACCTCTGTGTCTCGGCCTCTACGACCGGAGTAGCCGGGCGATGGCCTGGGAGGCTTCGCCGATCTTGGCCGGCGCCTGGTCCCCGCCCTGCACGATGGCCTCGGTGACGCAGCAGTCGAGGTGCTCGCCGAGCGGGGCCACGGCGCAGGACCGGAGTGCGGTGTCGGCCGCGGATACCTGGGTGAGGGCGTCGACGCAGTACGTGTCCTGCTCGGGCATCCGCCGGAGCCCGCGCACCTGTCCTTCGACGCGGGGCAGCCGTCTGACGATGTCGTCCTCGCTCTGTCCGCAACCGGCCGCCGGGGGCTCCTCAGCCGGTGGCGGCTTTGAAACCGCGCAGGCGCAGGGAGTTGCCGACGACGAAGACGGACGAGAAGGCCATGGCCGCGCCGGCGATCATCGGGTTGAGCAGGCCCGCCGCGGCCAGCGGCAGGGCGGCCACGTTGTAGGCGAAGGCCCAGAAGAGGTTCGAGCGGATGGTGCGGAGTGTCCTGCGGGAGAGGCGGATGGCGTCGGCGGCGGCGAGCAGGTCTCCTCGTACGAGGGTGAGGTCGCCGGCTTCGATGGCGGCGTCGGTTCCGGTGCCCATGGCCAGGCCGAGGTCGGCCTGGGCGAGGGCGGCGGCGTCGTTGACGCCGTCGCCGACCATGGCCACGCTGCGGCCCCGGTCCTGGAGCTTCTTGACGACGTCGACCTTGTCCTCGGGCATGACCTCGGCGATCACTTCGTCGATGCCGACCTCGCGGGCGACGGTTTCGGCCACGGCCCGGTTGTCGCCGGTGAGCAGGATCGGGGTGAGCCCCAGGGCCCGCAGCCGGCGGACGGCTTCCGGGCTGGTGTCCTTGACCGCGTCGGCGACCTCCAGCACGGCGCGGGCCTCGCCGTCCCAGGCCACCGCGATCGCGGTACGTCCGGCCGCCTCGGCCGCCGCCTTGGCCCGCTCCAGTGCGACGGGAAGGGTCATGGCCCACTCGGTGAGCAGCTGGGTGCGGCCGACGAGGACCGCGTGCCCGTCGACGACGCCCTGGACGCCGAGTCCGGGTGCGTTCGCGAAGTCCTCGGGCGTGGGGAGGGTGCCGACGCGCTCGGCGGCCGCGGTGGCCACCGCCCGGGCGACGGGGTGCTCGGAGGCATGCTCCAGGGCGCCCGCCAGGCGCAGTACCTCGGCCTCGGTGGTGGTGGGGGCGGTGTGGACGGCGAGCAGGGTCATCTTGCCGGTGGTGACGGTGCCGGTCTTGTCGAGGACGATCGTGTCGACCTTGCGGGTGGTCTCCAGGACTTCCGGGCCCTTGATCAGGATCCCGAGCTGGGCGCCGCGGCCGGTACCGACCATCAGAGCGGTCGGCGTGGCCAGGCCCAGCGCGCAGGGGCAGGCGATGATCAGGACGGCCACGGCGGCGGTGAACGCGGCGGTCAGGCCGGAGCCGTTGCCGAGCCAGAAACCGAGCGTGCCCAGCGCCAGGGCGATGACGACCGGGACGAAGACGGCGGAGATCTTGTCGGCCAGGCGCTGGGCGGCGGCCTTGCCGTTCTGGGCGTCCTCCACCAGCCTGGCCATCCGGGCGAGCTGGGTGTCGGTGCCGACGCGGGTGGCCTCGACGACCAGGCGGCCCCCGGCGTTGAGGGTGGCGCCGGTGACGACATCACCCGCGCCGACCTCGACCGGCACCGACTCGCCGGTGAGCATCGCGGCGTCGACGGCGGAGGTGCCCTCGACGACCGTGCCGTCGGTCGCGATCTTCTCACCCGGGCGGACCAGGAAACGGTCCCCGACCCGCAGGTCCGCCGTGGCGATCAGGTGTTCACGGCCGTCACGCAGGACGGTGACCTCCTTCGCGCCGAGTTCGAGGAGGGCCCTGAGGGCGGCGCCCGCCTTGCGCTTGGAGCGGGCCTCGAAGTAACGCCCGGCCAGGATGAAGGCGGTGACACCGGCCGCCGCCTCCAGGTAGATGTTCCCGGCGCCGTCGCTGCGCGAGATGGTCAGCTCGAAGGGATGGGTCATGCCGGGGGTGCCGGCCGTCCCGAAGAACAGCGCCCACAGCGACCACAGGAACGCCGCCGACGTGCCGACCGAGATCAGCGTGTCCATCGTCGCCGCGCCGTGCCGGGCATTGGTCCACGCGGCGCGGTGGAAGGGCCGGGCGGCGTACGTGACGACCGGAGCGGCCAGCGTCAGCGAAAGCCACTGCCAGAACTCGATCTGCAGCGCGGGGACCATCGCCATCGCGATGACCGGCACGGCAAGAACCGTCGCGGTGACCAGTCGCTGACGCAGCGGCCGCAGCTCCTCGTCCGCCGCCGGTGCCTCTCCGGCGCCGGGTTCCCCGGCCGCCCGTACCGGGACCGGCTCCTTCGCCGTGTAGCCGGTGGCCTCCACCGTCGCGATCAGGTCATGTACGGAGACGCCGTCGCCCCGGTAGGTGACCTTCGCCTTCCCGGTGGCGTAGTTCACGGTGGCCTCGACACCGTCCATCCTGTTCAGCTTCTTCTCGATACGCGCCGCGCACGAGGCGCAGGTCATGCCGCCGATGGCGAGTTCGACCTCGGCGCCGGTGGTGGCCGTGGTGGTGGTCACGTCTGCTCCTCGGGGTGGTGGATGGGGGCCGGGCGCGGCCGATGAAGTCGTATCCGGCCTCGTCGGCCTTCTGCGCGATCAGAGCGTCGTCGGGTTCGGCGGTGGCCGCTGCGGATCCCGTCGATCGCGCAGACGGTCGCGTACGTCGACATGACGACCTCCTCCGAAGAACCTTCATACCCCCTAGGGGTATCTTCGATGGGTTCATGTATACCCCCCTCCCCCATGCGGCGCAAGCGCCGGACCAAGGTTGACTACATACCCCTAGGGGGTATCGTGAAATGCATAAGCCGCTCTCATCGCGGCCCGTACACCCAAGGAGACCGCCATGAACACGGGCCTGAAGATCACTGCCTTCGCCGCCGCGCTCGCCGCGACGTTCGGTACCGCGTACGGCGTGGGCAAGGGCGTCGATCCCGTCGTCGGCGACGAACAGCCCGCGGCGCACGACGCGCACGAGAAGGAGAAGGAAGCCACCGAAGGCGGCGGGCACGGTGAGCACCGGACCGCGCCGGCCGGTGGCCTGCAGATCTCGGAGGGCGGCTACACCCTCGCCCTCGAAACCCCCCGGGTCGCCGCCGGCGACCGCACGAAGCTCCGCTTCTCCATCCAGGACGAGAACGGCCGGAAGGTCACCGCGTACGAGCGCGAACACGGCAAGGAGCTGCACTTCATCGTCGCCTCGCGCGACCTGACCGTCTACCGCCATCTCCACCCGACGCGCGCCGCGGACGGCACCTGGAGCACGTCCGCCGGCCTGCCCGCGGCCGGCGGCTACCGGGCCTTCGCCGACTTCAAGCCCGCGAAGAAGGGCGCTGCGGGAGTGACGCTCGGCGCCGACCTCGCCGTCTCCGGCGAGTACGCTCCCGCTCCCCTGCCCGCTCCCGCCACCACCGCCGAGGTCGACGGATACGAGGTCACCCTCACCGGCGGACTGCGCCCCGGAAGGAGCGGTGAGCTTCAGCTGAACGTCGCCAAGGACGGCAGGCCGGTCACCGACCTCCAGCCCTACCTCGGCGCGTACGGCCACCTCGTCGCCCTGCGCTCCGGCGACCTCGCCCATCTCCACGTCCACCCCAACGGCGAACCCGGCGACGGCACCACCCAGCCCGGCCCGGAGGTCTCCTTCACGGCGACAGCGCCGAGCGCGGGGACGTACCGGCTCTTCCTCGACTTCCAGCACGAGGGCGAAGTCCGCACCGCCGCCTTCACCGTCGAGGCCGGGAAGGGGAAGGGTGCCGGGGACCCCGAGCCGGCCGCCGACCAGCACGAGCAGGAACCGCCGGGCCACAGGCATTGAGCCGGTCACGCGGTCCCGGCCCACCGGCCGTGCCGCCCGGAGATGCGCGCAGGCCCGAGACCCCCGGCCGGACACCCGCTTCGAGGCCGAGTCGGAGTTCCCGTGCCGGTCCGGGGCACTGCGGCGCCGGAGAGCGCCTCCCCGGGCCACCGCCCGGTCGCGGAGTTCTCGCTCACACATCCGCGCGCCTAGGGTGCCCGGATGAACGCCCAGGGTTTTCCTCGCCAGTTCGCCCGTACGCGCCGCTTCTCGCTCGGCGTCCCCCGTCGTTTCACCGTCTCGCCCGACGGCGGGCGCGTGCTGTTCGTACGGTCGGACGCGGGTGACGACCCGGTCAGCAGGCTGTGGCTGTACGAGGACGGGAGCGAGCGGGTGCTGGCCGGGCCCCGGGACGCCGGCGTCGTTCCCGAGGCGGAGCGGGTCCGCAGGGAGCGGGCCCGCGAGACGTCCCGGGGCGTGGTGGCGTACGCGACCGACCGCGAGGTCCGCGTCGTGGCGTACGCCCTGGGGGGCGAGCTCTGGACCGTACGGACGGACGGGGACGGAACCGCCCCGCGCCGCGTCCCGACGGCGGGCCCGGCTGTCGACCCGCGGCCCTCCCCGGACGGAACGCTCGTCGCGTACGTCACCGGGGGCGCCCTGCGCGTCGTGCGCACCGACGGCACCGGGGACCGGCTGCTGGCCGCTCCCGAGAACGCCGACGTGACGTACGGGCTCGCGGACCATGTGGCGGCGGAGTCGCTCGGCCGGATGCGCGGCCACTGGTGGTCGCCGGACAGCGACGCGCTGCTCGTCGCGCGCGTGGACACCTCGATGGTGCAGCGGTGGCACCTCGCTGATCCCGCGCGTCCCGGGAACGCACCGCGGGCGTTCCCGTATCCGGCGGCGGGAACGGCCAATGCTGAAACTACGATGCACGTCGTACGAGTGGACGGTGAACGTGTCGCGGTACGGACACCCGCCGCCGCCGACCCGGAGCACCACGTGCGGGGCCGGTGGACGGACACGGCCTTCGAGTACGTCGTCACGGCGGGGTGGGACGCCGCCGGCCCGTTCGTGAACGTACAGACGAGGGACCAGCGCACGGCGTACCTGATGGGCATCGACCCGGCGACCGGTGAGACCTCGCTGCTGCACATGCAGCGCGACGGGGCATGGCTGGAGTTCGTCCCCGGCGCCCCGACGCGCACGGCCGCCGGCTCCCCCGTCCTGGCGTTCGTGCCGCCGGGAGGCGACGTCCGGGGCCTGAGGACGGCCGGGCACGGTGCGATCACGCCGCCCGGACTGAACGTGCGCGAAGTGCTGTGCACCCTCGGCGAACGGGTCCTCTTCACCGCGAGCGACGAGCCGACGGAGGTCCACGTCTGGTCGTACGGACCGGACTCGGGTCTCGTCCGGCTGAGCGAGGGGCCCGGCGTCCACACGGCCGCCGCCGGGGGCGGCACGGTCGTACTCGACAGCCTGACGCCCGAGGGGCACACCGTGACCGTCCTGCGCGACGGCAAGCCCGCCGGACACATCGCCGTACGCGCCGAGGAGCCGCTGGTCACGCCCCGGCCGGTCCGTCTCTCGCTCGGCCAGCGCGAGTTGCGCAGCCTGCTCTTCCTCCCGTCGTGGCACGAGCCGGGGGCGGGCGGCCTGCCCGTCCTGCTCAGCCCGTACGGCGGCCCCGGGGTGCAGCTGGCCGTCAGGGCCCGCGCGTGGTGGGCGGCCGTGGGCCAGTGGTGGGCCGAGCAGGGGTTCGCCGTGCTGATGACGGACGGGCGCGGTACGCCGGGGCGCGGCGTCGCATGGGAGAAGAGCGTTCACGGCGATCAGCTGACGCCCGTACTGGAGGACCAGGTCGACGCGTTGCACGCGGCGGCCGGGTACTGCGCCGACCTCGACCTGGGGCGGGTGGGGATCCGGGGCTGGTCCTTCGGCGGCTATCTGGCGGCGGGCGCCGTACTGCACCGCCCCGACGTCTTCCACGCGGCCGTCGCGGGCGCGGCCCCCACCGATCTTCGGCTCTACGACACGCACTGGAAGGAGCGCTACCTCGGCCACCCCGGCGTCCTGCCCGAGAACTACGAACGCTGCTCACTGGTCGAGCACGCCGGCAAGCTGACGCGGCCGCTGATGCTGGTCCACGGCATGGCGGACGACAACGTGCTGCCGGCCCACATGGTGCGCTTCTCGGCGGCGCTGCTCGCCGCCGGGCGGCCGCACACCGTCCTGCCGCTGCCCGGGTCGGGCCACCTCGTCACCGAGGAGGGCGTCGCGGACAGACTGCTGCTGCTGGAACTCGATTTCCTGAAGAAGTCGCTCGGGTGCTGAACAGCGCGGCCCGCTCCCCCGTACCACCCCGTACAACCGCGTCCGACAACGCGCGGCCAGTCGTCGAAGGAGAGTGCCGGCATGACGAGGTCTCAGGAGGCAGTGCGGCTGATCGGCCGCCGTACGGTCGTCGTCGCGGTGGGCGCCGCCGGAGCCGCAGCGGCGCTGACGGCGTGCGGCGGCTCCGGCGGTGACGGCCCGGCCGGCACCGCGGTCGAGGAGCCGGTGGGCGGTACGGGCGGCAGTGGCGCGGGCGACGGCGCGGGCGCCGTACTCGCGAGGACCACCGACATCCCGGTGGGCGGCGGCAAGGTCTTCGCCGACCAGGGGCTGGTCGTCACGCAGCCCACCGCGGGGCGGTTCAAGGCGTTCTCGTCGAAGTGCACCCATCAGGGCTGCGCGGTCAAGGACGTCTCGAACGGAACGATCAACTGCCCCTGCCACAACAGCACGTTCGATGCTTCGGACGGCAGCGTGAAGGGCGGCCCGGCGAAGCAGCCGCTGCCCGGCGCCGCCATCAAGGTCGAGGGCGACGCGATCACCCTCGCCTGACCCGGACGGACCACGGGCGGCGGGCGGCGGACGACGGACCACTGACGGCGGACGGCGCAGCCGGGGAAGGGCAACCGGCCGGCCGTGACCGCCGGCAGCGACCGGTCCGGTCCGGTCCGGTCCGGTCCGTACGGACCGGACCGGTCACGTCACTGCCCCACCGCTCCCGCGCCCGCCGTGACCAGCGCGTCGACCGCCGCACGGATGGAAGGCCGCCGGTCGGCGTCGGCGCGCCAGACGGCGTACACGTGCCGCCGCATCGGGTGCCGCACCGGTAGGACGCGCACCCGGTCCGGCACGGGCCCGCGCCCCAGCCGGGGTACCACGCACACCCCGAGCCCCTCGGCGATCAGCGCGAGCTGGGTGGCGTGTTCCTCCGCGACATGCCCGATCCGGGGTTCGACACCCTTGCCGCGCAGCGTGAACATCAGCCACTCGTGGCAGAACTCGCCCTCCGCCCAGGTGACCCACTCGTCGTCGGCGAATTCCTCCAGGTCCACCGCGGCCCGGCCGGCGAGGGGGTGGTCGACGTGCACGGCGACGTCGGCGGGATCGTGGAGCAGCTCCCGCTTCGCGAGTCCTTCGGGCATGGAGAGCGGCTTGTTGTACCAGTCGAGCACGACGGCCAGGTCGAAATCGCCCCGCAGGACGGCGCGTACCGAATCGGCGGGCTCCATCTCCCGCATCCGCACCCGCAGTTGAGGATGTCCGGCGCGCAGCGCCGCGAGGGCCGACGGCAGCAGACCGCGGGCGGCCGTGGGGAAGGCGGCCACCGCGAGGTCCCCGACGACGCGGCCCCGCTGTGCCTCGATGTCGGACTGGGCCAGTTCGACCTGGGAGAGGATGCGGGCGGCGTGGTCGGCGAGCAGTCGCCCGGCGTCGGTGAGGCGGACACCCCGGCCGTTCTTGGCGAGCAGGGGCTGACCGACCTCGCGTTCCAGCTTGGCCATCTGCTGGGAGACCGCGGAGGTCGTCACGTGCAGGCCCTCGGCCGCACCGCCGACCGAGCCGTGCCGGGCCAGGGCATCGAGCGTACGCAGGCGCTCCAGATTCAACATGTAAGCGATGCTAAGCGATGGGATTCATTAAATCTCGCTTGTTCTAAGAGGTTGAACGATCCAGAGTGAGCACCATGAGCCCCGCCTCCCCACTTCGCGCCGCACCGCCCGCCATCCCCGACACCACCTCCAGCGCCCCTGTCGCCCCCGACGGCCCTCCCGCGCCCGTCCGCCGCCCCGCGCTGGACTGGCGCATCCGTTTCGCGGTGCTCGCGCTCATCTGGGGCTTCAGCTTCCTGCTCATCAAGGTCGGCACGCAGGCGTACGCACCCTTCCAGGTCACTCTCGGCCGCCTGGTGTTCGGTACGGCCGTCCTCGCCGTCGCGATGGCCGTGAAGCGGGTGGGGCTGCCGCGCGGCGCCCGGACCTGGGGCCATCTCACCGTCGCCGCGTTCTTCCTCAACGCCCTGCCGTTCTCGCTCTTCGCCTATGCCGAGCTGACGATCCCCTCGACGCTCGCCGGCATCTGCAACGCCACCTCGCCGCTGTGGGGCATGGCGCTCTCGGTGGTCGCGTTCTCGGAGGACCGCCCGACCCGCCGCCGCGTCGCGGGACTCGGCCTCGGCTTCATCGGCGTACTGACCGTGCTCGGCGTCTGGCAGGGCTTCTCGGGACTGGACCTCGGCGGAACGGTGATGGCCCTGCTGGCCGCCCTCAGCTACCCGGTCGGCTGGATCTACCTGCGCCGCACCCTCGCGGGCAGCGGCGGCTCCGCCCTCTCCATGACCGGTGCGCAGCTCCTCCTCGGCACCGTCCAGCTGGCCGTGGTCACGCCGCTGTTCACCACCGTGCCCGGCTCGTTCCCGGTCGTTCCGCTGCTCGCGGTGGTGGCCCTCGGCGCCCTCGGGACCGGCCTCGCGATGCTCGTCCAGTACGGTCTGGTCGCCGAGATCGGCCCGACGACCGCACAGATGGTCACGTACTTCGTCCCGGTGATCGCCACCGTCGCGGGCGTCACCCTGCTGGGCGAGCACCTCAGCTGGAACACTCCGGTCGGCGCCCTCGTCGTCCTCGCGGGCGCCGCACTCACCCAGAGCCGGGCCCGGGGCGGCAGCCGGAGCCGACGCGGCAGCACGGCACGTCAGGCGTAGTGCCTGGCCGCCGGCGGAGGTCCGGTCGCCGACGCGACGGCGTCGGCGACCGGACCGATGTCACGCGCCGTCATCGCCGAGACGGTCAGGCGTACGCCGGGCGGCGCGGACATCCGGAACCGCGCGCCCGGCGCGACCGCCCACCCCGAGTGCAGCAGCCGCGCCACCGCCCCCGTCTCGTCCGCCACCGGCACCCAGACGTTCAGGCCGCTGCGCCCGTGCGCCTCGATCCCCCGCTCCGCCAGCGCCCGTACCAGCGCGTCCCGCCGCCCGGCGTACGCACGCGAGACGGCGCGGACGTCCACGGCGCCCGTCTCCCACAGGTCCACGACGGCACGCTGGAGCAGCCGGCTGACCCAGCCGGGGCCGAGCCGCTGGCGTCCCGCCACCCGGTCCACCGTGACCGGGTCGCCGGTCGCCATCGCGAGGCGCAGGTCCGGCCCGTACGCCTTCGCGACGGACCGCACGAACGCCCAGTGGTCCGTCACGCCCGCGAGCGGACGCAGCGGCAGATCGACGATGGCGTGCCCGTGGTCGTCCTCGATGAGCAGCACCCCGGGGTATGCCGCCAGGACCGCGCGCAGCTCCTCGGCGCGCGCGGCGCCCACCGCCGCGCCGGTCGGATTCTGCGCCCGGTCGGTGACGACGAGCGCCCGGGCGCCGCTCCGGAGCGCCCGCTCGACCTCGCCGGGCAGCGGCCCGTCGTCGTCGAGCGCGACCGGTACGGCGCGCAGCCCGAGCGCGGGGACGAGGTCGAGCAGACCGCCCCATCCCGGGTCCTCGACCGCGACCACGTCACCCGGCTTCAGATGCGCGGCCAGTACGCGCTCGATCGCGTCCAGCGCCCCCGAGGTGACCACGACCGGGCCCTGCGGCACCCCGTCCGCGTCGAACGCGGCCCGTGCGAGCCGCCCGAAGTCCGGGTCCACGGGCTCCTCTCCGTACAGTCCGGGCCGCCGCGCGCCGTGCCGCGCCGCGGCGGCGAACGCGTCGTGCAGCGGTGGCAGCAGCGCGGGATCGGGGTTCCCCCGGCTCAGGTCGCGCACGCCGGGCGGTACGTCGGCCCTGATGGACTCGCGCGCCGTACTGGCCGGGCGGGGACGCACCCGGCTGCCGCGGCGACCGGACGTCTCGATCACCCCGCGCTCGCGCAGGGTGCGGTACGCGGCCGCGACCGTATTCGGATTGACTCCGAGCTCACCCGCCAACTCCCGCATCGGCGGCAGCAGTTGGCCGGGCGAAAGCTCCCCGGAACCCACCGCGCGCTCCACGCTCGCGGCAATCTCCGATGCGCGCCGCCCACTGATCCGATATTCTCCTAGCACAAAGTTTACTATGCACTAGTGCAATGGAGAAAGCAATGCCGGACACCAGCTCCTACACGCCTTCCGAGCGCACCGTCCCGACGCGTTCACGGGAGCGCGCCTCTTACGACCGCGAGCTGGTGCACGCGCTGCTCGACGAGGGTTACGTCTGCCACCTCGGCTTCGTCCGCGACGGCGCCCCGGTCGTCCTGCCGACGCTCTACGGCCGGATCGGCGACCGCCTCTACGTGCACGGCTCCACGGGTTCCCGCCCCCTGCGCATGGCCGGCCAGAGCGATCCCGGCCTCGCCGTCTGCCTGACCGTCACCCACGTCGACGGCCTCGTCCTGGCCCGCTCCGCCTTCCATCACTCCATCAACTACCGCTCCGTGGTGGTCCACGGCATCGCCCACGAGGTCGTGGACGAGGAGGAGCGCCGCACCGCCCTGGACGCGCTGGTCGACCACGTCGTCCCCGGCCGCTCCTGCGACTCGCGCCCGGCCAACGCCAAGGAGCTCGCCGCGACCGCCGTGATCCGCCTCGACCTGGAGGAGGTCTCCGCGAAGGTCCGCACCGGCGGCCCCAACGACGAGCCCGAGGACGCCTCGCTCCCCCACTGGACGGGTGTCGTCCCGCTCGTCCGCGGCTACGGCGCGCCGATTCCGGCGGACGGCCTCGATCCGGCCGTCGCCCTGCCCGACTACCTCACCACCCTCTGAGGGACCGTACGGAGAACCGTCCGCCGCGTACCGGAAGCCGGCGGGCGCCCGCGAAGGCGTCCACCGACTTCCGGACCCGGACCGGCACGGCCCGCCCCCGTACGCGCGAGCCCCCTACGCGAGAACGGCGGCCCGCCGGCCCGGCGCGGCGGTCCTGGCCTCCGCGACCGCGAGACCCGCCACCGCGGCGAGCAGCAGCAGCGTCCCCGCCACGGTGGCCGGCGCCAGGTGCTCGCCCAGCAGGACGACCGCGATGACGGTGGCGCTCACCGGTTCGAGCAGCGTGATCACCGAGACGGTCGCGGACCGGACGACCGCCGCCCCCGCGAAGTACAGGGCGTACGCGAGCGCCGTCGGCACCGCCGCCACGTACACCAGCAGGCACACCACCCGCACCGGGTCGTCGGTGTGCGGCAGCAGCCCTTCGGCGGCCACGAACGGCAGCAGGCACAGCGAGCAGATCGCGAACGCCCACGCGGTCGTCGCGAACGGGTCGGCCCCGCCCCCGTCACGCCCGAGCCGGCGCGTCAGCAGCGTCATGGCGGCGTACCCGGCGGCAGACAGCAGCGCGAAGAACACGCCGACGGGCCGCACCGACGTACCGCCGCCGCCCAGCACCATCACGGCGAGCCCGACGAGCGCACCCACCACGGTGAGCGCCCCGGCGCGTCCCAGCCGCTCCCCCATGGCCAGTCGCGCCCCCAGCGCGATCAGCACCGGCGCCGCGCCCATGGTGACGACGGTGCCGACGGCGAGCCCGGTGGCCTGGACGGCCGCGAAGTAGGCGCTCTGGAAGACCGTGAGTCCCAGACCGGTGACGAGGACGCGCGTCACCCGCCGCCTGCGGGGCTCGGCGGACGCCACCGGCGCGGCGGCCGGGCGACGGCGCAGCGCACGGGCGGCCAGGAGCAGCACCAGGCCGCCGACGCAGCGCCAGAAGGACAGCGCGAGCGGTCCGAGGTCGCTGGCCAGGAAGGTCAGCGAGGCGGCCGCTCCCGCGGTGCCCCAGGCCGTTCCGGCGACGATCAGGTAGACCAGGCCACGCCGGACGGGCAGGCCCGAGGAAGGACAGGAAGATTTCGACACGTGACTTCTCCGCGTGAAGACGGGACAGGTGGTCGCTCGGCTCCGCACGCGGGCAGCGACGAACCGCTCGGGGACTGCCCGAGCCCGGTCTTCGTCTTCGGCAGTGCCGCCCGCGTTACGCGGCGGGAGGCGGAAGCACAGTCGAATGCATGATCGTCACCCTACGGCGCGGTCCGCTCGGCGGACAACTCCCCGTCCGCATGCCGGAGATCCGCGCCCGCCCCGGTGAGCCCGCCCGCGACGGGCCCGCTCGGCGCCCTGGGCGCCGACGACTGGGCGATGAAGGCACCGACGAGCACCACGGCTCCGCCGATGATCTGCGGCGCGGACAGGTGCTCGCGCAGCAGCACCCATGCCAGTACGGTCGCGACGACCGCCTCCAGGCAGGCGACCACACCGGCCACCTGCGGCGACAGCCTGCGCACCGAGACCACGCCCGTGACGTACGCGAGGACGGTGGCGATCAGTACGATCCAGCCGAGCAACAGCGCGGCCGGCACGTCCGCCCCGCCCATCCGCGCACTCCCCGCGAGCAGTGACCAGTCCATGCCCCAGGGGCGTGCCACGAGGGTCAGCACCGCGGCGCCGATGAGCAGTCCGTACGCGATGACGCCGAGCGGGTCGGCCGCGTCGTCACCGGTGCTGCCCTGGTCGGACAGGACGAAGTAGCCGACCTGGCAACAGGCGGCGCCGAGCGCGAACAGCAGCCCGAGCGCGTCGAAGCTCAGCCCCGCCCACACCTCGACGACGCAGGCCAGGCCCCCGACGGCCAGCACCACACCCACCGCCGCGGCGCGCGTCACCGGCCTGCGCTGCACGAAGCGCACCCAGCCGAGCACGAGCGCGGGGGCGAGGTATTCGATGAGCAGGGCGACGCCGACCGGGATCCGGGACAGCGAGGCGAAGTAGAAGGCCTGCACACCGGCGACCGCGAGCAGGCCGAAACCGGCGAGCAGAGCGGGCTTGCGCAGCAGCAGGGCGCGGTGGCGCCAGGCCACGGGCAGCATGACGAGCGCGGCTCCGGTCACGCGCAGCCACACCACGTGCAGCGGGTCGAGCCCCGCTTCGATCAGCGGCTTGGCCGCGACACCCGAACCACCGAACGCGAACGCCGATGCCAGGGCAAGTCCCAGGCCGGCGCTCCTCCCCTGAGACGCTTGCATCGGCACATCATGCCAGGTGGGGTCAGGAGCTTCATCTCCGTCACACCTGACGGGATTCTCCGTGCAGGCGCCCCGCCAGCAGCTGCGTGTCGACACCGGCCCGCCGGAGCACCTCCGCCGCCCGGCAGCCGGGCTCCGCGGCGAGCACGGCGAGCAGGTCGAGGCCGCGGGCCCGCCGGTCCTCGCGCGCCGCGGCACGCCCCAGCGCACCCGCCATGGCCGCGACAGCGGCGGGCGACCAGCCCGCCACTCCGGTCTCCCCCGCCCCGGGCGCCGCGCCGGAGTCCTCCACCGCCCCCTGCCAGCGCAGCCCGTAACCGATGCTGCGCTGCACCAGGTAACCGAGCACCCTGGCGACCTGCGGGCCGCCGTCGAACGCCGCCCTGACATCGGGGTCGGTCTCGATCACCGAGTGCAGCAGATGCGCGGTGTCGATCTGCCGGTCGCCGTCCCGCAGCGCCCGCCTGCGCGCACCCGCTACCACCGAGGCGAGCTCCGCGGTGAGCCCGGCTTCGATGTCTGCGCAGGAAGGAGCGGGCCGAGGAGCAGGTTGCTGAGGAACCCGTGGGGTACGGCTTTGCACACCTCCCACCTCATCAGCCGCCGCCGTCGGCGGCATCCCCGGCAGGAAGCATTTACGCATCCGACAGAAGGTGGGCAACCCCGCGCGAGTCCTCCTCCTCACGGATGAGAACAGGGAAACCCGGACAACCCGATGCGAGACGCCGGGATCCCCCGCCCTCTCGGTCCTCAGTCCTCGTCGGCGAGGATCAGATAGAGCTTCTTGCGGGACTCGTTGATGACGGCGAGAGCCTTCTGCCGCTGCTCGGCCGATCCGGTCTTCCAGACCTGGCCGAACGCCTCCATCAGCCCGAACCCGGCCTGCCGGATCTCGTTCACGTTCTCCCAGTCGATGCCCCGCCCGGCTTCCTCCCACGGAGCCCGCGGCCCGGCCTCCGCCTCGGTACGCCCCGCGTCGGTGAGGGTGAACAGCTTCTTGCCGCCCTCGCTCTCGCTGACGATCAGCCCTTCGTCCTCGAGCAGCTGGAGCGTCGGGTAGACCGAGCCGGGGCTCGGCCGCCAGGCCCCGCCGCTGCGCTCGCCGATCTCCCGGATCATCTCGTAGCCGTGCATGGGACGGTCCGCCAGCAGCGCCAGGATCGACGCGCGTACGTCGCCGCGCCGCGCCCGGCCCCGGGGCCCGCCCCGGCCGCGTCCGCCGCCCCACGGCCCGCCGAACGGCGGCCCGAAGGGACCGAACGCGGCGCGCCGCCCCTCGAAATCACCCCGGCCGCGATGACCGGGCCCGCAGTCTCCATGTCCGTGTCCATGTGAACGCATCGCCGCGCTCC
Source organism: Streptomyces enissocaesilis (assembly GCF_039533765.1). NCBI lineage: Bacteria > Bacillati > Actinomycetota > Actinomycetes > Kitasatosporales > Streptomycetaceae > Streptomyces > Streptomyces enissocaesilis. The sequence continues at coordinate 19,165 of NZ_BAAAUD010000113.1, read as the reverse complement.
TTCCATCGGTGACCTGTCGCGATGCTTCAACGATATATCGGAACTACTCTTCCGCCAAGCGTTAAAGAGCCAGTCGTACGAAATTGGCCTTGGCCTGCGGCTTCACCCCGCCGCTACGTTCATGGCCATGCGGATTCGAATCGTCGACGCCTTCACCGACCGCCCCTTCGCCGGAAATCCGGCCGGAGTCCTGTTGCTGGACTCCGGCGGCTTCCCCGACGACGCCTGGCTCCAGCGGGTGGCGGCCGAGGTGAACCACCCCGAGACCGCCTTCGCCCACCCGCTTCCCGCCGGCGGCGACGCCGACTGGGCGCTGCGCTGGTTCACCCCCACCGCCGAAGTGGACATGTGCGGCCACGCCACCCTGGCCACCGCCCACGTCCTGCACACCACGGGCGCCGCGACCGGCACCGTCCGCTTCTCGGCACGCTGCGGCATCCTGGCCACCACCGTGCGGGAGGGCGGCGCCTACACCCTCGACTTCCCGACCGCGCCGCTCACCGGAACGCCCGTCCCCGACGGCGTGAGCAAGGCGCTGGGCGCCGAGGTCCTCTCGGCCCACGACACCGGGCCGCACATCGGCGACCTGCTGGTCGAGCTGGCCGACGAGTCGGCCGTACGGGCGCTCACGCCCGACTTCGCCGCCCTCGTGGCCCACTCCGGGCGCGGCATCATCGCCACGGCCGCCGCCGAGGACCCCTCCCGCGGCTACGACTTCGTCTCGCGCTGCTTCTTCCCCCGGGTCGGCGTCGACGAGGACCCGGTGACCGGCAGCGCGCACACGGCCCTCGCCCCGTTCTGGTCGGCCCGCCTCGGCCGCGACGAGCTGACCGGCCTCCAGGCCTCCGCCCGCTCCGGCCTCGTCGCCGTGTCACTGCGCGGTGACCGCACCCTGCTGACCGGCGGGGCCGTCACCGTCATCGACGGCGAGCTGTTCGCCTGACAGCGCCGGCGGCGCGAAGGGGCGTACCGGACGTCCCGTACGGAACCCGAGCTTCCCGTGCGGGACGGAACCCCGGTACGCCCTCTCCCCGCGCCCTCAAGCCGTCGGCAGCCATCCCACCCTGCCCGCCAGCAGCGCGTACCCGACGAAGGCCCCGACATCGAGCAGCGTGTGGGCCACGACCAGCGGCCCGACCCGCCCCCAGCGCCGGTACAGCAGCACGAAGACCGCGCCCATCACCATGTTGCCGATGAAACCGCCGATCCCCTGGTACAGGTGGTACGAGCCGCGCAGCACCGAACTCGCCGCCAGAGCGGCCATCGGCGACCACTCCAGCCGATCGAGCCTGCGCAGGAGATACCCGACGACGATGACTTCCTCCAGCACGGAGTTCTGCATCGCGGACAGGATCAGTACGGGAAACTTCCACCACACCGAGGGCAGCGATTCCGGCACCACCGTGAGGTTGAACCCCGACTCGATGGCGACCAGGTAGAAGGCGAGCCCCGCGCTGCCGATGCCCGCCGCGACCAGCACCCCCCGCCCCAGGTCCGGCCACGGCCGCGTACGGTCGAACCCGATCGCACGCAGCCCCGTGCCCTCCCGCGTCAGCAGGTACGCGACCAGCGCCACAGGCACCAGCGCCGACGTGATGCCGAACAGCTGCCAGGCGAGATCCAGCCACGGCCGCCCCGGTGTGTACGACCCGTTGAGTTTCGCCGCCTGGTCCTTGAGCCCACCCGGTTTCGTGAGCGCTCCGACAAAACTGATCAGGGACGACACCGCGCTCGCGCCCAGCGAGAGCGCGAGAACGATCAGAACCTCGGCACGGAGGGTCCGCGGCATCACCCCCTGCCCGGGATGAGAGCCGGCCACCCGTCCCGCCTCTGCCTGCACACCAGCCTCCAGTTCGGCCGTTCCGCCTCGTCACCGGCTCCGCCCGCCAGGGTCTCGAACACGGGCACGGAGATCGCGCGTGACAGGCCCCGGGACGTCACAGCTTGCCCGACGACGCGGCGACGGACGGCACCAGGTCCAGAACCCTGCTCCGGCTCCGGCTCCGGCTCACAGTCCGGGCACACCCCGGGCGCCGGCGGCGGCCCACCCGCAGCCCGGCCGGCTGTCCCCTCAGACTCGTCCCGGGAATCCCGCCGGCCACGTGTGCACCGGATCGCCCCGGTGCATCAGCTCGCTGTAGCGGCGGGTGGTGGCGGCCAGCGCGGCTTCGCGCTCCAGACCGGCCTCCAGGGCGCGGTGGTACGTGTCCACCTGCCAGGAAGCGCCGTTCACGCGGCGCCTGCACCGCTGCTCGATGACGCCGAGGTAGTAGTCGCGGTCCGCGGGCTCGATGCCCCAGGCGTCGAGCCCGGCCGCGGCCAGCGGCAGCAGCTCTTCCTGTACGAGCCTGACGGCCGGAACCCGCGCGGTCCCGTTCGCACGCCCCGGCTTCGGCCAGACGATCTCCGCGTCGATGCCGTGGCGGCAGGCCGCGTCGAAGTTCTCCTCCGCGGCCTCGAAGGGAAGCCGCTTCCACACCGGCCGCGCTTCCTCGGCGAGCGCCCGGACCAACCCGTAGTAGAAGGCCGCGTTGGCGATCACATCGGTCACCGTCGGTCCTGCGGGCAGCACCCTGTTCTCGACCCGCAGGTGCGGTACGCCGTCGACCAGCCCGTACACGGGCCGGTTCCAGCGGTAGACCGTCCCGTTGTGCAGCACCAGTTCCTGGAGCCGCGGCACCCCGCCGTCCTCGAGCACCAGGAGCGGGTCCTCGTCGTCGCATATCGGCAGGAGAGCCGGGAAGTAGCGCACGTTCTCCTCGAAGAGCTCGTACGCCGACTCCACCCACCGCTCGCCGAACCAGGTCCTGGGCCGTACGCCCTGGGCCTTCAGCTCCGGCGGGCGGGTGTCGGTGGCCTGCTGGAAGAGAGGCGGCCGCGACTCGCGCCACAGCTCGTGCCCGAAGAGGAAGGGCGAGTTGGCGCCCACGGCTATCTGCACCGCCGCGATCGCCTGGGCCGCGTTCCACACATCCGCGAACCGGTTCGGCGTGACCTGGAGGTGCAACTGCACGGAGGTGCAGGCCGCTTCGGGCGTAATGGAGGCGAAGGTACAGCTCAAACGCTCGACGCCGGCGATGTCGAGGGTGAAGTCCTCACCCCGCGCGGCGACGATCTGATCATTGAGCAACTGGTAGCGGTCGATGTCGGAGAGGTTTGCCGAAACCAGATCATGGCGCCCGAGCGTCGGCAGAATTCCGATCATCACAATGCCCGCGGCGACCTCCTCCGCCTTTCTGTTGGCATACCCCAGGCTGGTGCGCAGCTCCTCCGTCAGCTGATCGAAGACGCGTCCGCCCAGCCGGTGCGGAGCAATATTCACTTCCAGATTGAACATTCCGAGTTCGGTCTGGAAATCACTGCTGGCGATCCGGTCGAGGACCTCCGCGTTCACCATCGCCGGCATCCCGTCGGCTCCGGCGAGATTGAGCTCGATCTCCAGTCCCATGAGGTTCTTGGGGCGGTCGAAGCGCTTCTCCGCCAGCAGTCGCTCCAGTCCCTCCAGGCACTGCTGGAGTTTCCTCCGGTACCGCTGCCGGTCCGACAGATCGAACCCGCCTGCTACGACCTTCTCCCCCATCGAAGTACCCCTCCTCGAGTGGGCGGCTCACAGCATCGGGCATTGACGTCACGATCGATGATGCCCAGACATGCCGATCCGTAACGCCCCACGGCCGCAGAGGACCGGGTACCCTCGACCGGGAAGCCCAGCGGCACATTCACTCGGCATGCGGCAGAAAGCAGATACCAGCGCCCTGCCGTCGGTGAGAAAAGCCGATGATTTCCGGCCTACCGCTTTCGCCGGAACTTTCCAGGCCACGGGCCTGAGACCCCGGTGAATGGGTAGATTCTCCGCAGGAAAAGGTCCGGATACCGCCTTGCCCGCAATACCGGCGACCGCTAGCCGAAACACCATGTGAACACGTGTCGTATAAACTCCGCAGACGAGGCAGAGAGCTGGCGCCCCGGCCATCGCCCCACGGCCCCCCTCTGACCCCGCACCTGCATCACACGCAGACAGCGCCGTCCGCACCGCCCACGCATCACCGTGTCTCCCAAGTGAGAGGCGACCCACCATGCCGCTGCTTGTCCCCTCGGCTCCCGCGCCCGCCCTACGCAGCGTCCTCGCGGCACTCGGTTCCCCCACCGCCGTCCGGGAGGCCCGTCCCGCGGCCCTCCGTACGGCCCAGGGACCCCTCAGCCCCGAGTTCCCTCTTCCCGTCCACGTCCTGGACGGGATCATCCCCTCCGGCAGACCACCGCGCGCCCGGCTGACCGGCTGGCGGTTCCTGATCCGCAGCGGCGACCGCACGGTGGCCGCCGCCGACAGCATGCTCACCCCCGACGGCTGGGCCTTCTCCCATTTCTGCGAGGGCCCGTACATCACCTCCAGCGAGCGCGCGCTGCGTCAGGCCGAGGCGATGTCGACGCGCTACCAGCCCCGCCTGCTGTCCGTGCCGGAGCTCTACATGCTCACCCTGTGGCTGCACGACGGCCCCGAAGCCCACACCGACGCCGCCGACACGATGCCGCTGCCGACGGACCTGCTCGTGCCGCTGGCGCCCGCGCCGCCCGGCATCGCCTCGCACCGCCCGCACCGGGTCGCCGACCTGCTGCCGCTGCTGACCCACCGGCTCGCGCCACCGGCGGCCGCCCCGCTCCTCAGCCAGTCCGCCTGACGACAGCAGGACAGCGCGACACCAGCCCTCACAAGCTCCTCGCAACGCCCTTCACGCCCCCTGTGCCCCGTGCCCGCCCCGGCACGGGGCACAGTACTGGCCCGTGCCGACCCGTCCGGACTAGCCCGTACCGGCCACCCCGAACCACCCGGAAATACGCCCCGGTTGAACTGAACCGCCCGCACGGGTGACGCGTCATCAATCAGTGAGGAGAGCTGTCGTGAAATCCCTGCGGATCGACGTCCGTGGGGCAACACTGGGACCGGACCGATTGATACGGGGGGCGGCCATGAGCACCGCATCGAGCCGCAGGACACTCACCACAACGCAGCGAAAGAACCCTTCCATGTGCCAGCACCAACCAGCCTGCCCGACCGCCGAATCCGCCGATCGGGAAGCCGCCCGTCTCGTGGCACACCATCCGGAGCAGGGCTGGAGCCTGCTGTGCAACGGAGTTCTCGTCTTCGAGGACACCGGCGAACTCCTGCCGGACGGCCAGATCATCGCCCCGCACCGTCCGCTGGACGTCGTCAAGGCCGCGTGACTCTGCCCGTATGCCGAGTGCGCGCGTAGCCCGGCCCGTACACCGAGTACGGCCGTAGGGCGGCGGTACGACGGAGGGGCCGGCCCGGAGAAACCCTCCGGACCGGCCCCGACGCACATCGGCGCCTCTGCGCCGTCCCCGCGTCCGTCAGTTGTCGTACGCGTCCAGCGGCGGGCACGAGCAGACGAGGTTGCGGTCACCGAACGCGCCGTCGATCCGGCGCACCGGCGGCCAGTACTTGTCCGAGGCCGAGACCCCGGCCGGGAAGACCGCGGCCTCACGGCTGTACGCGTGCTCCCACGCGCCGCCCAGCGCGGCCGCCGTGTGCGGCGCGTTGCGCAGCGGGTTGTCGTCCGCGGGCCACTCGCCCGACGCCACCTTCTCGATCTCGCCGCGAATGGCGATCATCGTGTCGCAGAACCGGTCGATCTCCGCCAGGTCCTCGCTCTCGGTCGGCTCGATCATCAGCGTCCCCGCCACCGGGAACGACATGGTCGGCGCGTGGAAGCCGTAGTCGATGAGGCGCTTGGCGATGTCGTCCACGCTGACACCCGTCGCCTTCGACAGCGGCCGCAGGTCGACGATGGCCTCGTGCGCCACCAGCCCGTTGGGGCCGGTGTAGAGCACGGGGTAGTGCGGCTCCAGCCGCTTGGCGATGTAGTTCGCCGCGAGCACGGCGACCTGCGTGGCGCGCTTGAGCCCCTCCCCGCCCATCAGGCGGACGTACGCCCACGAGATCGGCAGAATGCCCGCCGAGCCCCACGGAGCGGCCGAGATGGGCCCCACGCCCGTCTCCGGACCGGCCGTCGGCTGGAGCGGGTGGTTCGGCAGGTACGGCGCCAGGTGGGCCCGTACGCCGACCGGACCGACGCCGGGGCCGCCGCCGCCGTGCGGGATGCAGAAGGTCTTGTGCAGGTTCAGGTGGGACACGTCCCCACCGAACTTGCCCGGCTTGGCGAGGCCGACCAGCGCGTTGAGGTTGGCGCCGTCGACATAGACCTGACCGCCGGCCTCGTGCACCGTCGCGCAGATGTCGGCGACGTGCTCCTCGAACACCCCGTGCGTGGAGGGGTAGGTGATCATCAGCACCGACAGCTCGTCGCGGTACTGCTCGATCCTGGCGTGCAGGTCCTCGACGTCGACCTCGCCGTCCTCGCGGGTCTTGACGACGACGACCTTCATACCGGCCATGACCGCGCTCGCCGCGTTGGTCCCGTGCGCGGACGACGGGATCAGGCACACCGTGCGCTGGTCGTCGCCGTTGGCCCGGTGGTACGCCCGTACCGCCAGCAGCCCCGCCAGCTCGCCCTGCGAACCGGCGTTCGGCTGGATCGACACCGCGTCGTACCCGGTGACCTCGGCGAGCCGCTCCTCCAGCTCCCGGATGAGCGTCAGGTACCCCTGCGCCTGCTCGACCGGCGCGAAGGGGTGGACCGCCCCGAACTCCGGCCAGGTGACCGGCTCCATCTCGGTGGTCGCGTTCAGCTTCATCGTGCAGGAGCCGAGCGGGATCATGCCGCGGTCGAGCGCGTAGTCGCGGTCGGCGAGCCTGCGCAGGTAGCGCAGCATCGCGGTCTCGGAACGGTGCTGGTGGAAGACGGGGTGCGTGAGGACCTCGTCGCTCCGCAGCAGCCCCTCGGGCAGCGCGTCGGCCGTCTTCGCGTCGAGCGCCTCGATGTCGGCGTCGACCCCGAAGGCCGACCAGACCGCGGCGACCTGCGCGCGGGCCGTCGTCTCGTCGCAGGCGAAGGAGACGTGGTCGGCATCGACCAGGTACAGGTTGACCCCGCCCTCACGGGCCGCGGCGACGACCTCGGCCGCCCTGCCCGGGACCCGCGCGGTCAGCGTGTCGAAGTACGAGCCGTGCACGACCTCGACCCCGCCGGTCCGCAGGCCCTCGGCGAGCAGCGTCGCGTACCGGTGCGTGCGGCGCGCGATGCCGCGCAGCCCGTCGGGTCCGTGGTAGACGGCGTACATGCCGGCCATGACGGCGAGCAGCACCTGCGCCGTACAGATGTTGCTGGTGGCCTTCTCCCGGCGGATGTGCTGTTCCCGCGTCTGCAGCGCCAGCCGGTACGCCTTGTTCCCGTCGGCGTCGACGGAGACACCGACGAGCCGCCCCGGCAGGCTGCGCGCGAACTTCTCGCGGACGGCCATGAACCCGGCGTGCGGGCCGCCGAAGCCCATCGGAACGCCGAAGCGCTGGGTGGTGCCCACCGCGATGTCCGCGCCGAGCTCGCCGGGCGAGGTCAGCAGCGTCAGCGCCAGCAGGTCGGCGGCGACGGTGACGACCGCACCGAGCTCGTGCGCCTGCTCGATGACGGGCTTGATGTCCCGTACGGCGCCCGAGGCGCCCGGGTACTGAAGCAGCACGCCGAAGACACCGCGCTCGGCGACCTCGGCCGGAATGCCTCCGGACAGATCCGCGACGACGACGTCGACACCGGTCGGCTCCGCGCGCGTCCGGATGACGGCCACGGTCTGCGGCAGCGCGTCGGAGTCGATCAGGAAGACGCCGTTCTTGACCTTGCCGACGCGGCGCGAGAGCGCCATGGCCTCGGCCGCCGCGGTGCTCTCGTCGAGCAGCGAGGCGCCCGAGGTCGGCAGACCGGTCAGATCGGCGACCATCGTCTGGAAGTTGAGCAGTGCCTCCAGCCGGCCCTGCGAGATCTCCGGCTGGTAGGGCGTGTACGCCGTGTACCAGGCCGGGTTCTCCATGACGTTGCGCAGGATCACCGGCGGCGTGAAGGTGCCGTAGTAGCCGAGCCCGATCATCGGGGCGAGCACCTGGTTGCGGTCCGCGAGCGCACGCAGTTCGGCCAGGACCTCGGCCTCGGTGCGGGCGTCGGGCAGCCCGAGCGCCTCGGCGCTCTTGATGACGTCCGGCACCGCGGCCGCGGTCAGCTCGTCGAGCGAGCCGTAACCGACCTGGGCGAGCATCTTGGCCTGGGCTTCGGCATCGGGCCCGATGTGGCGCTGCTCGAAGGGGATGCCACGCTCGAGCTGCGAGAGCGGAATGCGGTTTGCGGTCATCTGCGGAAGGCCTCCTGGTCTGACGCGACCTGCGAGGGCACCACGGCACGGTACCCGGACGGCCTCCCCCTCTGTCATCTCAACCTGAGAGCTTCACCGGAAGACCGTACGGACATCACTGACGTCGAAGGTCGTTCCGGCTTTCACCGTCGGTGAGGAAGGGAGCCGCGACAGGTGCTGTGCTGTTCTCCAGCACATGCCCGTCCGACGCCCGCCCTGCTTTCCAGAGTGACCTCGTCCGTGCGGTACGGGGGCCTGAGAGATTCCGGGGAGGATTTGCTCCTTCGGCGTCCCCGGCATGTTCACCGGAGACTCTCCCGCACGGGGTCAGCAGCCATTTGCCAGCCTACCAGCGAGCCTCGTCGCGGATCCCTCGAGTGGCCGAGTCCACAGTTGTGCCCTTTCGTAGGGTCTACGGAGCAGCTGCGATCAGTTGGAGGGACCGTGCAGACCGACATCGATCCGCGCAGCCTGATCGGCCGCAAGGCGTTCGACCGCAATGGCACCAAGATCGGAACGGTGGACGAGGTGTACCTCGACGACGCCACGGGGGAACCCGAATGGGCAGCCGTACGCACCGGCCTCTTCGGCCGCGACGCCTTCGTCCCCCTGGAGCCCAGCACGGTCGTGAACGACTCCCTCCGCGTCCCCTACGACCGCTCGCTGATCAAGGACGCCCCGGACTTCGGCGTCGGCCGCCACCTCTCCCCCGAGCAGGAACTCCAGCTCTACCACCACTACGGGCTCGACATCTCCTCCCCCGCCCCCGACCGGGACTTCGGCCGGCTGGCCGGTGAGGACCCCGCCTGATCCCGGGCCGCCCTCACCAGCGGGAGCGGATCCGACGGCACCAGGTCCGGATCGTCCACCTTGAAGGTCCGCACCCGCCCGGGCGCCGACGTCGGCTCCTCGAACCGCACGGTGACCCGTCCGACCCCGCTGCCCTGCACCCACCCCGCTCCGTACGCGGCGTGCCGCACGTCCTGCCCGGCCAGCCACCGGCGCTCCGGCGGCGGCTCGGGCACCGGCGCCGCCGGCACCCCGCCGCCCGGATCCGCGTCCACGGCTTCTTCCGCCGACTGCGACTGCGCCCGCTCACCGGCCGCCTGGGCGAAAAGGTCCTCCTGCGTGAAGTCGGCGAGCCCGGTGACCCCCACCCCGAGCAGCCGCACCCCGCCCGTGGTGTCCACCGACTCCAGCAGCCGTCCTGCGGCCTCCCGCACCACGGCGGGGTCGTCCGTCGGCCCCCGCAGCGTCTCGGAACGCGTCAGCGTCGAGAAGTCGTACCTGCGCACCTTGAGGACCACCGTCCTGCCCGAGCGCCCGGCCGCCCGCAACCGCTGCACACACCGGTCGGACAGCCGGACCACTTCGGCCCTGATCCTGACCCGGTCGTGCAGGTCCACCTCGAAGGTGTCCTCGACCGACACCGATTTCGCGTCCCGCTCGGCCACCACGGGCCGGTCGTCGTGCCCGACGGCCATCCGGTACAGCGAGACCCCGTGCGCCTTCCCCAGCAGCCGTACGAGCTCGTCCTCGCCCGCTTCCACCAGGTCGACGACGGCCGTCATCCCCGCCCGCCGAAGGTGCTCCCCGGTGGCAGGCCCGACCCCCGGCAGTGTCCGTACGGGCATCGGCCCCAGCAGCTCGCGTTCGGTGCCCGGTTCTATCAGCGTCAGCCCGTCCGGCTTGGCCTGCTCCGACGCGATCTTCGCGAGCATCTTGGAGCCCGCGAGCCCCACGGATCCCGTGAGCCCCGTGACCGCCCGGATGTCCGCCCGCAGCCGCTCTCCGGCCCTGCGGGCGGAGGCCGAGTCGTCGGCCACCCCGCCCGCCTCCAGATCGACGAAGGCCTCGTCGAGACTCAGCGGCTCCACCAGCGGGGAGAGCCGGCCGAGGAGCTCCATGACCTGTTCGCTCACGGAACGGTAGAGGGAGAAGCGCGGCATCAGATAGGCGGCGTTCGGGCACAGCCGACGGGCCTGGGCCACCGGCATCGCGGAATGCACCCCGAAGCGCCTGGCCTCGTACGAGGCCGTGGCGACGACCCCGCGGGTCCCGGTACCGCCGACCACCACCGGCTTTCCGCGCAGACTCGGCTTCGCCGCCTGCTCTGCGGCGGCGTAGAAGGCATCCATGTCGAGATGCAGGATGGTGGGCGCGGCTCTCACACCACCGATGCTGCCGTACGGCACTGACAATCGGCGGCCGGCAGCACGGCAGGAGGCCGGACCGCCGGTCAGACCGCCTTGTTGCGGCGCCGGGCGAGCTCGTCGGTGGGGTTGTGGCCCACGAGCGTCTCGCCCGTGTCGACGCGCTCGCCGTGCAGCTGGGACAGCGCACTCTCCACGTCCCGCCAGACCACGCCCACGGCGATCCCGAACACGCCCTGCCCGCCCTGGAGGAGTTCGACGACTTCGTCGGGCGACGAGCACTCGTACACCGTCGCGCCGTCGCTCATGAGCGTCATCCGCTCGAGATCCTGAAACCCGCGGGCCCGCAGGTGCTGGACGGCGGCACGGATGTTCTGCAGTGCGACACCGGTGTCCAGGAACCGCTTGACGATCTTGAGGACGACGACGTCGCGGAAGCTGTAGAGACGCTGCGTACCCGACCCATAAGCGGGCCGCACGCTCGGCTCGACCAGCCCCGTGCGCGCCCAGTAGTCAAGTTGCCGGTACGTGATTCCAGCCGCCGCACAGGCGGTCGGCCCCCGGTACCCGATGCTGTCCGTGCTGTCGGCCGCCGCTGTCCCGCCCATGGCCGACGTCACGCTCTGCCGCCCCGCCAGAGGGCCGACCGCACTGCCGTGAAGCGGATACGGCCCGCCCGCCACCGTACCGTCGCCGCTGCTTCTCACGCCGACCTCCGTCCTTGACCTGCCCTGTCGACGGTAGGCAGTCACCCGGGGTGCGTCAACGATCGCCACACTCGGCACGCCGAGTGATAATCACCCTGAGAGTGGTTTCCCGTGCCCCACTCCGGGGAAAGGCTACTCGAATGCGCGGACGGCCCCTGGTGCACGGCTCACTGGCTGTTGGTCCCGAAGTCCTCAGGGGAGATCTGGTCGAGGAACTCACGGAACTTCTCCACCTCGTCCTCCTGCTCGTCGGGGATCGCGATGCCTGCGTCGTCCAGCACACCGTCACTGCCGTAGATCGGCGTTCCGGTGCGCAGCGCCAGCGCTATGGCGTCCGAAGGCCTCGCACTGACCTCGACTCCACTGGCAAAGACCAGTTCAGCGTAGAAGACCCCTTCCCGCAGGTCGGTGATGCGGACTTCGGTGAGCTCCTGGCCGACCGCTTCGAGTACATCCTTGAAGAGATCATGGGTCAGCGGCCTGGCAGGGGCCATCCCCTGCTGGGCGAAGGCGATCGCGGTCGCCTCCCCCGGCCCGATCCAGATGGGGAGGTACCGATCGCCTCCCACTTCGCGCAGGAGCACGATCGGTTGGTTCGAGGGCATTTCCACCCGGACACCTACGACGTCGAGCTCGTTCACACAGCAACCCTAGGACGTGCCTGGCAGGTTTGGGTAGTCGGGCTCCCCCATGCTCAGTGCAGCCGTACGCCGAGAGCCGCCTGAATGAGGGCCGAATGGAGCCTGACGGACAACTCCGCGAGCTCCTTGGTCGTGGCCTCCGCATGCGCTCTGGTCTGCGGATTCCGGTGCCGGCGCAGTGGCGCGACGACCTGCTCGACCAGGTCGGCCTCCCGTTCCGCCGCCGCTTTCACCGATCGCAGATGCCGCGGCTCCAGACCGAACCGCCCCAGGTCGGCGACGAGCTTGGCCACCGTGACGGCGTCGGCGTCGTACCCGCCGCCCGGCAGGGACGAGATCAGACCGTACGACTCCCACTGCTCGAGCTCCTCCTCGCCGACCTCGGCCGCGGCCAGGAACTCCGCGCGGCCGATCCGCACTGTGCCCGGGCGCTCGGCCTCGCCCTCCGGCGAGCCGTCGTGCACGTCACGCGGCCCGCCGGCAGACGGGAGCTGCACCTGCTCGCCGCGCTCAAGCGCTTCGAGATGCTCGCGAATGACCTTGAGCGGAAGATAGTAATCGCGCTGCATACGCAGCACCTGGGCCAGCCGCTCGATGTCGTTCGGGCTGAATTTGCGGTAGCCGGAGGGCGTCCGCTGCGGTTCGACAAGCCCCTCGGTCTCCAGGAAACGAATCTTGGAGATGGTGACCTCGGGAAACTCGTCGCGCAACAGGTTGAGCACGGTGCCGATGCTCACCAGCCGATCGCCTGCGGTGGCGGTGCCGTCTCCGGCACCGCCCGTCAGTGTTCGCAGCATGGACCTTCCCGTACGGGTCAGATGGCCCGCTGGCTCGCGTAGAAGACCAGCCGGTACTTACCGATCTGCACCTCGTCGCCGTTCGACAGCGGAACCGAGTCGATCCGCTCGCGATTGACGTAGGTGCCGTTGAGACTGCCGACATCCGAGACGGTGAACCCGCCGTCAGCGCCCCGACGGAACTCCACGTGGCGTCGTGAGACGGTCACGTCGTCGAGGAAGATGTCGCTCTGCGGGTGCCTGCCGGCCGTGGTCAGCTCACCGTCCAGGAGGAAACGGCTGCCCGAATTCGGACCGCGTCGCACCACCAGCAGCGCCGCACCGAGCGGAAGGGCATCGACGGCCGCCTGGGCCTCGGGCGAGAGCGAGGGCAGAGCGGTCTGCCCCGTCACTTCCGCCTCGTACGCCTCGAGCCCGGAGATGGAGATCGTCGACGTCGTCTCCGAGGGACGCTCGGCGGCGGCTCCGGCCCGCAGCGGTGCCCCGCAGTTGGAACAGAAACGGCTGGCCTCGGCATTACGATGCCCGCACCTCGTACAAACCGGCAAGGCCGACATGGACGGATCCTCCTGCCGCGGCTGCCCCTCACGGGCATGGGATGCGTACGGATCGGAGGCAAACCCTCCACCCGTGCTTGAGGCTGGTGATTCCTCGAAACCTATGCGGCCAGGACCGGCGGGGTCAACGGCCGACGCGCCCCGACCACCCGAAATGTCACCATCTGGACCAGTGACCTCGTCCCGGAAGAGCGGGCGCCCACCGCCCTGCTCGTCAACTTCTCCACCACGCGGAGCACGGTGACGGGCGGTGCTGTTCGCACTGTCCTCACGTGCACTCTTGCCGAACAACTTCGCAAACAACTTCACGGGCGATTCCCCTTGACTGAAACAGACCCGCCCGTGGGGCAGGACGAACCCTGAATGAACACACCTGCCGAACCGGACATCTTCACAACGTCCGTATCCACCAAACAGTTTCCACCACGCACCATGCCTTCGGTGCGCCGACCCCCCGCAACCTGATGCCCTTGTCCCGGTGCCCCCATGCGCCCCCGCCTCACCGCGATGACGACCGAGCGTAGTCAGGCCGCTTCGCCGGTCGCAAGGCATCCACGACGATCTTCTCGGAGCGGGCGACGGCAGCGATGGCCTGCTCCTTCTCCAACGTCTGCACGACGCCGCCGGGGATGTTGAGCGCGGGCTCCAGGTCCTGCGGCTTGCCGATCACCTCGAAGCGGTACGGAGCGCCGATCTTCCGCCCGTCCACCTGGATGCCGCCGTCACTGTCGGAGAAGTACGTGTCCGCGACCACCCTGACGTCATTGACCTGGATCGCTTCCGCGCCTGCCGCCCGCAGCTCCTGGATCGCGTCCAGCAGCATGTCGGCCTCGACCATGGAGTGCGGATCCGTGATCGTCAGCGTGATCCCGGGCCCCTGCGCCGCCACCGTACCGGCCAGCACACCGAGCTGACGTTCCTTCTCCAGCGTCTGCTTACGAGCTTCTTCCGCCTGGTCCGAGCTGTTCTCCAGCTCGGTCTTCTGGTCGTCGAGCTTCTGCTTCTCATCCTCGAGCCGCTGCGTACGATCGTCCAGTTCGTCCAGGATGCGCACCAGGTCCTCCTGGCGTGCTCCCCGCAGCGCGCTGTCGTCGCTGTTCGACCTGACCTGGATCGCGAGTCCGAGCCCGAGCACGAACAGCAGCAGCGCGACGACGAGTTGCGCCCGCGTGACGCGCGGCGGCCACAGCCCCGCGATCAGCCGCTGGCGCCCGGTCGAGGGCCGCTGCGCCACCGGCTCCTGAGCCTGTGCTTCTTCTTCGCCGTGCTGGGGATTGTCTTCTGTACTCATCTGCCTCACGCCCGGAACACGTGACGGCGGATCGCCGCCGCGTTGGAGAAGATCCGGATGCCGAACACCACGACCACACCCGTGGACAGCTGCGCGCCGACGCCCAACTTGTCGCCCAAGAACACGATCAGCGCCGCCACCACGACGTTCGACAGGAAGGACACGACGAAGACCTTGTCGACAAAAATCCCGTCAAGCATGGCCCGCAGACCACCGAAGACCGCGTCGAGGGCCGCGACGACGGCAATCGGCAGATACGGCTCGACGACCGCCGGTACCTCGGGCCGGACCAACAGTCCGACCACGACTCCCACGACGAGGCCCAGTACGGCGATCACGATGTGCCCTTCCCTGTGTTGGCCACGCCCTTCCCGGCGCCCCCGGCCAGCGGCTCTGCTGTACGTACGATCAGGCTCGGCGCGGCAGGAAGCCGGACCTCCTCCTGAGCGGAAATGCTTGTCCTGATGCCGTAGTTCTCCTGCAGCACATGCAGGTACTGACCGTCGGCACTGTCCTGGAAAGCGGTACTCAACCGCTGCCCGTCCCCCACCGCCAGCACCGTGTACGGGGGCACCAGCGGTCTGTTGTCGACCAGTATGGCCTCGCCGGCGGCGCGGATCGCCGACAGGGAGGTGAGCCGCTGCCCGTTGATGGCCACAGCCTCGGCGCCCGAGGACCACAGACCATTGACGATCCTCTGCATGTCCCGGTCCCGCAGCCGGCCCGTGTCGGAGAAGCTCGTGCTCTCCCGGGGGCCCCCGCCGCCCTGGGCCGTGTCCTTGGCATCGTCCACGACAAGTTTCACACCCGGGCCCTGCACAGCCGTCGCCCCCGACAGCAGAGCCACCAGGCCACCCTGGTCACCGCCGTGTTCCTGAAGCGCCTTTCGCTGCCGCTCTCCCACATCGACCCGGAGCTTGTCGACATTCTGCTCCAGCTTGTCGGCCGCGGAGGTCTCCGCCTCGACACGGTCGATGAGCTCTTCACGTTCCTTCGCGACAACCGGTGCCGCGATCCGCGCCTGTGCGGCGCCAACGGTGACGACCAGGGCGGCCAGTACAAGGCCTGCGGCCAGCCCGAGCTTCGCGCGCAGTGTGCGTGGCATGCCCGCGCTGCCGTCGGCCTTCCTGCGGGCCGCCGCCTCCGCGTACCCGTCATCGAGGCTGTGATCCATCACATTCGTCAGCAGCGACATGGACGCGTCGGGGCGCCGAGGAGGTGGAGGAGAGGTGCTCCGATCAGGGAACTGCTGCGACATGCCGCACATCGTCGCACGTCGGAGGTGTTACCGCCGAATGGCCCCACCGGTGTGCCGGACGGGGTGGTCACACCCCGTCCGGCACACCGGTCACACCTCAGTGACCTGCGCTGTCCACGATCGCGGACCACTCGTCGAGCAACGCCTGGGCCGAATCGTCATCGGGCCCCTCGGCCCACAAATGAGTGACAGCCTCCGCCGGATCCGGCAGCACCATCACCCATCGCCCGTCCGCCTCGACCACACGCACGCCGTCGGTCGTGTCCACGAACCGGTCTCCGGCGGCCTCGACCACGCGGCGCATGACGAGACCCTTCACCGCCCACGGCGTGGCCAGATCCCGTCGCAGCACATGGGCTCGCGGTATCCGCGCGTCGATCTGGCTCAGCGTGAGCTGAGTCCTGGCCACCAGCCCGATCAGCCGCACGAAGGCGGCAGAGCCGTCAAAGACGCTGCTGAACTCCGGAACGATGAAACCACCGCGTCCGTCGCCACCGAAGATGGTCGACTCCTCACGGCCTACTCGCGTCAGGTCGTCCGGCGACGTGGTCGTCCAGTCCACCTGCGTTCCGTGGTACGCCGCGACCTGTTCAGCGATCCTCGTGGTGGTCACCGGCAGCGCGACCCGCCCGCTGCGCCGTTCAGCTGCGACCAGATCGAGCATCACCAGAAGCGCCCGGTCGTCTTCGATGATCCGCCCGCGCTCGTCGACGAGCGACAAGCGCTCACCCACCGGGTCGAACCGTACTCCGAAGGCGGCCCGCGCCGAAGCGACGATCTCACCCAACCGCACAAGACCGGAACGGCGAGAGTCTGCCGTCTCTGTCGGCCTGGACTCGTCGAGTCCAGGGTTGATGGTCAGCGCGTCGACCCCGAGCCGTCCCAGCAGGCTCGGCAGCACAAGACCGGCACTTCCGTTGGAAGCGTCGACGACGACTTTGAGCCCCGATTCGGCGATACCCGTGACGTCCAGGTTCCGCAACAGCGACCCGGTATAGGAGTCGAAGACACTGGCCGGGAAGTGCAGATCGCCGATCTCGCCGGGAAAGGCCCGCCGGTACTCCTGCCGCGCGAACACCCGGTCGAGCTTGCGCTGTCCGGCCTGCGACAGGTCCGCGCCACGCTCGTCGAAGAACATGATGTCGACGGAGTCCGGCACACCCGGAGTCGTACGGATCATGATTCCGCCGGCGCTGCCACGAGCCGTCTGCTGTCGCGCCACTGGCAGCGGCACGTTCTCCAGATCGCGTACGTCGATGGCGCTCGCCTGAAGCGCCGAGATCACCGCCCGCTTCAGCGCACGCGCACCACGCGAGTGGTCACGCGCGGTGGTGACCGTCGCCCCCTTCTTCAGCGTGGTGGCGTAGGCACCCGCGAGGCGCACCGCCAGCTCGGGGGTGATCTCCACGTTCAGGATGCCGGAGACACCGCGCGCTCCGAAGAGATGTGCCTGTCCCCGCGACTCCCAGATCACCGAGGTATTGACGAAGGCGCCGGCCTCGATGGTCTTGAACGGGTAGACCCGCACATTGCCCTGAACAATCGATTCCTCACCGACGAGGCACTCGTCCCCGATGACGGCGCCGTCCTCGATCCGCGCGGCTCGCATGATGTCGGTGTTCTTGCCGATCACACAGCCGCGCAAGTTGCTGTGCTGGCCGATGTAGACGTTGTCGTGCACGACCGCCCGATGGAGGAACGCCCCGCTCTTGACGACGACATTGGACCCCACGACCGTGTGCTCCCGGAGCTCCACGCCGGCCTCGACCTTGGCGTAGTCACCGATGTAGAGCGGCCCCCGCAACACAGCGTCCGGGTGCACTTCGGCACCTTCGGCCACCCAGACTCCGGGAGAGATCTCGAAACCGTCGAGATCCACATCGACCTTGCCCTCCAGGACATCGGCCTGGGCCTTGACGTAGCTCTCGTGCGTGCCCACGTCTTCCCAGTAGCCCTCGGCGATGTAGCCGTAGATCGGCTTGCCTTCCTTCATCAGCTGAGGGAAGACATCGCCCGACCAGTCGACAGAGACGTCCGCCTCGACATAGTCGAACACCTCGGGCTCCATGACATAAATGCCCGTATTCACGGTGTCCGAGAAGACCTGCCCCCACGTGGGCTTCTCCAGGAACCGTTCGACCTTCCCCTCCTCGTCCACGATCGTGATGCCGAACTCCAGAGGATTCGGTACCCGGGTCAGACACACCGTGACCAGTGCGCCCTTCTCCTTGTGGAACCTGATCAGGTCGGTGAGATCGAAGTCGGTGAGAGCATCACCCGAAATGACAAGGAACGCATCGTCCTTCAATGCTTCCTCGGCATTCTTCACACTGCCGGCAGTGCCGAGTGGCTTCTCCTCATTGGCATAGGTGAGCTCCATCCCAAGCTCTTCGCCGTCACCGAAGTAGTTCTTGACGAGCGAAGCCAGGAACTGCACGGTCACGACGGTCTCATTGAGCCCATGCCGCTTGAGCAGCCGCAGCACATGCTCCATGATCGGCCGATTGGCGACCGGCAGGAGCGGCTTGGGCATGCTCGAGGTCATGGGGCGAAGGCGAGTGCCCTCGCCACCAGCCATCACGACGGCCTTCATGTCGGAAAAATCCTCCTCGAACAGATGACGGTCTAACCGACTTCACCCGGCCAGGGCTGCCCGAGAGGCATCACGCACGGACAATCAGGCACTTGGGTTGCACCGTAATTGGCAGGCTCAATCGGCCGCGGTCTCCGCCTTCACCAGCCGGCGGACCTGAACCACGTAGAGGATTCCTGCCCACCAATACAGAGTTGTACCCCATCCGGCGAACGCCCATCCGAAAATAGCAGCCAGTGACGGCAGCCACCCGTTTCCGTCACTGAGAAGCAGCAACGGGAACGCGTACATGAGGTTGAAGGTAGCGGCCTTCCCCAGGAAGTTGACCTGCGGCGGCGGATAGCCGTGCTTGCGGAGGATGCCCACCATCACCAGGAGCATCAGCTCACGGGCCAAGAGGGCAGCGGTGAGCCACAGCGGCAGGATCTCTCGCCATGTGAGACCGAGCAGGGTGGAAAGGATGTACAGCCTGTCGGCGGCCGGGTCGAGCAGTCGCCCGAGACTGCTGATCTGGTTCCAACGACGGGCGAGCTTTCCGTCGAGATAATCGCTGATGCCGCTGAGCATCAACACCAGCAAGGCCCAGCCGTCACTCTTGGGCCCACCGAACACAGGCAGGAGGATCAGCCACAGAAACAACGGCACGCCAACGAGGCGAGCCATGCTGAGGATGTTCGGGATGGTGAGCACCCGGTCCGTCTGAACGCGGGTTTCCTGAACCTCCACCCGGGGCCTCCTGTGGAAACGTGCCAATGATGCCCCTGACCTTACCCGTACCCACAGTCGGCAGATGCCGAGGGGTGTGGTAGGTCCCGGAACGCAGGAAAGCCCCGCACCATGAATGGTGCGGGGCTTTCCCACAATGATTGTTCGGCGGTGTCCTACTCTCCCACAGGGTCCCCCCTGCAGTAC
>NZ_BAAAUD010000112.1:0-33375 GCF_039533765.1 Streptomyces enissocaesilis | reverse complement strand
GGCCCGCGCGGACGCCGACCTGGTGCCGACCACACTCGAGTACGCCCTCGCCTCCCGCGAGGTCCAGCCCGGCGAGCTGATCCATCACGCTGATCACGGCTGTCAATACACGTCTGTGAAGCTGACAACCCGCTTGGTGCGTGCCGGTGTCCAGGCGTCGATGGGCTCGGTCGGGGACTCGTTCGACAACGCCCTCGCGGAGAACCTATGGATGATCATCAAGACGGAGTGCATCCGCGGGCGCGTCTTTGCCACCCGGGCCGAGGCGAACCTCGCACTCTTCGAGTACATCGACGGCTTCTATAACTCCCGGCGCATCCAGAAACGGCTCGGCCATCTCAGCCCGATCGAGTTCGAGGAGAAGCACTACACCGACCAGGCAACGGCCGAACGAGTGAACCTGAAACCCCGTAAACCCCACCTGACCAGCTGATCAGCACCTCCCGTGCAGCGGGGGAACCTCAGGTTCAGGACACGGAAGTGGGTGGGAGTGATCTCCTGCTGCAGTTCCAGGTCCGTGGCGGGCACCGTGCCCGGAGGAAGAGCCAGCGCGGCGATCGCCGCGACAGGCATGTCCTGGCGTGCCAGGCCCACTCAGCCCCGCCGAGTACAAGACCACACTCGCAACCTGACCACCGCACCAATGGTGTCCGTCAAAGCGGATCAAGCCCACAGTTGGCGCGCCGCCCCGGGCCCGGCCCCGAGACAGGGGGCGCCAGCCGGGCCTCCTGCTCTCGCGGCCTGGCAAGACGACGGGATCGCCGACGCTTGCTCATCCCCTCTCCCGCAGATGAGAACTGCCGGGGCGCAGCTGCGCCTGTCTTGCGCAGGGCCGGGCAGCGCTGTGTGCCAGTTGGGTCAGTAGGAGGACTGGGTGTGGAGCGGAGGTGCTCCGCTGGCAGATCTCCCGCGCTATCAAAGCCTGGACCTTGCGCAAGCAGGGGCGGCCCGGTGATGCACCGCTCAAGCCCAAGGGTGCTCGTCTGGATCCCCGCGGGAGCGGGGGTGACTCGCACCGCTGCCAGGTTACGGGTCAGGCCGGGCACTGGCCCCCCGCGCAAGCAGGGGTGACTCGGCATACCACCTGAGGGAGCGCGCCTGCTCTCCAGAACAGGCCGAGGGCCGGACGCTGAGAAGGACAGATGCCGCAAAGGCCGATGGCTGCCACTGGCACTACTCGGCCCACGACGACCGAGTCGTCTCCGACCGTCTCATCTCGTTCATCTCCGGCCTGCCGATGGACTGGTGACGGCACCAGCCGCCCGGGAGCACCACAGCTCCGGCTACGGGACGTCCGACCCCCTGATGCGGTGCGGCTCGGCCCGGCCCGGCCCGGCGGTCGAGAGTGCCGACCCGCCGCCACGTTTTGATCGCGCTGTCGGTCTGTCGGCAGCCTTGTGCCGTGCATGCTGCACTCGGGTTCGAGGGGCAGGACTGGTACGCGGCCGGGCCGTGCGGCGGACCGGGGCTGCCACCAGTCTGACCGAAGAAGACTGGGCCGGCGTGAAGGAGGTCCTGGCCCGCTTCCCGAACTGGACACGGCCGCAGCGCAGGTCCGCGACTTCGGCGAAATACTCAGCAGCCGCCTCGGCGCCACGCCGCCTGCCCGGATCGGCACAGTCGAGGCCGGCCCTTGGCCGTACCGGCTTCGCGCTCCACCTGCTCCGAGACCACCGGGCGGGCCCGGCCTTCCGCCGAGCCCGCCACGCCAGCTCCACTGCGGAGCCGAACCTGTGTCACATCGTCAGCGCCGCAGTGTCAGCAGACCTGGCCGGTAGGGCCATTGGCCGTACTCGCCACCGGAGTTGGGGTCGCGTCCCTGGTAGAGGAACTGCAGGTTGCAGGGGTCGACGGTAAAGGTCTGATCGGCGCTGGCGCGGATCAGTTCGCCATGGCTGATGTCGTTGGTCCAGGTGGCGCCGCTGTTGGCCTTGCCGGCGAAGGGGTTGCTCTCGGTCGCGGCCTGGGGCGTCCACGAGCCGTTCAGACTGGTGGCCGTGAACGAGCGGAAGTAGCGGCCCTGCGAGCCGATCGCCTCGACGAGCATGAGGTAGCGGTTCCGGCCTTGGAGCTTGTAGACCTGCGGGGCTTCGAACAGGTTGTTCGTCGTGTCGCTCATGATCGTTGTGTAGGTCGAGCCGAAACTGCTCGGGAAGTTCCCGATCGGCATGCTGGCCCGGTAGATCTTGCCGTTGTCACCGGCGAAGAACAGGTACATGTTCGTGCCGTCGGCGATGAGCGTCTGGTCGATGGGGCCTGTCGTGGAGCCGGTGATGCTTCCGGAGAAGAGCTCCTGCTCCGCTGACCAGCCGTTCGGGTTGGTGGGGTCGCTCGACGTCCGGTAGGAGAAGGCGGTCCTGCCCCACTGGTAGGCGAGCACCCAGATGTTCTTCGGCGCGAAGTAGAAAAGCGTGGGCGCGACGACGGAGTTCGACATCGCGTTCTGGCCGGCCGAGGCCATCTCCGGCCAGTTGGTGAACGGGGTGAAGTTCATCGAACCCCAGCCCGCTCCCGTTCCCGCGGCGCCGTGCGTGGTCGCGTAGACGAGGTGCTTGCCGTTGTAGGGGGCGACGGTGAAGTCCTTGAGCGAGGCCCAGCCCTGCTTGGGCTGCGCCAGCGCGCCCGTCGACGACCAGCGGTACGTCGACGGAAGTTCGCACGTCGGGCTGGGGTTGCCGGCGCCGACCCGGACGGGTTGCCACTGCTGGTTGGTGCCGCCCCAGTCGTCGTACTGGACGATGTTCGCGTTGTCGGCGGTGGAACCGCCTTGTACTTCGAGGGCCTTGCCGCTGTGGCGCGCGATCAACCTCACGTGGCCGTCCGAGCTGTCGGCCAGCCGCCACTGCTGGTTGGTGCCGTTCAGGTCGGTCCACTGGACGATCGCACCGCCGTTGGCGGTGGACTTGTTGTGGACGTCCAGCACCTTGCCGGAGTGGCGGGACTTGATGCGGTAGTAGCCGCCGCCGGAGTCGACGAACTGCCACTGCTGTTGGTTCTGATCGTTCCTGGTCCACTGGGTGATGCGGGCGCCGTCGTTGGTCGCCAGGTTGTGGACGTCCAGGGCCTTGCCGCTGTTGCGGTTGACCAGCACGTATGAGGCGTTGGGGTCGACGGTCGCCGCGGCGGCGGGCGGGGCACTGAGGAGAGTGGCCCCGAGCAGCAAGGACGACAGGACCGCGAGTACGAGACTCAGGACCAGGGGTGGATGGCGAAACCGCATCAGAAGAGCTCCTTTGAGTGACGGAGGTGAGGTGACCCCGACGCACCGCGGAGCGGCCGCGTCGGGGAGGCGGGGACGGGATAGGGGTGAAGGAGGCCGCACATGCCGAAGAGCGGGTGTTCCGGGCGCTCCAGTCGTGACACTTCGCCGTGGCCGAGGTGAGAGAGGTCTCCGGCCTTCAGCCGTTCCAGCTGACGGCCGGTCTCGACGGCCGCGGCCAGGGGGCCGTCACGCCAGCGGGTCCACCAGGCGTCCAGGAGCTCACTCTTCAGGCGGTGGGCCGCGATGTGGAACTCCCGCAGTCCGCCTTCGCGCAAGGCCAGGAAACCCTCGAGTGCGAGGTCGCGGCGGCGGCGCGCTGCCGCGGCCTGGTCGCCGGTCAGGGCGGCAGCCGCCTGGTAGGCGTGCGGATCGGCCAGCACGGGAGCGGGGAAGGTGAAGACGGCGTCACCCGCCTCGGGCAGTCCGCTGTTCTGCATGAGCACCACGAGGCGCAGACCACCGTCGTTGACGAGACGGTGGATCGTGCCGGGGGTGAACCAGACGACATCGCCGGGGTGCAGCGGGGTGTCGGCGAAGCCGGAGGCGGTGAGGGTCTGGACGCTGCCCGCGCCGCCGGTGACGACGTAGGCTTCGGAGCAGACGAGGTGCATGTGGGGTGTGCCGCCGCACAGCCCGTCGGCGGCCTCCCAGTCGTACACGATCAGCCCGGAGATCCCCACACCGCCGGGGAGCGGGGTCACCACGGGTGTTCCGCGACATGGCGGGTCAGGCGCCCGGGGGTCCACGCGCCGTCGGCCACGACGATCCGGTAGCGGCGCGACAGGGTGTCGCCCGGGGCCAGCGGCAGTTCCTTGTCGAACGCCAGAGACGGGTTGACGGCGGGGATGGGCTCACTGCGGACGAACCAGCGGCAGGGGGCGTCCGGATCGTCCAGGAACAGCAGCGTGGAGGAGCGGTCGACCTCGTCGTGCGTGCCGACGAAGGCCAGCCAGTCGCCCTGCTCGCCCATCGCGGGGCCGATCACGTCGCCGCCGGTGAATTCGCGCGGGCCGCGCCAGAACAGACCCGAGTATCCGGCGAGTTCCCTGCCCTGAGTACCGGGGCTGCCGAACATCAGATCGGTGTCGTGGACGTTGGTCAGCGCGGTGGTGACGTCCAGGGTCCAGGAGTCGGCCTCGACGTCGCGTGCGGTCAGCGTGCGGCGCTCGTCGATCCGGTGCTCCCCCGCCATCGTGTGCCAGGCCAAGTCCTCGGTGATGACCGTGCGGCCGTGGCCCGTTTCGGCGGATACGGCGAGGCTGCGCATCGTGCCGAGGTTCGGCAGGTCCACGTAGCCCTTGCCGCGCAGGTAGGTGCCGCCGCCCCAGAAGTTCTGCCCCGACACCCACGACGCCGTGACCTGGAGGCCCTTGTGCCAGCGGTGGTCGTGCGGCCGGTACCCCGTGACCACGTCGCCGGCGAGCGTGCGCACCGGATGCAGATAGGGCTTCGGCGCCTCGAAGGGGTCCATGACCGGCCGGTGCACGTACCGGAAGAGGTCGACACCGCGAGCTCGGACGATCAGCGAGTCCTCGTTCTCGAGGAGTTCGAACGTCATCGGAACACCTCCGGGCGCCCTCCGTTGAGCGAGCCGTAGAACGGGTCGGCCGCGTCGATCTCCCCGCGCCGGACCGGCAGGCCGGTGATCGCGGCCTTGTACAAGGCGGTCACCAGTTCCATGGTGGACCTGCCGAGGTCGGGCCGAATCCCCGTCTCGTAGCCGTCCAGGAAGGCCGCGAGCTGGGCGGTGTGCGAGCTGGGCAGGTCGTCCGGCGGGTCCCACTTCACGCCGGACGAGCTGGGGGTGAACGTCCAGTCCGCGTTGGAGTAGCCGTACAGATGCCGCAGTTCGACCGTGGCGTCGGTGAGGTCGAACCGCAGGTAGCTCTCCTCGCGTAGGGAAAGGACGCTGTTGACGACCGTCGCGATGGCTCCGCTCTCGAAGCGGACGAGGGCCGCGGACACGTCCTCGGTCTGGACGTCGCGCTCCAGGCAGCCGGCCATCGCGCGTACCTCGGCCCATTCGCCGAGCACCGCGAGCATCAGGTCCATCTGGTGGATGCCGTGGCCCAGCGTCGGGCCACCGCCCTCGCTCTCCCATGTGCCGCGCCAGGGCACGTCGTAGTAGGCGTCGTCGCGGTACCACGCCGTGACACACTGCGCGACCAGCGGACGGCCCAGCGCCCCCGCTGCGATCCGGTCGCGCAGGTACCGGGCCCCCGTGCCGTACCTGTGCTGGAACACCGCGCCCGCGACGGCGGACCCCTCGGCCGCATGGATCCGGTCGAGCTCGGCCAGCGACAGCGCCACCGGCTTCTCACACCACACCCACGCCTGCGACTCCAGGCAGGCCACGGCCTGGTCGGCATGCAGGAACGGAGGCGTGCACAGGTGTACGAGATCCGGCCTCTGCTCCTCGAGCATCGTGTGCAGGTCGGTGTAGACCGCGGGGATCCCGTGTTCGGCCGCGAACGCCTCGGCGCGCGCCGCGTCCACGTCGACGGCTGCCACGATCTTGGTCCGGTGCGCCTGCGCCCGGAGAGCGGGAACGTGGCAGATGCCCGCGATCCCGCCCGTTCCGACGATCGCCGTTCTGATCATCCGCCCAGCACCTCCTTGATCGAGTAATAGGCGGGCTTGGGCAGCAGGTTCTCGTCGTAGGGCAGCGCCGCGCCCTCACCGGGGAAGACGGAGGGGATCCACGAGTACTTGTCCGTGTAGTCCCAGATGGTGATGCCGACGCATTTCTTGACCGCGAGGCAGGCCTTGACGTAGTCGGCGTACCAGGTGGCCTGGGTGGCGAGCTTCTCCGGGGTCGCGGGGAGGTGCATCCGGATGTCGAGTTCGGTGACCGCGACCTCGACCCCGAGGTCGGCGAAGCGCTGCATGTTCTGCCGGACGTCGGCGGGGAAGCCGTACTGGAGTGCCAGATGGCCCTGGATGCCGAAGCCCTCCACCGGGACGCCGTCGGCCTTCAACTGCTTGATCAGGGTGTAATAGGCGTCGCTCTTGGGGCCGATCCCGTCGACGTTGTAGTCGTTGAGGTACAGCTTGGCCTTCCGGTCGGCCTCGTGGGCCCAGCGCAGGGCGTCGGTGATGTAGCCGGGGCCGAGCGTCTTGTAGAAGAGCGACTCGCGGTAGGTGCCGTCCTCGTTGAAGGCCTCGTTGACGACGTCCCAGTGGATCACCTGGCCCTTGAAGTGCCGGACCACCGTCTGTATGTGCTTCTTGAGGACGGCGCGCAGCTCGTCGGCGGTCCAGGTGCGCTCGGTCAGCCAGGCGGGGAGCTGGCTGTGCCAGACGAGGGTGTGGCCGCGGACCTTCTGGTGGTGGGCCTTGGCGAAGGCCACGACCTCGTCGGCGGCGGTGAAGTCGAAGACGCCGCGCTCGGGCTCGGTGGCGTACCACTTCATGGCGTTGCCGGGGGTGGTCTGCCCGAATTCGCTGCCGAGGAGCTTCAGATAGGCAGCGTCGGTGAACTCGGGGTTGTCGGTGGCGGAACCGAAGTACTTGTGGTGCTTCTTGGCCAGTTCGCCGAGCGTCCTGGGGCGGGGCTCGGCGGCTGCGGGCGCGGCGGCGAGTCCGGCCGTGAGGCAGATGGCGGCGGACAGGGCGGTGAGAATCCGGGACACGGACATGACGGGTTGCTCCTCGGGTGCTGGGCGGTTCAGTCGAGGACGATCGTGGTCAGTGCGCGCGGGGCGAGTTTCGCCGTGAGGGTCGTGCCGTGCGTGGAGACGATGCCGACCGGGGTGATCGAGCGGGTCTCGTCGGTGACGTAGCCGTCGGGGTGCCGGTCGTGTCCGCCGCGAAGAGAGAACTCGGCGGACTTCTCGGTGGTCGCGGTGTTGAGGATCTGGATCACGCGGCTGCCGTCGGTGTTGCGGAAAGCCGTGGTCTGCAGTGCCGGATCGGCGTTCGCGGCCGGCACGCGGACGGCACCGGGGCGGATGAACCGGCTGAAGGCGGCCAGCGCCCAGTACCGCTTGGACACCCGGTAGTCGTCACCGGGGTTGGCGAGCTGGATAAGCCCCCGGGTCGCGCCGAGGGACGCGCCGGTCCAGTAGACGTAGGCATTGGCGTTGCCGACGGTCAGGGTGTTCTGGATGTCGGCCGCGACGGTGAGACCGTCGTAGCCGCTGCCGTCGTCCCAGTTCTCGTTCCAGGTCGAACCGTCCGGCGACCATTCCGACATCCACACACGCTTGTCGGTCGGCTGCGGGACCTCGGTCGGACCGCTGTAGCGGTGGCCGGTGATGGTCCGCACGGCCTTGTCGGCCGCCGTGTCCGCCTCGATGGCCTCGGTGAAGGCGACCTGCCGGTCCCAGCCCGCGGCGTCGCAGCAGACCACCCCGGTCTTCAGTCCGGACGCACGAACGGTCGGCCCGAGCACCTTGAGGAAGTCGACAGCCTGCTGCGGGGTGAACCGCATCGAGGCGTAGGTCGCCGTCCAGTCGGGTTCGTTGGTGAACCCCAGGTCGGTGATCCTGACGCCTTCCTGCTGGTAGAACTTCGCGTACTGGACGAGGTAGTTCGCGTAGGCCTGGCGCCATTCGGGCCGCAGCTCGCCACCGTCGTTCTCGCTGCCGTTGGTCTTCATGAAGGCCGGGGCGCTCCAGGCGTCGGCGAAGAACCGTTTGACGCCGTAGGCCTTGGCCTCCTTGGCGAGCCAGGCCTGGCCGCCGTCCCAGCCGTCCCAGACGTACTTCGGCGTGGCGTCCGGCCCACCGGGATCGGCCGGCAGGATCGTCGGCATGTGGTCGTAGACCCTGTCGGTCGACGACCCGATGCCCAGGCGCAGGATCGAAAGGCCCGCGCCCTTGTCCTTGCTGAGCAGCAGGTCAAGCACCTCGCGCTGCTTGGCCGGGCTGAGGCCGCGCGCGCCGTGCAGCAGGTCGGCCCGCTGGAAGGCCATCGAGAAGCCGAATCCGTCGATGGGCTGGAGTTCGGCGCGGAAGTCGATGGCGGGTCGGGCGGGGGCGGGAGCGGCGGCGGACCGCGCGGGGTCGGCCGCGGCCTGCGATGTGAACGCTAACATCAGAAGCGCTGTCAATGCGGTCATGCGTTTCACAAGGTCTCCTCGGGGGGTGGAGGTCACACGGGACGGGTCAGCCCTTGGTTGCGCCCGCGGTGAGGCCGCCGATCAGCTGGCGTTCGGCGACGACGTAGAAGGCGAGGGCGGGGACCATGGCGAGCACGATGTAGGCGAGGACGAGCGCGTAGTCGGTCGAGTACTGGCCCTGGAACTGCTGGACGCCGACGGGGATCGTCTGCCACTTCGGGTCGTTGAACACCAGCAGCGGCAGGAAGAAGTTGTTCCAGCTCGCGACGATCGCCAGCACCGAGACCGTGCCGAGCGCCGGCCGTGCCATCGGCAGCAGGATCTTCCAGAAGAAGCGGAACTTGCCGCAGCCGTCCATGACGGCCGCCTCCTCGACCTCCGCCGGGATGGTCCGGAAGAAGCCGCGCAGGATGATGATCGTCATGGGGAGCCCGAAGGCGGCCTGCGGGAGGATCACTCCGAGCGGGTTGTCGAGCAGGTCGAAATTGCGCAGCAGCAGGAACAGCGGCAGGACGGCCACCGCGAACGGGAACATCAGCCCGATCGTGAACAGCGTGTAGAACAGCTCCCTGCCGCGGAAGGCGTAACGGGCCAGTACGAACGCCGCCATTGCCGAGGCCGCCAGCGTGCAGAATGTCGTACCGATCGCGATGCCCGCACTGTTGGCGATCTGCCGCCAGAACATTCCGTCGCCGAGAATGCCGGTGTAGTTGCCGGTCTTCCACTGCTCCGGCAGCCCGAACGGATTGGTCGTCAGCTCGCCGGTGCTCTTGAACCCGGAGATCACCGCGTAGATCAGCGGCACGACGACGAACGCGGCGATCAGCCATACCACGGCGTGCAACGACAGGCCGCGTGCCGTCCTGCGGGCGTTCATCGGCCACCTCCCGTGGTGACGGCCCCGCTCAGGTCACGGCGGAGCACGTAACGCTGGTAGAAGAGGGAGAAGACCAGGCTGATCATGAACAGCACCACGCTGATCGCACTGGCGTAGCCGACCTGGTAGCGCTTGAACCCGAACTGGAACATCGAGATCGCCATCGTCTCGGAGGAGTGGTTGGGCCCGCCCGCGGTCATGACCCAGACGAGGTCGAAGAGCTGGATGGCCCCGATGACCGAAAGAAAGACGCTGATCCGGATCGTCGGGCCGAGCAGCGGCAGCATCACGTACCGGAAGCGCTGCCAGGCGCCGGCGCCGTCGATGGAGGCGGCGTCGAGGATCTCGCGCGGGATGCTCTGCAGCCCGGCGAGGAGGAGCATCATGTGGAAGCCGAAGTACTTCCAGGTCATGACCACGAACAGGGTCGGCATGACCGTCGAGGGATCGGCGAGCCACTTGCCCTGCAGACCCTCCAGGCCGAGGGCCCCGGCGAGATGGTCGGCCATGCCGTCGCCGGGAAGGAAGATCATGGTGAAGAGGACCGCCGTGACCACCTCGGACAGGATGTACGGCGCGAAGAACAGCATGCGGTAGACGGCCCGGCCGCGCAGCTTCTGGTTGAGCAGGACCGCGGTGAACAGCGCGAAGGGCAACTGCACTGTGATCGACAGGACGATCAGGTACAGCCCGCGTCCCATATCGCCGAGGAAGACCTGATCGGCGAACAGCCTGGTGTAGTTCTCGAAGCCGACGAAGTCGTCCATGGAGCCGATTCCGCCCCACTTGAAGAAGCTGGTGTGGACAGCGACGGCGATCGGGGCGAGGACGAAGACGAGGAAGAGGACCAGAGCCGGGACGAGGAACCAGGCGATCGACGCCCAGCTTCCCAGCCCGCGCGGGAGCGACCGGGCCGGGGCGTGCGAGTGCACGGGTACGGCGCCCCCCGTCCGCTTCTCGGCCGGGTCCTTGGCCGGGGCAACCACGGAGCTAGGCACCCTTCGCAGCCTCGGTGATCGACCGGGTGACCTGCTCAGGCGTCTTCTTGCCCGCGATGAGGTCGGCGACGCTGTCGTTGACCTCCTGGCCGACCGCCGGCGGGTAGGCCTGGTCGAGGAAGAGCTGGAAGCCCGTCGCCTTGACCAGGCTGTCGGCCACCACCTTCTTGTTGGCGTCGGTGAGCTGGCGCTCCGCGCCCTTGACCACCGGCAGGTAACCGTTGGAGGCCAGCAGCTTGGACTCGTTCTCCAGAACGAGGAACTTCAGGAAGTCCAGCGCCTCCTTCGGGGCGCCCTTGCGCAGCGCGAAACCGCCGCCGCCGCCGAACACCTCGGTGGCCTGGCCGACTCCACCGTCGACCGTCGGGAAGGGGAAGAAACCAAGGTCCGCTCCGAGGTCGGCGCCCGCGTCCTGCTGCACCGACGGTGCCCACTGCCCCATCAGCTCCATGGCGGCCTTGCCGTTGCCCATGGTCGCGGCCTGGCCGCCCGGGGTGGCGTAGCCGGCGCCGAGGAAGGCCGTCTGGAACGGCTGGAGGTCGACCAGCTCCTTGAGGTGGGTACCGGCCTGGACGAAGCCGGCGCCGGTGAAGTCCTTGGTGGTCGCGGCCTGCTGGAGCGCGGGGAGGCCCGCGACGCGCATCGCGAGGTAGGCCCAGTAGTAGTGGCCCGGCCACTTCTCCTTGCCCGCGAGGGCGATCGGAGTGACGCCCGCCGCCTTGAGCTTCTTGACGTCTTCGAGGAGATCGGCCCAGGTGGCCGGCGGCGCGGTGATCCCGGCCTTGGCGAAGAGCTTCTTGTTGTACCAGAAGCCGACCATGCCGATGTCGTAGGGCACCCCGTAGGTCCGGCCCTCGATCTGATAGGCCTGCAGCGACACCGGGGTGAGGTCGGACGACCAGCCGAACGCGTCGGTGAGGTCCTCGACCAGTCCCGCGTCGACCTGCTGCCGCAGCACGCCGCCGCCCCAGGTCTGGAAGACGTCGGGGAGCTTGCCGGAAGAGGTGGTGGCGGTCAGCTTGGACTTGAACGCCTCGTTCTCCAACGAGGTCGTCTCGATCTTGATGTTCGGGTGAGCGGCCGTGAACGCCGAGGAGATCTGCGGGAAGAGGGACTTGCCCGGTTCCGTCGTGGCGATGTTCCACCACGCGAAGGTCACCTTGCCGTCGGCCGCCGGCTTGCCGCCGGAGTCGTCACCGCCGCAGGCCGCGGTCAGCGAGACGGACAGTGCGGTCAGGCCCGAGAGCGCCAGGAAGCGTCGTCGACTCGGGAGGGTGCTGGCCATGGGACCTCCGGGGTGGGAAATGCCGATTCAAGCTCGAAAATATTTCGTGACACTCTCGAATTCTGTGCTGCCACAAACTAGGAACGCGGGGCTTCTCGGTCAAGGCCTGTCACCGATTTTCCTAGAAAAACCAGCTCCTTTTGCTTGACAAGCAGGTCACGCCAACCGGAAACTCTTCGAAAAGTTTGCGGTACTTGTCGCCGTCCCCAGGCGCCGCGCAGAGGAGTGAAGTTGAGCGAGCAGCGTCCGACCCTGGCCGTCATCGCCGCGGAGGCAGGGGTCTCCCAGGCCACCGTGTCCAAGGTGGTCAACGGCCGCTCCGATGTCGCATCCTCGACACGCGAACGGATCGAGGCCCTGCTGCGATCCCACAACTACCTCCAGCCCGGCCGGCAGGGCAGGGCTCGCAGGTCGGGTCTGGTCGACTTGATCATCGGCGGTCTGGACAGCGCGTGGGCGGTGGAGATACTGCGCGGCGTCGAGGCCGAGTGCGCCCAGCGGAGCGTCGGCACCGTCGTGTCGCTCGTCCCGCCGGGTGAGGCCACGCCGTCGAGCTGGGCCGCACTGCCGGTCCTGCACCACAGCGACGGCGTCATCCTCGTCACCGCCTCGGTCACCCAGGCCCAGCGCGCCCAGGTCGAACGGGCTGGGGTGGCGCTGGTCATCATCGACCCGATCGACCTGCCGGGCAACGGTGTGCCGAGCATCGGCGCGACCAACTGGGCGGGCGGCCTCGCCGCCACCGAGCACCTGCTGGAGCTGGGGCACCGCCGGATCGCCGCGATCGGCGGGCGCAAGGAGATGCTCTGCAGCCAGGCCCGCATCGACGGGTACCGGGCCGCGCTGGAGCGGGCCGGGATCGAGGTGGACCGCGACCTGGTCCGGTTCGGTGACTTCCAGCACGAGGGCGGGTTCCAGCGCGCCCGGGAACTGCTCGCCCTCCCCGAGCCACCGACCGCCATCTTCGCCGGTAGCGACCAACAGGCGATGGGCGTCTACGAAGCCGCCCGGAAGGGCGGGCTGAGCATCCCGCAGGACCTCAGCGTGGTCGGCTTCGACGACCTGCCGATGTGCGAATGGCTGTCACCTCCGCTGACGACGGTGCGTCAGCCGCTGGAGGAGATGGGCCGGCTCGCCGCCCGCACACTGTTCCAGCTTCTGGAGGACCAGCCCCTGGTCAGCCCCCGGATGGAGCTCTCGACCGAGCTCAAGGTCCGGCTCTCCTCCGCCCCGCCTCGTCCCTAGGAGAACCCCTTGACCGAGCCCTGGCGTGACCCTCTCCTGCCCGCGTCCGTGCGAGTCGCCGATCTGCTGAAACGGATGACGCTGGAGGAGAAGGCGGGGCAACTCGCCGGCTTCTGGGCGTTGCCCTCGAATCCGGGAGCACCTGTCGCGCCGATGGAGGACGATTCCGGCGAGTCCGCGCCCGGCCTCGACGACATCGTCTCCCACGGGCTCGGCCAGCTCACCCGGGTGTACGGAACCGCGCCGGTCACCGCGGAAGCCGGGATGGAGCGGCTCGCCTCGCTCCAGCGGCAGGTGACCGGATCCGGCCGGTTCGGGATCCCGGCGATCGCTCACGAGGAGTGCCTGACCGGGTTCATGACGTTCGGGGCCACGGTCTTCCCCGGGCCGCTTGCCTGGGGTGCGTCCTTCGATCCCGGGCTCGTGCGACAGATGGCTGTCGCCATCGGCGCGGGGATGCGGCGGGTCGGCGTCCACCAAGGGCTGGCTCCGGTCCTCGACGTGGTCCGCGACTACCGGTGGGGAAGGACCGAGGAGTGCATCGGCGAGGATCCCTATCTCGTCGGAGCGATCGGCACCGCCTATGTGCAGGGCTTGGAAGGCGCCGGGATCGTGGCGACGCTCAAGCACTTCGCCGGGTACTCGGCCTCGCGCGGCGGCCGGAACATGGCCCCCGTCCCCTCGGGACCGCGCGAGTTCGCCGACGTGCTGGTCGAGCCCTTCGTACGGGCACTGCGAGAGGGGGGCGCCCGGTCGGTGATGAACAGCTACACCGACGTGGACGGCGTCCCGGTGGCCGCCGACGAACGGCTGCTGACCGAACTGCTCAGAGGCGAGCTCGGTTTCAGCGGTGTGGTCGTCGCCGACTACTACGCCGTCTCCTTCCTGGAGACCCGGCACGGCGTCACCGGATCGCGCGGCGCGGCCGGCGCGCTGGCGCTGACCGCCGGAATCGACGTCGAGCTGCCCACGGCCCGCTGCTACGGCGAGCCGCTGACCGAGCTCGTGCGGTCGGGAAGCGTACCCGAGGCGCTCATCGACCGGGCCGCGGAACGGGTCCTGCTGCAGAAGGCCGGGCTCGGCCTGCTCGACCCCGCCTGGGAACCCGTCAAGCCGGAGCCGGTCGAACTCGACCCGCCGGAGAACCGGGCACTGGCCAGGCTTCTGGCCGAACGGTCCACCGTACTGCTCGCCAACGACGGCACCCTGCCGCTGCGGCCGTGCCGGGTCGCGATCAGCGGGCCGTACACCGACGACCCGCAGTCCTTCCTCGGCTGCTATTCCTTCCCCAACCACGTCGCGCTGCCCGGCGACCTCGGGCTTGAGATCCCGACGCTCGGCGAGGCTCTCACCGCTGCCGGGTTCACGGTCACCGCGGACGGCCCGGACGTGAACGTGGTGGTGCTCGGGGACCGGGCCGGCATGTTCGGCCGGGGCACCTCCGGGGAGGGCTGCGACGCCGAGACCCTCGACCTGCCCGGCGACCAGGCCGCACTCGCCTCCGCCGTCCTGGACTCCGAGGTGCCGACCGTCCTGGTCCTCGTCTCCGGACGGCCGTACGCGCTCGGCACGCTGGCCGAGCGCGCGTCCGCCGTGGTGCAGGCCTTTTTCCCCGGTGAGGAGGGCGGGACGGCGCTCGCCCGGATCATCAGCGGGGCCGCGGAACCGTCCGGGCGGCTGCCCGTCTCCATCCCCCGCCAGGTCGGCGGACAGCCTGGCACCTACCTGCACTCCAGGCTCGGCGGGCACACCGACTGGAGCTCGGTGGACCCGACCCCGCTGTTCCCCTTCGGACACGGGCTGAGCTGGACCAGCTTCACCTGCTCGGAGCTCTCGGTGGATCCCGTCGCCGCGACGGACGGAGCCGTCTCCGTTGCGGTCACCGTACGCAACGTCGGCGGGGTGGCCGGGACCGAGGTGGTCCAGCTGTACCTCTCGGACCCTGAGGCGTCCGTCGTCCGGCCGCAGCGGTGGCTCGCCGGATTCTGCAGGGTCGAGCTGCAGCCGGGCGCGGCCGCCCGGATCACCTTCTCCGTCCATGCCGACCGGACCTCCTTCACCGGGGTGGACCTGCGGAGAAGAGTGGAGCCCGGGGAGATCGGCGTGGCCGTCGGACGGTCCAGCGGCGACCTTCCGCTCCAGGGCTCCTTCACTCTGCATGGCCCCGTACGTCACCCGGCGGCCGACCGGGTGCTGTCCGTGCCGGTCGAGATCGTCCCGGTTCCATGACCGTGTTGTCCGGTGATCCCGTACTGCCCGGGTTCCGGCCCGGCCCGTCCGTCTGCCGGCGCCGAGCCCCTCGTTCGCCACAGGCTGACCGCGGCGAACGGCACCCGGTCGCCCAGGGCGTCGGCCACCAGGGCCGCGTACTCGCCGAAGCGTTCGGCGGTGCCCCGGGCGAACCGGCCGCCGCCCCTGGCGGAGCCGCTGACTGACGGAGCCTCCAACTCCTGTGGGAGGTCCCAGCAGGAGAGCACGGGCGCCGGGGTGATCCCGGCTGCCAGGAGTTCGTCCACCAGTCGGCGAAGAAGCCGAGTCCGCGCCCCGCGGCCGGGCCCCGGCTCGGTGCACCGGTGTCGCCCCGGTGCACCGTGCCGGGGATGCGGTTGAAGGTGTCCCAGACCGACGGGATGCGCCCGCCCTCGCCGACCGCTCCCCCGATCCGGTACGCCGAGGTGGCGCTGCCCCGCAGGAAGCCCGGGGGAAAGCGGAGAAGTCAGTTGGCGGCTTCCTGCACGCCGGCTCACGGCGACGCGGCGACGGGGGCCTGGACTGATGGGGTCATGCGGGAGCGCTCGCATGCTGACGGTGTGTCGGCTCGTGGAGCCTCCCAGCGGGAGAGACGGAGGAGCTCGAAGAAGTGAGGGTGGCCTCCGGGCTCTGGAAGCGCCTCCAAGAGGTCACGCCGGGAAGAGTTTCTGCCGCACGAGAGGATGATGCCAAGACGTGAGGCGGCAATGGCCGGGAAACACGTGGGAAGCGCGCCCGGTCGGATCGGGCCGGCCCTGCCGCAAGCACCCACCGATCAGGCCGACGCGGGCAGGTCGGGGGCGGACTCGCGCACGGTCAGGCGGGTCGGGAGGATCAGCGGACTGGGGCGGTGTCCTTCGATGGCACTGACCAGCATCCTGGCCATCTCCTGCCCCAGCGCCCGTACCGGCTGATGGACCGTGGTCAGCGGTGGACTGGTGTGCCGGGCGCTCGCCAGGTCATTGAAGCCGATCACCGCGACGTCCTCGGGCACCCGGAGCCCGCGTTCCCGCAAGGTGCGCAGAGCGCCGATGGCCATCGCGTCGGAGGCCGCGAACACCGCGTCGGGACCGGGGTGCGCCCGGAGGAGTCGCTCCATCGCCTCGGCGCCGCCGTCCTCGGTGAACTGCCCGGGCTCGACCCCGAGCAGCGGCAGGCCGGACAGCGTCAGCCCCTCGGTGAACCCCTGCTCCCGCGCGACGGCGGCCCTGGCGTCCACCTGTCCGGTGATCATGACGGGCCGTCGGCGGCCGGTGCGCGCGAAGTGCTCGGCAGCCAGGCGGGCACCGCCCCGGTTGTCGGCGTCCACGTACCACGTGGGCTCCCCGGTGAGCGGGAGTCCGCCGAAGACGACGGGGAGATCGGCCTCCTCACTCAGGCGTCCCAGCGGATCGTCGCCGCGCAGCGCCATCAACATGACGCCGTCGGCCCGGTGGGAGCGCAGCAACCGCTCGAACCGCTCCCGGCCGCGCGGGGTGTTGGCCAGCAGCAGGATCAGCTCCAGGTCCGTCTGCTCCAGCGCCACGCTGACGCCGACGATGACCTCCGCGAAGAACGGGTCCGCGAACAGCCCCGGCTCGTCGCTGGAGACCGCCAGCACCACCGTTCCAGCCCTGCGGGTCGCCAGGGCCTGCGCGGACGTATTGGGTACGAAATCCAGCTCGCGCACCGCCCGTTGGACCGCTTCCCGCTTGGCGCGGCTGACGTGCGGGGCGTTGTTGATCACCCGGGAGGCCGCCGTGCGCGACACACCGGCTCGTGCAGCCACCTCGTCGAGAGTCGGCATGCGCTTGGGTGACGGCTCCATGGAAAAACTGCCCCTCAGGCTCACGCGGACGGCGAACAGGGGCCATGATTCCATGCACCGCCCCGACTTCGGACCTGCTCACGGGTGACGCCCTTGTCTCGATTTGGCAGCGCTTCCAACCTATCGAGCCATACCGGCCACCGTGGTACTGCCGTGTTCAACCTCTTGACACACCTTCGCGACGGACCCAATCATCCATCAACGCGGTCCGCCCCACATCAAAACTGGAAGCGCTTCCACTTCCCCGCCCCCACTCACCGGAGGAAGAACCATGCGCAAGTCCGTCCGAGCTGCATCCGTCCTGCTGGCCGGTGTTCTCACCGCCGGTCTCGCCGTGATCAACGCCGGTCCGGCGCACGCCGCCGACCCGACCGCCATGACCAGCGGCTTCTACACCGACCCCGACAACTCCGCCCTGCGGTGGGCCAACGCGAACCCCGGCGACGGCCGGGCGGCAGCGATCCGGACATCCATCGCCAACACCCCGGCAGCCCGCTGGTTCGGCAACTGGAGCGGTGACATCGGCACGGCCGCCGGCGCCTACGTCGGCCGCGCGGACTCCTACGACAAGCTGCCGATCCTGGTCGCGTACAACATCCCCAACCGGGACATCTGCGCCGGTCACTCCGGCGGCGGCGCCGGGAGCCGCGCCGCGTACGACACCTGGATCGCCGCCTTCGCCAGCAGCATCGGCAGCCGCCCGGCCGTCGTCGTCCTCGAACCCGACGCGCTCGGCCACGAGAACTGCATGACGGCCGGTCAGATCGCCGAGCGCAACGCCATGCTGAAGAACGCGATCGCCCAGTTCAAGGCCAAAGCACCCAACACCTGGGTCTACCTCGATGCTGGGAACCCCGGCTGGATCGGCGCCTCGACCATGGCGCAGCAGCTCGCCGCCGCCGGTGTCAGCGGGGCACACGGCTTCGCGCTGAACGTCTCCAACTACTTCACCACCGACCAGAACACTTCCTACGGCAACGCGGTCAACTCCGCCCTGAGCTCCTACGGCTACACCAAGCCGTTCGTCGTCGACACCAGCCGCAACGGCAACGGTTCCAACGGCCAGTGGTGCAACCCCGCCGGCCGCCGGATCGGTACTCCCAACCAGCGCGGCGGCGGTGCCGAGATGCTGCTGTGGATCAAGATCCCCGGCGAGTCCGACGGCAACTGCGGCGTCGGGGCCGGCTCCTCGGCCGGACAGTTCCTGCCAGAGGTCGCCTACAAGATGATCTACGGCTACTGACCAGTTCCCCCGCCGAAGGCCGGGCCCTGGCGCCGGGCCGACCGCCACGCGGTCCGGCGCCAGGGCCCGCGACACCGAACACCCCTGCCGAAGGGACTCCGTGCGTATCCCCTGTCCCGATCCGTCCCGGCCGCGAGCGCACTCACGCTGCCCCTCGGCGCCGCCGCCCCGGCCTCCGCCGAGGCGAGCTCCGCGCCGGCCCCCCACACGCTTCCCGCGAGCACCCGCTTCTCCGTCGGTCCCGGCAGCGACGCGACCCACCAGGCCGTCACCGACCTCCTCCACCGGGACTTCGAGGGCGCCAAGTCCATGGCGAAGCTGACCGGTTGGCCGGAGACCGCCTGGCTGGTTCACCGACGGCAACCCGGACCAGGTCGAATCCCACGTACGCGACCTGGTATGCCGCGCCGAGCGAACCCGGACGGAGTACGGCATCGTCGATCCCGCGGCCGGCGTGTGGCGGCCGGGGCAGGCCAAGTCCCTCGTCCGGAACGCCAACGCCACCCTGGAGTTCAACACGGTCTTGCGCTGACCGAGGCCCCCCCTCGCCGGACGTCGTTCCCGGTGAACAGTCGGGTACGGCAGCATGGGGCCCGTTCACGGACAGCTCAAGACGGCCCCGGGCCTCGCCGGTGACCCGTGAATCACCGGAGGGGGCAAGGAGGCATCCTGCACTCCACCGACGGTGGGGCGGGCTTGGGCAAGGTCGCGGAGGTGCAGCGGGCGAGCGCCGTGGGCTTCGGCAAACCGGCCCGGGCGCCACATACCAGGCGCTCCATCCACCTCAGCGGACCGTGAAGGGAGTCACCGGGCTGTTCCGCTCCGTCGACGGCGGTTCAAGCTGGACCCGGCGAGTGCCGCTGTGCCGACGGCGGTCCAGAGGGTCGTCCATCTGTGCCGACCGTGTACGGCCGCACGTGAAGTCACACTCCCTGCTTCAACGGGGCGGCCGCTCTGAGGGCGACGGATACCTGCTCCCCCAGAGAGGCGAAATGAAGAAAGTACTCGTTCATGGCGGGAAGTCTCCTCAGGAACCGCCGTTCAGATCCAACTCCTACTTGTTGGCGCTGATATCCGCGCCCGGCCCGGGTTCCTCTCTGTTTGTCCGAAAATGAATGTGATGGATGCCCAGGAGCCGACACGAGACGGCAGGGGACGTCACGTGATCACCTGGTTTTGCCTGAGCTTTCAAAGACATCTAGATCCGGCGATCCGCGTCGAAAGATTTTCGGTAATCCTTACCCAACCGAAATCCGCTACTGGGCTATACCAAGAGAGTGATTCTCGAAATGCTTTCGAAACTCTTGACATGTTTCGGCGGGGTCTCCACGCTGAGTGCCGAGGCGGTGTCACTCGTCTGTGCGAGTGTCGGGTGCCGGCCTTGGACCGTTACGCCCTGCTGGTAAACGTCCCTTGCCGATGGACGCGGGCGTCCCTGACGCGGATTCGTTCTGCCGCGCTTCCAACCCTTCCGCGATTTCCTTCCTGGAGGTTCAGTCATGGGCTCAAATGCCATTCCCCCCCCCGTCCGCCGGAAGGCTGGCCGTCTCTTAACGACCCTGGTCGTCGGCGTCCTCGGTTCGGCCGCCGCGCTGGTGGCGCCGCAGACCTCACACGCCGCCGAGAGCACGCTCGGCAGCGCGGCGGCCCAGAGCGGCCGCTACTTCGGGACCGCCATCGCCTCGGGCCGGCTCAACGACTCGACGTACACGACGATCGCGGGCCGCGAGTTCAACTCGGTGACGGCCGAGAACGAGATGAAGATCGACGCCACCGAACCCCAGCAGGGCCAGTTCAACTTCACCGCCGGTGACCGCGTCTACAACTGGGCGGTGCAGAACGGCAAGCAGGTGCGCGGTCACACCCTGGCCTGGCACTCCCAGCAGCCCGGCTGGATGCAGAATCTCAGCGGCAGCGCGCTGCGCCAGGCGATGACCAACCACATCAACGGCGTGATGGGCCACTACAAGGGCAAGATCGCCCAGTGGGACGTCGTGAACGAGGCCTTCGCCGACGGCACCTCGGGCGCCCGGCGCGACTCCAACCTGCAGCGCTCCGGCAACGACTGGATCGAGGTCGCCTTCCGTACCGCGCGCGCCGCCGACCCGGCCGCCAAGCTCTGCTACAACGACTACAACGTCGAGAACTGGACCTGGGCCAAGACCCAGGCCATGTACGCCATGGTCCGAGACTTCAAGCAGCGCGGCGTGCCGATCGACTGCGTCGGCTTCCAGTCGCACTTCAACAGCGGCAGCCCCTACAACAGCAACTTCCGCACCACGCTGCAGAGCTTCGCCGCTCTCGGCGTCGATGTGGCCATCACCGAACTCGACATTCAGGGCGCCTCGGCCACGACCTACGCCAACGTGACCAACGACTGCCTGGCCGTCCCGCGCTGCCTCGGCATCACCGTCTGGGGTGTGCGCGACACCGACTCCTGGCGTCCGGAGCACTCGCCGCTGCTGTTCAACGGCGACGGCAGCAAAAAGCCCGCCTACACCGCCGTCCTCAACGCGCTCAACGCCGCCTCCCCCACCCCCTCGCCCGGTTCCGGACAGATCAAGGGCGTCGGTTCGGGCCGCTGCCTGGACGTGCCCGGCACCAGTACCACCGACGGCACCCAGGTCAACCTGTGGGACTGCAACAACCGCACCAACCAGCAGTGGGCCTACACCGCCGCAGGCGAGCTCAGGGTCTACGGCAACAAGTGCCTGGACGCCGCCGGCACCGGCACCAAAGTCCAGATCTACAGCTGCTGGGGTGGCGACAACCAGAAATGGCGCCTCAACTCCGACGGATCCATCGTCGGCGTCCAGTCCGGCCTCTGTCTTGACGCCACCGCCAACGGCACCGCCAACGGCACCCTGATCCAGCTCTACTCCTGCTCGAACGGCAGCAACCAACGCTGGATCCGCACCTGACCTGCCACGGCGAAAAGGTGAAGCGATGAAGACCTACGGTGCGGCTTCCCCCACCCCTCCGCAAAGACATCGTTGGTGGTCCCGGATCGCCGCCGTGGTGGCGGCGACCCTCGCGACCGGCATGCTCGTCGCGGTGAATCCGACGCCCGCCGAGGCGGCGGCGGTGGACCCCAACGCCTCGTACGTCCTGGTCAATCGCCACAGCGGCAAGGCGCTGGACGTCTATGGCACGTCCACCGCCGATGGCGCGCGAGTCAGCCAGTGGACGCGCAACGACGGAGCCAACCAGTAGTGGCAGTTCGTGGACTCCGGCGGCGGCTTCTACCGGCTCAAGGCCCGGCATTCGGGCAAGGTTCTCGACGTGGCCGGTGCCTCGACCGCCGACGGTGCCGCGATCGCGCAGTGGGCCGATGCCAACGGGGCCAACCAGCAGTTCCGCCTGGCCGACTCCGACGCGGGCCACGTCCGTCTGGTCAACCGCAACAGCGGCAAGGCCGTGGAGGTGCAGGGCGCCTCCACGGCCGACGGCGCCAACGTCGTCCAGTACACCGACTGGGGCGGCGCCAACCAGCAATGGCAGATGGTCAAGCTGTCGTCCGGTGGCGGCGGATGCGGCAGCGCCCCGACCCTGGGGAGCGGTACGCACACGATTCAGAGCAGCGGCAAGAGCCGCAGCTTCATCCTCAAGGTTCCCGCCGACTACAACAACAGCCAGCCCTATCGGCTGATCTTCGCGTTCCACTGGAGAGGCGGAACCGCCGGTGACGTCGCCTCGGGCGGAACGAGCGGAACCGCCTGGTCCTACTACGGCCAACAGGAACAGTCGAACAACAGCGCGATTCTCGTCGCCCCTCAGGGTCTCGGCAACGGCTGGGCCAACTCGGGCGGTGAGGACGTCACCTTCGTCGACGACATGATCCGGCGAATCGAGGGCGGCCTCTGCGTCAATCCGGCACAGCGTTTCGCCACGGGCTTCAGCTGGGGCGGCGGTATGAGCTACTCACTCGCATGCACCCGGGCGAACGTCTTCAGGGCTGTCGCGGTCATCTCCGGCGGCCAGATCAGCGGGTGCAGCGGCGGCACCCAGCCCATCGCCTACTTCGGAATCCACGGCATCAGCGATTCCGTCCTCACCATCGCGCAGGGACGGTCCCTGCGCGACAGGTTCGTCAGCAACAACGGCTGCACTCCCCAGAGCCCGCGTGAGCCCGCTCCGGGCAGCCGGACGCACATCATCACCACCTATTCGGGCTGCCGTGCCGGGTACCCGGTCCAATGGGCCGCGTTCGACGGAGGCCACATCCCCGGTCCGGTCGACGGCTCCCCCGCCGAAAGCGGCGTCGCGACCTGGACCAAGGGAGAGATCTGGAGGTTCTTCGCACAGTTCCAGTGACACGCCCGCACCATGGAGTGGAGCCGGGGTGACCCTGGCTCCACTCCGTCGGCGTCCAGGGCTCTGGCCTCCTCCGTGTCCTCCGTGCCGCCCTTGGCCGAGGCCCCACGGAGCCGGAGCGGAGCGAGAGCGGTGCCCGCTCCGTCGGGGAGCGGGCACTTGGCCTCACCGGTGGTGATCAGGGGGCGGCGGGCGCGGGTGTTGCTTCCGGAGTGCTCTCGTGCGCCGGGCCGGCCTTGTCCCCGCTCCCGGTCTGCTTGCCGCGGCCGAGGCGGTTCAGTACCGCAACGGTCTTTGCCCTGGTGGTGAGCCGGTGTGCGGTGGTGTCTGTCCGCGCGGTGGACCAGCGGGTCGTCCCTTTGGATGGTCGAGGGGCAGCGCGAACCGTCCGGGATCAGTGTGCTGGCACCGTGGCCCGCTCGACTACTGTTCGCCGGCTTTGAGCCCTCGGTACACAGCATCGTGGCCCAGCCGCCCCTGCTGCCGTACACGCCGTGTCATGACGATGGCGGGGATACCGGGCGCCGGCAGCACCGGGATCGCGGCGGCGATCCCGAACCAGAGGAAGAGCGCGAGACAGCCGTAGGCGGCGGCGTCCACGTCCGTGTCCGCCTTCACCAGGAAGACGATGCCGGCCACGAAAGCGACCACCATGAAACCCGCGACGGCGACCGCGAGCCAGAGCAGGACGCCGGCCCGACGCCGGTACCCGGCGCTGACCTCCTGGGACTGCGGCGGCCCGTACCCCCCGGGCGGACCGGGCAAGGGCCCTGGCGCCGGGCGTTGGGCCGGCCGCTGATCAGACATGAGGCCCAGTGCTACGGTGCGCGGCCCCGGAACACCAGTTTCCGCCGCCACAGCACGCACCGCGCCGGAGCGTCGTCCCCCGGGTCACTGCTTCACCGAGTCCCACGCACCGGCGTTGAAGCTGCGCAGGAGGGCGATCAGCGCGGCCCCGAGCCGCCAGTCCACACCCGGTGCGTGTACGTGCAGTTTGTCTCCCTTGGACCTGAACTCCAGCGGGACCTGCCCGTTCGCGCGCCACCGGATGCGCCGGGGTGCGCGTGCGAAGCCGCCCTCGTTGCCGAAGACGCTGTCGAAGACACTGATCACGAGGACCACCGTCATCAGGGGCAGCAAGAGCCACCACATCCACCACCATACGATCCTCCCCTTGAAGCCGACCGCTTCGGGGCCGCCGGGCTGGTGCACGGTCCAGCGGGTGCGCAGGCCCCTGCCGCGGAGCGCCTTCTCGCGCATGAGCGTGCCGATGACCTCGCCGTGCGCGCCGAGCACCTGAAACCTCGCGACGCCGCCGCCGGCCGACAGGGTCACCACGGTGGCCACCCGCTCCCGGCGTTGATCGTCGGCCCACAGCGCGAAGGAACGGGCCCCGCCGCCCCGGGCCGCACGGTACGCGGACGTGCCTCCCGGCGGCAGTTCGCGCTCCACGTACACGGCCGACGGCGCCGGACCTGATCCGTCGGAGAAGCTGACCATGTCCGCCACCTTCGCCTGACCCTGGCCGTCGGTTCGTCTCGGCCCCCCGTACATGGTCAGTACGTTGCTGCTCATTCGACGTGCTCCAAGTGGTGGTCGCGTGCCCAGGCCGACCCAGTCTGTCTCACCCGCCACCCAACGGACAGCCCCGCCCTACGGGAGTGTCAGCTGCCGGTTCGGGTGACAGGTTCCGTCACGCGGCCACGCGCCCGGAGGCCCTTCGGTGCCCATCCGCAGATCAGTTGCTTGTCCCCGTGGCCAGTTCGAGGATTCGGATACGACCGTGGATGCCAGCCATGAGAAGACCCGAGCCACAGGTGTCCTGTCACGGCACACAGGGCAGCAGCTTGCCGCCCTCACAGCGTCTCCAGAACAGGCTGACCGAATCGGCGGTAGTGGTCTGGCTGACCGATCGTTTCAGAATGCCGTCCTGCGGAGACGCCGACGGCTCCATGGAACAATCCCTCCAGTCACGGGCTCAGGGGGGATGACGCCGTATGGAACGGGTTGGGGCTGCGCGAGACCTCGTGCTCGGTTACGTCCGCGCTCTGAACGCGATTGATCAGGCCATGAGGGTGGAGATCCCCTCCCTTGAGCGGCTGGCGGACGTCGTCGGCCTGGCCCGTTCGCGCCGGATCGGCCGAAGGGATCACATCGGCACCTACTCCTACACGGTTCACGGGGCAGGCTGCCGCTTCGTCAGCGACGACGGCACTGAGGTCGATGTGGACTTCGCAGCCGACGGGAGCGAAGTCTTCAACCTCTGGCGGCTGCGCGGGTACGGGCTGAGTCTGCCGGAGCCTCTTGAGGCCACGGATCAGGACATGCGGTCCGCAGTGCGGTCCCTGCGACCGCTTCTGAACGAGGTGCGGCCGGGGTGGTTCAGTGTAGCCGACTGATCACTTCAGGATGAGGGTTCGCAGGCGGCGCAGGCACATGAGGCCGCAGGCCAGTTCGAGCAGGCCCTGGAACAGCCCGGCGGCCGCCAGGCCGGAGGCATCTGGTTCGCAGACCCGCCGGAGCCCGCACCTTCCCCCCGAGAGATCATGCGAACGTGGCCCCTTGGATTCGCACCTACGACGACCAGAGTGACACCTGGTCGTTCTTCGAACTCGACGACGAAGGATAGGCACTGCGGCAGGTCGACTTGCAAGGACCTCAGCGTTGCCCCGTGACTGCGGTGAAGCTTCCCCTTGATCGTGGACACCTGGAGACTGGGATCTTGAGGTTCCAGAGGAAGTAGCACCAGGTGGGAAGCAAGTACACGAAGCGGTA
This sequence comes from Streptomyces enissocaesilis, assembly GCF_039533765.1. Taxonomy (NCBI): domain Bacteria; kingdom Bacillati; phylum Actinomycetota; class Actinomycetes; order Kitasatosporales; family Streptomycetaceae; genus Streptomyces; species Streptomyces enissocaesilis. The sequence goes on along the minus strand of NZ_BAAAUD010000112.1, from coordinate 8,257 downwards.
CACCGAGGAGTTCAAGCGGGATGCGATCGCACTCGTCGATTCCTCGGGAAAGACGGTCACCGCCGTCGCCCGGGAACTCGGGATCAGTTCCGAGTCCCTGCGTGGCTGGTACCGACGGGCGAAGGCGGACCGGGGGTAAGGGCGAGTCCGGTGAGCTGACCAGCGCCGAGCGCGAGGAGCTCAAGCGGCTGCGCAAGGAGGTCCGTGATCAGCAGCAGACGATCGAGATCCTGAAAAAAGCGACGGCGGAGTCAACCGGTTGATCCACGCGGAGAAGGCGAACTATCCGGTCATGCTGCTGTGCCGGGTGCTGCACGTGACCCGCTCCTCCTACTACGCCTGGCGCGAGGGCGAGGCCGCCCGCCAGGCGGCCGACGACGCGCTCGCGCACGAGATCACCGTGCTGCACATCGCTTCCCGCAAGACCTACGGCGTCCCGCGCATCCACGCCGAGCTGCGGCGTCTGGGGCGGCGAGTGAACCGCAAGCGCATCGCCCGCGTCATGCGTGAGCGCGACATCCGCGGCGTTACCCGCCGCAAGCGGCGCTCGCTGACCCGGCCGGATGCGAAGGCGAAGCCGGCCCCGGACCTGATCGGCCGCGACTTCCACGCCGAGCACCCCGGCACCAAGCTGGTCGGCGACATCACCTACCTTCCGACGGCCGAGGGCTGGCTCTACCTCGCCTGCTGGTTGGACCTGGCCACCCGCGAGGTCGTCGGCTACGCGATGGCCGACCACCACCGCGCCGAGCTCGTCGTGGACGCCCTCGACATGGCCCACGGCCGAGGCGGTCTGGAGCCCGGATGCGCGGTCCACAGTGATTCCTAATGCGGTCTGTCAAGCCGTGAGAGGTGCGGGTGGCAGGGGTTCGTAGGTTCGTCCGTCGCGGAGGAGGGCCCAGAGGACGTTGACGCGGCGGCGGGCCAGGGCGAGGACTGCTTGGATGTGGCGCTTGCCTTCAGCGCGCTTGCGTTCGTAAAACCGGCGGGAGTCGTTGCAGTGCCGGATGCTGAACAACGCGGAGATGTAGAAGGCGCGTTGGAGGCGGCGATTGTAGCGCCGTGGCCGGCGGAGATTGCCGCTGATCTTGCCGGAATCGCGGGGCACGGGGGCGACGCCGCCGAAGCCGGCGAGTCGGTCTGCGGTGCCGAAGGCGGTCATGTCGCCGCCGGTCGCGGCCAGGAACTCGGCGCCGAGGATGATGCCCATGCCCGGCATGCTGGTGATCACTTCGAAGTCCCGGTGCTCGCGAAACCGGGCCTCGATCGCCTTGTCGATCTCGGAGACCTGCTGGTTGAGAGCCATTACCTCCCGTGCAAGCGTATGCACTATCTGGGCGGTGAGCTTCTCCCCGGGCAGGCTGGTGTGCTGGCGGCCGGCTGCTTCCAGAGCTGTCTCGGCGAGCCGGTCGGCCCGGAGAACCTTGCGATTGCGCAGCCAGGACTCGAGACGTTTCCTGCCGGTCCGGCGGAGGGCGGCAGGGGTCTGGTAGCCGGTCAGCAGCACGAGCGGGCCGGTGTTGGTGAGGTCCAAGGCCCGCTCCAGGCCGGGAAAGATACCGGTGAGCTGGGCGCGGAGCCGGTTGACGGTGCGGGTGTGGTCAGCGACCAGATCCATGCGACGCCCGGTGAGGATCTTGAGGTCGGTGACCGTCTCGACGCCGGTGCGTAAGGGGTGCAGATCGCGTCGGATGCGCACCTGGTCGGCGATGACAGCCGCATCCTTGGCGTCGGTCTTGCCTTCACCGCGGTAGCTCTCGGAGGCACGGTGGATGGCCCTGCCGGAGATGTAGTGCACCGGCTGGCCATGGTTGAACAGAAGCGTGATGGCCAGGGCGGCTCCGCCGTCTGCCAGGTCGATGCCCCAGGTCACCGTCTCGCCCAGGGCCAAGACGTCGGCGAGGAGTTCGACGAGGTCGGGTTCCTCGTTCGCGACGCGACGGGACAGCAGCCGGCGGCCGTCCTCGTCGATCGCGACGCAGTGGTGGTGGGTCTTGCCTGCGTCGATGCCGGCCCAGATCAATGTCATGTGGTGCCTCCGTGCGGTCTGGTTCTGATGCCTGCCACGGACGACCTCGCTGTCGATTCCCTACTCAGCGATCATTCGCAATTCCTAATTGGCAGCCGAGTCGTCGTGGGGCGCCGGGCGGCCAATCACTGGAAGCCACAAGCGGCAGAGCTTTTTGAACCACACCCGGCACCCCTGGGCGGGTCAACCATACGAAGGGCTCACCACATCCCGCAGGAAAGCGTAGGGAGCTTTTTCAGGGTGGTCACCGATCGGGTGACGTCGGTGGTGGGGCCGTGGCGGCAGAACGGGCGGGGCCCCAGGCAGTTGAGGGAGGTATCTGACATCTCATCTCGGTTGCCGGGGAGCCCCGCTGATTACGTATCCTGCCGCACTCGACCTTCCGCACGCTCTCGTAGAGACGGTAACGATGCTGATCGTCCTCCGTGAGGGTGACCGGCGGTGCAAGCTGCCTGCGCACCAGCGTGCGCTGGTCGCGCTGGTGTACTTGCGCCAGCACACCACCCTCGCCCAGATCTCGGCCGGTTTCCGGATCAGCGTCGGCACGGCGCACGCCTACGTCCGCTCCGTTGTGACACTCCTGGTCAAGAAGGCGCCGGGGCTGACCCGCGCCCTGCGCGAGGTGAAGGCGCGAGCGGGATACGTGCTGGTCGACGGCACTCTTGTGGAGTGCGACCGGGTCGGTGACGCACGCGGCGACTACTCGGGAAAGCACCGGCGCCACGGAGTGAACGTTCAAGTGATCACCGATCCGGACGGCACGATCTTGTGGATCTCAGGGGTGCTGCCCGGCCGCACCCACGATCTCACCGCGGCCCGCAGACACCGCATCATCAACACGTGCCGCCGGCTGGGCGTCCCGGCACTGGCCGACCTGGCGTACCTCGGAGCCGGCGGCACCTTCGCCACCGGGCAAAGGCGCCGCCCCGGCAAAGAACCCAGCCCCCGCCAGAAGGCGTCGAACAAGGCCCACGCCCGCCTGCGCTACCCCGTCGAGCGAGGCATGGCCCGCCTCAAGACCTGGCGGATCTTCCGCAAAGCACGCTGCAGCCCGACCTGGCTCACCACCGCAGTCAAAGCCGTCCTCACCCTGGAGAGCTACCGCTGAAAATGCTCAGGGTTTCGCCTCCTTGTACAGTCGCCAACAGCCTCAAGGGTCCGGCCAGGTGCGTCGAGGAAGCGGTGACTGCAATCAACCGTTTATCTCGCGAGGTTGCGCCCCGCCCGGTTCGCGACAGGTGGCTAGTGCGACGCATCGAGCGGGGCCGGGTCCTAGCGGTGGAGCAGCCGCACCCAGTTGGCGGGTACCCGTCCTGCCGGTCCTGGGGCGGGCTGGTTGTCGGGGTGGCTGGTGGGCGGGGCGAGGACGGGGCCGGAGTCTCGTCCGTCGTTCGCGGCATAGTCCCAGAACCAGTCTTCGCCAGGTTCGAAGCTCTGAACAATTGGGTGTCCTGTCGCTTTGTAGTGAGCGGTGGCGTGCTGGCCCTGTGAGCTGTCGCAGCAGCCGACGTGCCCGCACAGCGCGCAGCGTCTGAGGTGGAACCACCAACCATTCGTCGCTAGGCACTCGACACAGCCGGTGCCACTCGGCGCAGCGGTGGGATCGATTGCGGTGTTGCTGGTCATGCTGGCTCCTGGGTCGGGTCGGGTTGAGCAACGGTGATCGGAAGTAGTACCTGGAAGCGCGTGTCGCCGGGAATGGACTCGACACGAAGGTGCCCATGGTGCTTGTTGGCGACGATGCGCCAGGTAATGTCCAGGCCGAGACCGGTGCCTTCGCCCACTGGTTTGGTGGTGAAGAACGGATCGAAGATCCGGTCGCGGATCTCGGCGTCAATACCAGTGCCGGTGTCCTTAATTTCCACAAGCAGCTGGTCGTTGGCGCGCGCAGTCCGCACGGTGAGGGTGCCGTCTCGGTCGGTGCTGTTCATGGCGGCGACTGCGTTGTCGATCAGATTGGTCCACACCTGGTTGAGCTCAGCGGGGTAGGCGGGGACCCTCGGGAGCGTTTCGTCGTACTGCTTGACGACCGTGATCCGGGATCCGATCTTGCCGGTCAGCATCAGAAGGGTGCTGTCAAGCAGTTCGTGGACGTCGGTCATGCGGAAGGGTGCTCGGTCCAGCTGGGAGTACTGCTTGGCGGCGTCGACGAGGTGCGAGATGCGATCGGTGGAATCCGTGATCTCGTCCATGAGCAGTTCGGTCTCGACGGCGGAGTGGAGCCAGCCGATCGCCGCCGGCAGGGTTTGTTCGTCCACCATCGTTGCGACGCGGTCCAGCCATTCGTTGTCCAGGCCGGCCTGGACGAAGGTGGGCGCCATCTGCCAGCTCTGCTCGATGTCGTGGTCCTCCAGCCACTCGGTGAGGGTGTCCTCCCGGTCGGCTGCTTGCAGCGGGCTGAGTGACGGCGTTGTGTCTATGCGTTCGACTGCCTGCTCCTGCAATTTGATCAGTTCCGCGAGCGACTCTCGGGTGAACGGACCTTCGGTGACCACGGCGAGTTTCTGGCGCATCTTGGCCAAGCGTTCACGCAGCGTGTCGGCGGCCCGGGCGGCCGCGGCAGCCGGATTGTTCAGTTCGTGGGTGAGGCCTGCGGACAGCGACCCCAACGCCAGCAGCCGTTCTCGTTGTCCGATGGCCTGTTGCGTGTTTTTCACCCCGAAGAACAGGCCCTCCAACAGGTGGACGGCCATGGGGAACCATTCCTGCACGACACCCGCGAACGTGTGAGCCGGCAGCACGAAGAACCGCGTCGGCTCGGTGATACGCAGAGTGTTGTTGTAGACCTGTGGGGTCCGGTCCCCGAGGTAGGCCTGCATGGCGCCCGCATACACACCAGGGCGGCTGGTGCGGTTGACTTCTATGTCGTCTCCGCCGACCCTGCGAGAAAGGACGACGGTGCCCTCAAGCAATACGTAGAAGCACGTTGCGGGCTGCCCCTCGGTGTAGACGAGGCCCGGCTCGAACAGCTCCACCCGGCCTTCGGCACAGAGCCGTCCCAGTTGCTCGGGTGTCAGCTTCTCGAACAGGAACAGTTGCCTGATCTCCTGGACGCTGCACAGCATGGGCCGCCTGTTCATGACTGCTCTAGGTAGCGGTGGACGAGCATGACGGCCATGGCTCCCTCGCCGACGGCAGAGGCGACGCGCTTGGCGGATTCTGCGCGTGCGTCGCCCGCGACGAAGACGCCGGGAATGCTGGTTTCCAGGTGATACGGCGGCCGGTCCAATTCCCAGTTGGCGGGGGGCCGTCCGTCAGGGGTGAGGTCGGGTCCGGCAAGGATGAAGCCGCGCTTGTCCCGCAGGACGGTGCCGTTCAGCCAGTCAGTGCGCGGGGCGGCGCCGATGAAGACGAACAGCCACTGGGCGTCGACGAGTTCGCTGCGGCCGGTCTGCGTGTCACGCAAGGTGAGCTTCTGCAGGTGGCCGGAGCCGTGTGCGGCCTCGACGACTGTGCCGCAGCGGACTTGGATGTTGGGGGTTTGCTCGATCTGCTGGATCAGGTAGTGCGACATCGATGCTGTCAAGGAGGATCCCCGCACCAGCAGCGTCACCGACTTGGCGTTGCGCTCTAGGTACATTGCTGCCTGGCCTGCGGAGTTGGCGCCGCCCACGATGTATACGTCGTGGCCTTCGCAGGAGGCTGCCTCGGTCAGCGCCGAGCCGTAAAAGACGCCGCGGCCGGTCAGTTCGTCGGCGCCCGGGGCGGGAAGCTGTCGGTAGGACACGCCTGTCGCGAGGATGACGCTGTGGGCGGCTATCGCTGAGCCGTCGGAGAAGCGCACGATGCGCGCCGCGCCGTTGGCCTCGAGTCCTGTCACTTCGCGTGCGGTAAGGATCTCGGCACCGAACTTGGCGGCCTGCCTGCGTGCGCGGTCGGTGAGCTGGCCGCCGGAGACACCGTCGGGAAAACCCAGGTAGTTCTCGATCCGTGAGCTCTGCCCGGCCTGCCCGCCGGTCGCCGAGCGCTCCACCAGCACTGTTCGCAGCCCTTCGGAGGCGCCGTAGACGGCGGCGCCCAGGCCAGCCGGGCCGCCTCCGATGACAATCAGGTCGTAGAAGTCGGTGGCCGGGGTGGTTGCCAGGCCCACCCGCGCGGCGAGGTCACGGGTGTCCGGCTCGACCAGCGGCGTGCCGTCCGGGGTAATCACGACGGGCAGTCGTTGCCCGTCCTGGCCCGCGGCGGACAGCAGCCGCTGCCCCTCGGGTTCATCGGCCGAGTACCAGCGGTAGGGCACCTGATTGCGGGCCAGGAACTCGCGGGTCTCGGAGGATTGGGCCGACCAGCGGTGTCCGATCAGTTTGATGCTTGGTGCCGGCCGGTGGTCGCCTGTGTGCCATGCTTGGAGCAAGTCGTCCAGGACCGGGTAGAGCTTCTCTCCCGGTGGGTCCCAGGGCTTGAGCAGGTAGTGGTCGAGGTCGACGACGTTGATCGCATCGATCGCCGCGTTGGTGTCCGCGTATGCGGTCAGCAGGACGCGCCGCGCACTCGGGTATATGTCCATGGCCTGCTCGAGGAATTCGATGCCGTTCATCTGCGGCATGCGGTGGTCGGCCATGAGTACGGCCACTAGGTCGCCGCGGAGCTTCAGCTCGCGCAGTGCCTGCAGTGCGGATTCGCCGGACTCCGCGCGCACGATCCGGTAGGAAGCGCCGTAGCGCCGCCGCAGGTCCCGGGCGACAGCACGGGAGACCCCCGGGTCATCATCCACGGTCATGATGACGGTCCGTGGCGTCTCGGTGGCCTGTGTCATTTTTCCCCCATGCTGTCGGGCATATAGAGCGTTCATGGAGCTGTGGTATCGGCGCGAATCACCTTGATGATGCGGTCGGTGATTTCCATAAGAAGAACTATTTGACGTGGAGAAAGATGGTCGAAAAATAGTCTGCTAATTTCCTCGGTGTGACGAGGGGCGGCTACAGTGATAGCCGATCGACCTTTTCCGGTGGCAGCGACAAGAGCCCCTCGCCTGTCGGCAGCGTATTGCTTCCTGACGGCGAGCCCTCGCTTTGCCATGCGGCCGAGCTGGTGCGAAATCCGACTTCTTTCCCATCCGAGGTTGCCGACCAGATCGGATATTCGCATCCATCCCTCAGGATCTTGAGTTAACTCCGTCAGCACAGCGCAATCAGCTTCGGACAGTCCGAAGTCATTTTGGATGGGACGATTCGTGCGGCTGACCAGCAGTTCATTCATCTGCAGTAGCCCGCGCCATGCCTGCGTTTCAGTGTCCGAGAGAGAAATAGATTTTTCATCCATATGTCCACCATAAGAGACGGCGGATCCCCACGGCCCCGCTATCTGAACATATTCAAGAGTGTTCCGCGCAGCGTCCGCTGTTGTCACAGAAAGGCTGATTGGCGGACAGGCCGCATCCGCACAGCACGGCCCTCGTCTCATGGCGGTCACCCGACGCTGTCTCTATATGCAGGTCACCCCGCACGTAAAGTGTTCCGCCCGAATGGCGCTGTATTCGAGTGGGCCGTGATGGTTCCTCATCACGCTCCCCGGCCAGGCGGTACTGGAGGGCGCCGCTGGGACAACGCCGCACTACTGCGGCTATGTCTTCTGCGGGCTCAGCGCCGACGTCGATCCATGGCCTGCGTTCGACGTCGAATACCGTCGGCAGGCCTTTGATGCACTCAGCCTGGTGCAGGCAGATCCGCGACTCATAGCTGACGGCGATACCAGCAGTCTCGTAGCGTTTGGATCCGGTCCGCCATGTGCGATCTTCAGAATCAGGGGGTGGCGCAGACATCAGTCGTTCACTTTGCTTCTGCTCGTGTAGACGAGTTCCCGGTACTCGGGGTGCCGGGCGATCCAGCCCGCATAGAAGGGGCAGACGGGCAGCACAGCAAGGCCGGCAGTACGTGCCGTGTCCAATGAGGAGCGGACCAACGCTGCGCCGATGCCCTGGCCTTCGTAGCCCACGTTCACCTCCGTGTGCACGAAGGCGATGAGGTTCTTGGTGCGAATGTACTCAGCGAAACCAGCCAGCTCACCGTCGACGAAGGCTTCGTACCTGTTCGCCTCTGCGTTGTCGATGATCTGTGCAGTATGCGCCTGCGAGTCGCTCATGCTGGTCCTAACCGTTGCTCGTCGGGTATTTACCTTCGCGCCCGCTGGGTGGTGTGGGTGTGGTGGCGGCCGCCGTCGGGGCGGGTCAGGGGGTGGTGTTGAGGGCTTCGTTGAGGCTGGCGACGGCGAGGAGGACGGCGTGCTTGGCGG
>NZ_BAAAUD010000111.1:0-33263 GCF_039533765.1 Streptomyces enissocaesilis | reverse complement strand
TCGGCTGCATCGACACCGCACCCACCCCCAACGCACGTCGGCCTTCACGGCCCCAACCAGGTCGTGAAGGCCGACGTCACGCCGCGCCTCGAATGCGCCACCAGCATCGCACTCGCAGTCCGGCGGGGCGGTAGAGGCGGCGAGCCGCTCTGGCTTTGGAGTCGTTGGTCAGTCCTTGGCGATGGCCATACCGAGGAAGATCCCGGTCAGCAGGGCGATGCTGCCCGTGGCCATCACCGCCCAGGTGCCGGTCTGTGCAGGGGTGAAGATCGATTCATGCCCGCCTGGGTCGCCGCCCGCGTGGCCTGGGCCCCCGGCATGGACGCCTCCTGCACGGCGAGAGCCGTTTCCAGCTTCTGGACCTTGCTCTCCAGCTCTGACATCACCATCGAGTGGTTCCTCCCGGTCACGGGCCGGTGGCATCCGGCGCTCCACGCCCCTCCGTTCCTCAGCGAGGCGGCGCGAGCGCCATGGCGGTGACGGCCGCCTTCTGGAAGGGGGGCCATGCCGATGACCTCCCAGCAGCCGGCTTCCGTCCGACTGCCTTGTGACGGCGGGCGCGGGTCGGCTCAGTGCTGGTGTCCCCCGTCGTGCCCGGGCTCCTTGCCGGGTTGGGTGGCGTTCGGAGAAGTGGGCTGGGAGGTCGGATCGGCGGTGCCGCTGTTGTGGTCGCTCTCGTGGCCTTCGCCGCTTTCCTTCTCGGGCACGACATCGCTGTGGCTGTGTCCGCCTCCGGACTCGGCCATGGTGGGGGCGATGTGGCGAAGGCCGAGGAAGGTGAGGGCCGTCAAGACGAGGATTGCCAGCCCCATGAGGCTGAAGATGCGCCGCCACGGCCTCTTCGCCTCCTTCAGGAAGAAGGTGACGAAGGACAGGACGATGCCGAGCGGTATCAGCACGGCGCAGCGTTCAGGAAGGTCTGCGAAGTGCTGCATGCCGCCGCTGAGCATGCCCAGGCCGAAGGAGAGCATCGTCGAGGTGCCGAGCACGCGCAGGATGCGTGACAGGGGCTGCCTCTCGGACGCCAGGATGAGGTCGTTGAGTACGGTCGCGAGCAGGAAGACCAGTACGCCGGACCCGGCGATCAGCGAGTAACGGGCGGGGGCCATGGGGTGGTGGACGACGGCTCCGCTGATGAGGCCGGCCCCCACGTAGTAGCCGACGTAGCCGAGATAGCGCCACGGCAGGGAGGCGTTTTCCCGTCTGCTGTTGGAGCGGCGCTGGCTGCGGGTCGGCTGCGAGGGGGGCGGGGTCGTCGTGGCGAGATGGGGCGAGGAAGACAAAGCGGACCCTTCAAGGGAAGTTCAGTGGGGCCTGCCTGGGACTCTCAACGAGGCAGGCGGGCAGGGAGGAGGCCGAAGATCGGACCCGCCGGGCACGGCGCAGCGCGAGCCGGCCATCGCTGCGCGTTCGCACGTCATCGCAGGTCGGCCAAGGCGCATCGCGCGGCATGGCCGAGCCGACGCTGGTGCGCTGGCGGAGTCGGCTCGCGGGTGTGCCCGACAGGGCGTCGGCCGATGGGCGGGCGTGAGGGCCTAGATCCGTAGGACCGCTGAGTCCGGCACGGGCGCAGATGCCCGGAGGGCCGGGACGAATCGAACGGCGACGGATGCATACGCGTACGGAGGCCGGTAAGGGGTCGGGGTCTCGCACGGGACGGGCAGCGCAGCGCCCTGTTGGGGCTGACCGGACACACACTGGTGAGCGGCGTGATCGGGCTCCGGAGCATCCTGGTGGTCGGTGTGCCCCTGGCCGGGGCGCGGGCCGGGGGCCTCGTGGCTGTGCTCGGCGGAACCCGGGTCCGGAACGTTCGGGGCAGCCGCGTTGGTCGGCGCCCCGAGGTGGGCATGGCCTGAGGCGCTCTCCGCGCTGACACCGTGGCTGTACACCAGGGTCAGGAGAAGCGCGGTGAGCACCCACGTTCGCCACGGGCCCGCCGCACGAGAGCGGGACCGCGGCGCGCTACGGGTCGCCCGGGCCACAGCCATGCCGGGGAGCATAGCGTCACGTCGGCCGTAGTCCTCCTGTGGGGCGCGTATCCCCTCGGACGAGCGGGTCCGCGGCTGGCGACCTGCCGGCCGGGACATCGGCCTCCGGGCGGACGGATAACGGGCGAGCGTCAGCCGAGTGAGGTGATGAGTTCGTTGCACGCCTGCTCGCAGCTTCGGCAGGCTTCCGCGCAGATACGGCAGTGTTCGTGCATGTCCGCGTGCCGTACGCATTCGTCGCCGCACGCCTTGCAGACCATGGCGCACGCCTTCAGGATCGCGCAGGTGATGTTGGCGTCGTAGCCGGTGTGCCGCGAGAGCACCGCGGCGGTGGCGGTGCAGATGTCGGCGCAGTCCATGTCGGTACGGATGCACTTGGCGAGATCGCCCACCATGCCCTCGGACAGGCAGGCGTCCGCACACGCCGTACACGCCTGCGCGCAGGCGATGCACTCCTCGATACAAGCGGTGAGCTTGGCCTGGTCGATGTCGCCGAGGTCGGCCGGGTAGGTGGCGAGCATGTCCTTGACGGTGCTGGACATCAGGATGCCTCCGTTCCCCGCGAGGCCGGCGGATCCGGGGCGGCCGCCATCGAAGCCCCCGGTACCTCCAAGGTAACGCCCGTCCACGCGAATGCGCCCGGCCGCACCGTAAGGGTGCGGCCGGGCGCATTGCCGTACGGCTGAGGTCAGTGGTAGGCGTGGACGGCCGCGTGGCCCTTGCCCCGGCCGATCATCCACTTTCACCGGCGTCGTGATCACGAAGGCCACGGCGAAACCGCCCGGCAGCGCCGACCAGAACAATGCGCCCGACAAGTGGGCGTCCATCGCCCCAGGCGTCAGGGCGACGATGCCGTTGTCGGCGAACTCCGTCACCGCGATCGAGACGGTGTCCGCGGCCAGCGCCACCTTGATCGCGCTCTTGAAGTCCAGGCCGGCCCGCCGGACCGCGAGCAGCGTGACCGAGTAGCCGAAGACGAACGCCAGGGTGATCGCCAGGACCGTCGTCTGGACGTTGCCCCACAGCAGGGCGGCACCGATGACCATGCCGAGGATCTCGCCGATCCGGTACCGCCCGTCGACGCGCTGCCCCTGTGGGGCGAAACGTCCGGCTTCCTGACCGCCGTGGACGAGGAAGCTCTCCTGGGGGCAGCCGTCGACGCCGACGCCGTCCTGTTCATCGACCGCCTCCCCGGCAGCTCTCTGATCGTCGGCACGCCCATGGGAGCCGCCCGGCCGCGCACGGAGGAGCCCTTCTCTCCAGAGACCCGGGCGCGTCTGGTCCGAAAAGCCGTCAAAGCGGTTTCCACCGGCGCCGAACGTACCGACGCCCAGGACGTCGCCTTCGGACTCCGCCAGCTCACCGACATCATCGCCAAAGCGCTGTCCCCCGGGATCAACGACCCGACCACCGCTGTCCACGCCCTGTCCCACTCCTCCTCCTCCGCGCTGCTGTGCGACCTGGCACACCGTGACCTCGGCCCCCGGTTGCTGCGCGACGGCCAGCACCAGGTCAGGGTTGTGCTGCAACGCCCGGACCTGGAGAACCTCCTCGATCTGGCAGTGGCCCAGCCCCTGCGCTACGGCGCCGCCGAACCCGCCGTCCTGGCCCGCATCTTGATGCTGCTGCGCGAACTCTCCTGGAACACGGCAGCCGGCCAACACCCGCCCATCGTCGCCGCACTCGCCCGGCTGCGCTCCACCACCGCCGTCCAGGACTTCCACGCCGCCGATCACTCCCGGCTCACCGAACTGGCCCAGCAGGTCGAGCAGGCCCTGGCCGGACGCTGGACACACGACCGGGCCCACTGACCGCACAGTCCTGACCGCTGCCGGCCGCACCGGTCCGGTTCTGGCGCGCGGAGCGGTCCGGAGCTGGACGGGACCATGCAACCCTTGCCCGTCGGGAACCGGGCGAGGGGGATGCGAGTCCGGGCGCCTCGGTGACGTCCTCTCGCCGTAGGTCGGCAGCTGCGCGTGCACCTGGAGGGGCACCTCACCGGCCTGTCGGAAGCGCAGAGTTCACTCGCGCAGAGCCGCCTCCCCGCAGTTGCTCGCGCAGCCCTCGCAGCAGCAGACGTGGCCGCTCTTTGCTCAGCGCGACAAGTTTGCCGACAGGCACCTCCACCGGGCCGCGGGTACTGCCTTCGGCGGTGACGATGCCGACGGACCGAGTACCTGTGGTCTGGGCCCGAAGCAGCCTGCCGGGGCGCCGGCCCTGGTTGCACTCCTAGATTCCACTGGCGGGCACGATTTACTTGGCCCTCCCTTGTCCCTCTTCGTTGCAGGCGGCGGCTGCGGCGATCGGTTGGGCCGACCGGTCGCTGTCGTCTTCGGCCGAGGGGATACCGGCCAGGTCGTCGACGTCGAAGAGGCGGGCGATGGGTACGTCGGTGCTGCTGTGGGCGACGATCGAGAAGGCGATGCAGACGGCGATGAGAGTGAAGGCTTCTTCGCTTTGGGGAATGCCGGCCTGTAGTACCAGCAGGCCGTACACCACCGAGGCGAATCCCTTGGGCCCGAACCACGCGGCGACCAGCCGCTCGCGGCGGTCGAAGCGCGTACCGATGAGCGAGAGCAGCAAGGATCCAGGCCGGATCAGCACGATTGCGAGGATGACCGCGATGTAGCCGCCGATCGGCAGGTCACCGAAGAGCTGCGGTGTCAGGAGTGCTCCGAAAACCAGGAGTGCGGCGAACTTGGCCAGCTCCGAGAGGGCTTCGCCGAGTGGCTCGAAGGCGGTCTTGCCTTCCGGTGCCACGGCGGTGAGGACGGCACCGGCGGAGAACGCGGCCAGATAGGGGTTCGCGTGCGTGAGGTGGCACAGCGCGTACAGCATGATGCCGATGGCAAGCGGCAGCAGAGGCTGGAGCTTGGGTTCCGCCCCGAGCAGGCGAAAGCGTACGACACTGTTCGCGGCCAGGGGCAGCACGACGCCGAAGACCAGGCCCAGAACGAGCTCCAGTCCGATGGCCCCGAGCGACGCTTCGGCAGTGTCCGCGGCCGGACCGGCGGCGGCGATGAGGATCAGCACGACCGGAAGCGCGAGTCCGTCGTTGATACCGCTTTCGATGTTGAGCAGCTGCCGCAGCTTCGAGGGGACTTCCTTGCGGCCGACGATCGCCGAGGCGAAGACCGGGTCGGTCGGCGCCAGTACAGCACCGACAAGGAACGAAGTCGTCCAGTCCAGCCCGACAAGGTAGTGAGTGATCAGCGCCATGCCGACGAAGGCCAGGGGCAAGCCGAGCCCGAGAGCCCGGGCCGGGTTCTTCCAGTTCTCGCGCAGTTTGGGGAACGAGACGTGCATGCCGTCGGTGAACAGCACCGCGAACAGGGCCAGATCAGCGGTGACTGCGACGATCTCACTGTCCGGGGTGATATGGATCAGCCCCAGGAAACCGTCGCTGACGAGCGCCCCACCGACAAGGAAGAGCAGGGAGGTGGACAGCACGGTCCGGGCCGCAAGCCCGGACAGCAGCACCGCGACGAGCAACGCGGCACCGAAGACGGCGACGAGCACCATGAGAAGAACCTCTCGATCGGCAAAGACACGTGTCCCCATCGCCGACCAGGCTTCCCGGCACTCCGCGCCCGACCCTACACGCTTCATACGCGCTGTTGGCATGTCCTTGGCGCGATCATGCCGTGCAGATGTCAGTTGCGGCCGCAGCTTCCCTGCGGACGCTGTGGCACGGCACGCGTCACGGAGAGCCTGGGCGCGGGCAGGCGAGGAAGGCAAGACGAACGGCCCGTACTCATCTCGGCCGGCATCGCCGCCCTCCTCCCCATACGTCGTAACACCCCCTGACTGGGCCGCCTCGATGCGCGACAGGGGCCCTGGGGCCGATCCCGTCCGCCGGGTTCTGGAGCTGTCGGCGTCGGGCCGACTCCGCCCGCAAGAAGCGGCCGAAGTCGGCCCGTCGGCTCCGCGACGAGGGGCTGATGCCGCTGATCGAGGAGGCCCACGCCACCTCGGGCGGCACTTATGGCGCCCGCCCGATCACCCGCGCGCTTCGGCGCAAGGGCCACGAAGTGCGTAAGGGGGCCGGTCATCGACCGGTCCCCTTCGCAGCCCTCGCCGGCGGTGTTGTGCCGGCGGTTCAGCGGATGCTGAACGCGCCTCGTCCTTGGAGGTACTTGACGCCCGTACTGAAGCACCGGCGCACATTGTTGGTGGGCACCGCGGATCCGGAGTAGGCCCGGTGGGCCATCAGGCCGGAGACCACGGTTCCGTTGAGGAAGGAGTCGGCGGCGGTGTATCCGCGAGTGCCGCCCGGGGCCGGGGCCAGTGTCGAGCGCCCCAGGACCCGGCCGGTGCGGTTCGGACCGGCATACCAGGTGACGGTGCCCTTGCCGCTGAGTGAACTCGCGCGCCTGCAGCTGGCCTGCGCGGTGCCCGCCATCGTGAGCCGGCCGGAGGCGATACGGGACTGACGGCCGTTGGGAGACGTGCAGTTGTTCAGATCAGCGCTTCCGCGGGCCGAGATTTTGCGGGTGGCGCCGGTGACGGCGGGCGAAAAGGTGATGCGCTGGCCGGGGGCGGTCACCAGGGAGCACCTGAGGGTGCCCTGGACGGCGGCAGAGGTGGCTGGGGCGGGAGCGGCCGTTCGCGGCCCGGCCTGGCTTGCGGCACCCGTGGCGAACAGGGTCAGAAGTGCGGTCGCCGTCACGGCGGCGGCTCGCAGGTGACGCACAGCAGGCATGGGGGTTCTCCTCTGGTCGGTGTGGCGGCTCATGATGCGTGTGGCAGACCGGGCGGTTCGACTGCATGCCGCCCGGCTTCCATCGTTCACGAACCGGGTGAGCGTATCGCCCTCGACGTGCCAACTAATCAGGATTCCTTACTCTTTAGGGCTAATAGGGGTTTGACCCGTGGATGTCTTTTTGGTCAGGATCAGCGTGTCGACGAAAGGACCGACATGCGATGGCCTTCCAAGGGCAGCCTGTTCGGCCGGTGGCACAGACCGGGCGATGCGGCACACCGCACCGCAGGGCGTCCCTGGTGGGTGTTGCTCGCTACTGCGGCTGTCGGGATCGTGATGGCGCTGACCTCGTTCGCGGCGCCAGGCCGGCTGTCCAACGGCGGTTACATCGCCGAGGGGACCGAGGCGACCCGCACGGACGCACTGCTCCAGCAGCGTTTCGCCGCGGGGATTCCCGACCTGGTGCTGTATGTGCGCTCGCCGAAGCCCGCCGACTCTGCCGAAGTAATGCGTGCGGGGCAGCAATTCACCGACCGAGTGGCTGGTGAGGCGGGCGTGCGGGAAGTCGTCTCCTACTGGACGGTGGGGGACGGCAGGCTGTTGAGCCAGGACGGCCGGGCCGCCCTGGTCATGGTGGACCTGCGGGGTGACGAGGACGCGGCCGCGCGCAGAGCGGCGGATCTGGTGCCACAACTGACCGGGGCGCAGAGCGAGTTCACGGTCAGTGCAACCGGGCCGGCCTGGGTGATGGCGCAGGCGACCGAGCTGAGCCATGACGAACTGATCCGTGCCGAACTCCTCGGCGCCCCCCTGGCCTTCATGGTGCTGCTGTTCGTGTTCGGGTCGTTCACGGCGGCGCTGCTGCCTGCGGTCATCGGCGCGGTGGCGGTGGCCGGCACCTTCGCGGTCCTTCGCGTGCTGAGCATGTACCTGCCGCTGTCGTCGTTCGCCTTCAACATCACCACGGCGCTCGGCTTCGGGCTGGCCGTCGACTACGCCCTGTTCGTGGTCAGCCGCTATCGCGAGGAGCTGGCCGCGGGCGCGGCGCCGCACGCGGCGGTCGAGACGACGATGCGCACGGTGGGCCGCACCGTGGTGTTTTCCGCGGGCACCGTCGTGATCTGCCTTGCCGCGTTGCTGGCCTTCCCGCTGGGATTTCTGCGCTCCCTGGCGCTGGCGGGCATCAGTGTGGTGGTGCTGGCGGCCGCGGCCACGCGTCTGGTGCTGCCGGCCATGCTTGTGGTCATCGGCCGCCGCATCGACCGCTTGGACCCGTTCGCGTCCCTGCGGCGCAATGGGCGTGCCGGCCGTAGCGCGTGGTGGCTCGGTGCGGCGCGCCTGGCCACCGGTCGACCGGTGGTGGCGGGCGGCTGTGCGGCGCTGTTCCTGCTGACTCTGGCAGTGCCGTTCGCCCACGTCCGTCTCGGTGTCACGGACGAGCGGGTCCTGCCCGAGAAAGCGGAATCCCATGCCACGGCCACGCGCATCGGGCGGGAGTTTCCTCTGCCATGGACGAGGGCGCTGGCCGTGCTGCTGCCGGACACCGACGCCGTCGATCAGCGGCAGGATCTCGACGCCTACGCGCGCAGGGTCTCCGCGCTGCCCGCGGCGGGCGAGGTGGCCACTGCTCTGGGCACCTATCGCGACGGGCGCCGCACGCAGGAACCGTCGGTGGACTCGCTGCTCTACGTCACCACCGGTTCCACCTGGCTGTCGGTGATGGCCGACGGACCGCCTGCCGCGGATGAGCCGCTGGTGCGGCAGCTGCGCGCGCTGCCCTCCCCGGGACGCCATCTCGTCTCCGGGCGCCCGGCCCGGGTGCTGGACACCAAGGACGCCGTCCTCGGAGCGCTACCCGCGGCCGCGGCCATCGTGGTCGCAGCGGTGCTGTTGCTGCTGTTCCTCTTCACCGGCTCGGTGCTCATCCCGGTGAAGGCGGTGATCATGGGAGCGCTGAGCCTGGGCGCGAGCTTCGGGGCCATGGTGTACGTGTTCCAGGACGGGCATCTGCGCACTCTGGTCGGGGACTTCACCGTGACCGGCGAGCTGGAGACGTCCATGCCCATCCTGGTCTTCGGTGCGGCGTTCGCTCTCTCCGTCGACTACGAGCTGTTTCTCATCTCCCGTATCCAGGAGGAGTACCGGAGGACCGGCGATCACCGGGCGGCAGTCGTCGCAGGGCTCGCCCGCACAGGACGGATGATCACTGTGGCGGCGGTGATCTTCGCGATCGCCCTGCTGCCCCTGGTGTCCTCGAGCATCACCTTGCTCAAACTCGTCGGCTGCGGGCTCGCTCTCGCGGTCCTCATCGATGCCACCGTCGTACGCGGCGTGCTGGTTCCGGCGTTCATGCAGCTCACCGGTCACGCAAACTGGTGGGCGCCGCGCCCTTTGGCCGCGCTGCACCGGCGCGTCGGCCTGGAGCGCCGGCTCCGTCACACCAGCGAGGGGCCGCGCGCTGGGCTTCCCGCGGCACGCGACGGCGAGCGCCTGCCTGACCAACAGACCAAGAGCGTGGGCGACAAAGGATAGAGCCGCATGTACGACAACCCTGTGGACGCCGTCTACCACCTGTCGCAGAGCCCTCACCCCCAAATCGTCGGGACACTTCTGCGTTTTGCGGGCGCCCCTCCGGATCCAGACCGGCTTCGGCAGCACCTGGCCGCGCATCTCGGTGCACAGCCGGTGCTGCGTCACCGTCTGCAGGACGTCGGGGGCCGCATCCGCCGAGTGCCGGTCGAGGTCCGGCTGGAGGATCACGTGCGCCGCCATGCGGCGCCGTTGGGCACACCGTGGGAGGAGGTGGCCGACGAGCTGCGCCGGGCGCCCCTGGCGCCGGCTCCGGCCGCGCCCTGGGACGTGTGGCTCGCAGACGGTTACCGCAGGGAGGAGTGGCTGCTCTTCTTCCGTTCTCACCATGCGCTTACTGACGGAACGGGGCGCGCACATCTGATCAACAGCCTTTTCGGGGGCACGTCACCGCCCGGCACAACGGTTCCGCGGAACGGCTTCTCCCTTCTGTGCGCGGGGCGTTTGCTCGCTGATGCCGCGTCCGGGCTGCTCTTCGACTCCCCTCCCGCCCTGCCCTGGCAGTGGCTAAGGGGGCCCACCAGTGGTTCTTCCCGCCTCAGTTGCGTTTCTCTTCCCTACGAATGGCTCTCTCAGGTGGGCCGGAGCGCGGGAGTCACTACCAACGACGTGTACCTCGCAGCCATGGCGGGCACGATGCGCCAGCTGGCGTTGAACCGCGGTACGAGCCCGGACGAACTCCGCAGCCTGCCGGTGTCCATGCCCATGTCGACACGCCGCGCGGGCGAGGAGACCCTGCCAGGCAATTATCTGGCAATGACTCGTGTCCCGCTGCCGTGTCACCTCTCCGACCCCTGGGAGCGACTCGCCCAGGTCCACCGGGCCACCCTGCGCGCGAAGAAGCAGGGGCGCGCGGCTACCTCCCGCTTCCTTCAGGAGCACGCTCCCTATCGTGTGGCCGAGGCCGCCGCCAGGGCCGTCATGGCCCCCCGCACCGCGCCGGTCTGCTGCAATTACGTGCCCTACCGCGTGCCGGAGCTTTCGTTCGACGGCTGTCGCGCCCTCGACGCCGCCTCGGTGGGGGCACTCATGGAAGGCCATCTGCTCTATGCGGCCCTCACGTACCACCGTTCGCTCGCGCGGCTCGCCGTCGTGCACGATGCCGCTCTTCCGGACGCCGCCGACGTGGGAGAACTCTGGAGCGGGCAAATCAACGCCTTGTGTCGCAGCGCGGGTTCGCGTCACCGTGACGGCCGCGACACCGGCGTCGTCCAGGCGTGATCCGCGTCATCGGCTCGGCGGTATGTTCCCTGCCCGAGGCGGAGCCCGGGACTCACACGTGCGCCGGGGCCTCCGCCCCTGCGAAGGCACGCAGCAGGTAGTCATGGTCGACGGGGTCGGGGGCCGGGAGGTCACCGACCGTCGCGAGGAGGTTGCTCCGGTCGTACGAGCGCCGCTGGGCGCTGAACGTCAGCAGTCGCGTCCCGTGCTTCGCGATAAGCTGCTCCGGGATCGTGGGGTGGGACAGTTCCGGGGTGATGCTGATCAGCAGGCCCGGGAAGCGGGTCTGCAGGGCACCGGTCACCGTCGCGATTCTCACGCTCTGCGGATGGGTGACGTGCAGAGTACGGACACCCGGCGCGGGCTTGTCGCACGATGCCGCCAACACCATGGCCCGGGCCGCATAGTCGGCCTGGAGCAGGTTCAGCGTGCCCTCGGGATCACCCTCGATGCGGTACTGCAGAATTTCAGGCTGCTGCGCCGCATCACCGCGCGGGCCACCCAGCAGCTCTCGCTCCGCCGCATGCTCGGCCGTGCGGTTGCGCATGGCGTTCTCGATGAACCGGATCGCCACGTCGGTCGGCTGCTCGGGCAGTCCGGCAGGCACCGGCCGGTCGGTGACCAGCAGGCTGGGGCGGAACACGGTGACGTCCCGCCCTTCCGCACGCGCCCAGGCGTGCAGCAGACGCTCGGCGGTGTACTTGGACTCCTCGTAGAGCGTCTGGAACCCGTCCCGGTCCAGCAGGTCGGTTTCCTTGACGTGGCCCGAGCGGCGCCGTCCGGCGACGTAGGCGGTGCTCAGGAACAACACGCGCGCGTCAGGGGCTTCGTCCGCCAGCTCCAGCACGCGGCGGGTGCCGATGACGTTGGCATGGTGCAGCAAAGCCGGGTCCCCCTCAAGGACGATCATGGCGGCGCAGTGCCAGAGACCGGTGAGGCCCTCCGTGACGCGAGCCCTGTCCTGGGATGTCAGGCCAAGCCCCGGCTGCGTGAGATCGCCGCTGACGTAGCGGACGCCCGCGAGGGCCTCGTCGGCCAGCGGCGGGGCGTCCAGCCACGTCACAGCCGCATCGACCCGAGCGCGCAGTTCCTCCGGCGTGCCGCGGCCCAGGACGGTGACGTCCTCACCACGAGCCAGGAGTTCGCGCAGGATGCGGCAGCCGAGGAATCCGGTCGCACCGGTGAGCAGGACGGACAAGGGGGGCTCCTGAGGAAGAGAGGGCGAGGCGACGGCCCAGACGCTACGCCGCCTCCTCGGGCCCTGACCGTCGTACGAGGCGTGCCCGCGCACAGCCACTCGGACGAGCGGCCGACGTCATCGTGGGACGTCGCCACTCGCACGGGTGAATACGAGAAACCGCGCGCACTGGGGTGATCTTCCTGACTGCGCGTCACCCCCAACTGGCTACAGTGCGGAGCGATCTGGGATGTTTTGCCCCCCGTTGTAGACCGAAAGGCCGTCCGGTGACCGAGGACCTGTTTTCTGCCGCCCCAGAGAGAGCCATCGCCATCGTCGGCGTCTCCTGCCGCCTGCCGGGCGGCATCCACGACATGGACGGGCTGTGGACGGCTCTGTGCACGGAACGGGAGGCGGTCGGCGACGCACCGCACGACCGGTTCGACGCCCGCCGCTTCGTGGCCGACGACATGATGCGCACCGGGCGCAGCTACACCTCCGCCGGTGGTTTCCTCGACGACATCGCCGGCTTCGATGCCGCCTACTTCGGCATCTCGCCGAAGGAAGCCGCCCACATGGACCCGCAGCACCGGCTCCTGCTGGAACTGGCGGCCGAGGCGCTGGACGACGCGGCCATCGCACCCACGCGGCTCGCCGGTTCCGACACCGCTGTCTACGTCGGCATCTCCGACGCCTCCTACGGGGCTCTGCAGATGATGTCGCTGGAAACGGTCAGCCCCTACACGATGGCAGGCGCGGCCTCCTCCATCGCAGCCAACCGCCTCTCCCACGCTTTCGATCTGCGCGGCCCCAGCATGGCGGTGGACACCGCCTGTTCGTCCTCGCTGGTTGCTCTGGACCGTGCCTGCCACACCCTGTGGGAGGGCACGAGCCGGGTGGCACTGTGCGGCGGAGCGAACATCCTGCTCAGTCCCTACCACTACGTAGGGTTCTCACAGGCGTCCATGCTGTCCAGGCAGGGACACTGCGCCGCGTTCTCCGCGGAAGCCGACGGCTTCGTGCGCGCCGAGGGCGGCGGCATGGTGGTCCTCAAACCGCTGGCGGACGCCCTGTCCGCCGGGGACCGCGTGCTCGGCGTCATCCTCGGCAGCGGCACCAACAGCGACGGCCACACGGTGGGCCTCGCGCTGCCCAGCGCCGAAGCGCAGGAGGACTTGCTGCGCCACGTCTACACAGAAGCCGGAGTCGATCCGGACGAGGTCGTCTACTTCGAGGCCCACGGCACCGGAACCCCCGTCGGCGACCCCCTGGAGGCGCAGGCCATCGGACGGGCCCTGGGCGTACGCCGCATCAGCGGCGCACTGCCCATCGGTTCGGTGAAGACGAACCTCGGCCACCTCGAACCCGCCTCCGGTATGGCGGGCCTGTGCAAGGCGCTGCTGGTGCTGCGGCACAACACCATTCCCGCGATGCTGCACGCCGAAAACCCGAATCCGGCCATCGACTTCACCGGCCTCGGCCTCAGTCTCACCCCACATCAGCAGGCGCTTCCGGTGTCCGTGACCGCCCGGCCCGTCGTAGGCGTCAACTCCTTCGGATTCGGCGGGGCCAACGCGCACGTCGTGCTCACCGCGGCCCCGCAGGTTCCGGCCCGCGTTGCGCACACGGCGCCGACCGAGGCGCTGCCCCTGCTGGCCAGCGCCCGCACGCCACAGGCACTGTCGGAGGCCGCCGCGGCCATGGCCGAACGACTGGCAGGTGCGGACGACGACGCGTTCTACGACCTGGCGTACACCTCGTGCCTGCGCCGCGGTGCGCACGAACACCGTGCAGCCGTCTTCGCACGGTCACCGCATGAAGCGGCCCGGGGCTTCGCGTCCCTGGCCCGTGGCGAGGGGCCCAAGGAGACCGGCCGGGCCCCTGAAACGGGCACGGGCGGCACCGACGCCCTCTCCGCTGCCGTCGCCCAGGCCGCGACGTGCGGCAGGGTCACCTTCGTCTTCTCCGGCAACGGCTCGCAGTGGGCGGGCATGGCAACCGACCTGATCCGGGAGGAGCCGGTGTTCCGCAAGGCCGTCGAGGACGTGGACGCCGAACTCCAACCCCGGCTCGGCTGGTCGGTCCTGGACGAACTGGCGTTGCCGGCCGACCGTTGGTCGCTGACCGCCACCGAGGTGGCACAGCCCCTGCTGTTCGCCGTACAGATCGGCATCGTCGCCGTCCTGCGCGACCGGGGTGTCACACCCGCGCTGGTGCTGGGCCACAGCGTCGGCGAGGTGGCCGCCGCATACACCAGCGGCGCCCTGACCCTCGCCCAGGCGGCCCGGGTGATCGCCGAACGCAGCCGGGTCCAGGCGCGGACGGCGGGCCTGGGACGTATGGCGGCCGTCGGCCTCGGGCCCGAGCGGGCGGCCAAGGAGATCGCCCCCTGGGGCGATGCCCTCGAGATCGCCGGCGTGAACGGACCCAAGGACGTCACCATCGCCGGTGACGCGGACGCACTGGCCGCCCTCGGTGCTCATCTCGACGACCACGGGGTGTTCTTCCGCGACCTGGACCTCGACTACGCCTTCCACAGCCGCGCCATGGACGGCCAGCGCCAAGCCCTCGACGAGGCGCTCCAAGGACTGACCCCCGGCGAGGGGGACATCGCGATGTACTCGACGGTGACCGGAGGCCGCGTTTCGGGCACCGCGTTGGACGCCGCGTACTGGTGGCGCAACGTGCGGGAACCGGTGTGCTTCGCCAGCGCCGTCGAACGGGCCGTGGACGACGGCGGCGACATCCTCGTCGAGATCGGTCCGCACCCCGTGCTGCGCACCTATCTGCGAAGGATCACTGCTGCGCGTACCGGTACGAGCGCGGTCGTCGTCCCCACGTTGCGCCGTGACATGAGCGGCTCCCGGCAGCTGGCCGTGGTGCCCGCCGCGCTGATCGCCGCCGGGGCCGAAACGGACTGGGACCGGTACTTCCCGCAGCCCGGTCGCGTCGTCAGCCTGCCTGCGTACCCCTGGCAGCGCGAGCGGCACTGGAACGGCGACGCGGACACCTGGCACCGCAACGGTGCCCTCGTGCACCCCCTGCTCGGCGGACGCGTCACCGCACCGCACCCGGTCTGGGAGGGAAGCATCGAACCGGCGCTCGTCCCCTGGCTGACCGACCACCGCGTCGCCGGGTCCGTCGTCATGCCCGCCACCGGCTACGCGGAGATGGCCCTCGCCGCCGGGCACGCCACGTTCGGGCAGGCTGTCGAGGTGGAGCACCTGGACATCCTCACCGCCCTGGTGGTGCCGTGGTCCGAGGCACCCAGCATCCGCACCCAGGTGGCGCTGCACCCGGACGACGGGATGCTGACGGTGAGCAGCACCAGCACCCGCACGCCGGAGCCGCGCGCACACGTCAGGGCCCGGGTACGCGCACTGCTGCGCCCCCGCCCCGCGGCACTTGACCTCGACGCCCTGGCCGAAAGCTGCCCGCGGCACCTGACGGGCGAGGAGCACTACGCGGCCTGCGCGGACGGCGGTCTCGACTACGGGCCGACGTTCCAGGTTCTGACCGGCCTCGACGTCGGCGCGGGCCAGGTGCTGGCTCGCTACCGGCACGACACACCGGCCCACCCGTACACGGCCCACCCGGCACTGCTCGACGGCGCCCTGCAATCCGGGGCCCCGCTCCTGCGGGAACTCGTCGAGGACGGGTCCGCGTTCCTGCCCACGGCCATCGGCGCCGTCCGGGTGTGGGACGAGCCGTCACCCGACGGCGTGGTGTGGGTGCGCGAACGCAGCCGCACACCGAACGAAGTGTGCTGGGACATCGTCCTCACCGACGAGAACGGCCACGTGAGCGCCCAGTTGGAGGGCTGCCGGCTGAGGCGCGTCGCGGCTGCACGGCGCTCCCCGGTCCAGGTGCACCGCACCGAACTGCGCGCGGCTCCTCGCATGGACAGGCCGGCCGCGCCGTCGCCACTGCCTTCGCCGCGACGCATCGCCGAAGGCGCCGCCCGGAGCATCGGCGAGTTGGCGCGGCAGCGCATTTCTCCCGCGCTCCCGTCCATGCTGTTGAAGGAGCACCTGGCGCGGAACATGGCGGCAGCCATCGCCGGGCTGGTACCCGACCCCGCCCAGCCCTTCACCACGACGGACCTGGTGGCAGGAGGAGCCCTGCCGAAGCACGCGCGACTTTGGCCGCTCCTCTTCCCCTTGATGGAGAAGGCCGGACTGCTCACGCCCATCGGCGACGAGCACTGGCAACTGACGGCCTCGCGGGCCGACACCGTACACCTGACACGTCAGGTGGCCTCCGACAGCCCGGCCTTCACGTGCGCGCTGGCCCTCGCCACCCACCAGGGACGAGCGATGGGCCGCATCCTGCGCGGTCACGCCGACCCCATGGAACTCCTGGTGGCCGATCACAGCGCGCAGGCGCTGGAGCAGTTCTACGACGTCCTGCCGGCCGCTCGGTTCCCCAATCAGATCGCTCAAGCCCTGCTCCGTGAAATCGTCGCCCGGTGGCCGCAGGGGCGGACACTTCGCATCCTGGAGGTGGGGGCCGGAACGGGCGGTGCCACCGCTGCGCTGTTGCCGGTGCTTCCCAGCGACCGCACCCACTACTGCTTCAGCGACGTCTCGGGCTTCTTCTTTCCCCGTGCGCAAAGCCGCTTCGCCGCCTACGACTTCGTCGAGTACCGCACCCTGGACCTGGCCCACGACCCCACCGGGCAGGGGTACACGCCGCACAGCTTCGACCTCGTCATCGCCGGACACTCCCTGCACACGGCACCCGACCTGGCGGACGCCCTGCGCAACGTGGCAACGCTCCTGGCACCCGGCGGACAGCTCCTGGCCTTGGAACCCCACAACCCATTGGACCTGGTGCCCTTCTTCGGCTTCCTGGACAGCTTCTACGGCAACACCGACAAGGAGCTGCGTCCCCACTCCTTGCTGCTGCCCAGAGACGCCTGGATCACGCTGTTGCAGGAATGCGGTTACCCCCAGGTACTCCAAACCGGAGACGAGACGCCCGAGGGGCATGACGGCGTCTCCGTCCTGCTTGCCGCCGTCCCTTCCGAGGGCGCGACCGCTTCCCCCGCTGTCGTCGCCCTGCCCCGTCAGACCGCGACCGGCACCGGAGCCGCAGCAGAGCCCTGCACGACGTCCCCGGACCGGAACGACACAGCCTTCATCGTGGCGGTCGAGTCAGGTGCCGACCAAGACCTGGCCACCGGCGCCGCCACCGCGATGTCCCAGAACGGCAGTCCGGCGCGCGTCATCACCATGCCCGACGACGACGCGACCTGGACACAGGTGTTGCGGGAAGCTCACGGCGAGCCCGGCACGCAAACCGTCGCCGTCGTTCTCGTTCTCGGGGACACCTTCGCAACCGCACCGCACGAACTGACGGCCCAGGCCGTCCGCCGGGCCGAGCTGCTGCGCTCGTTGGTCGTCGCGATCGACCACGCGTCGCCCGCCGCACCAACGGAGTTGTGGCTCGTCACCCAGCCTTGCGGCGCCATCCCCTCACACGAGGTCACGCACGAGCTGGACGCTGCCCTGTGGGGCATGTCCCGCGGCCTTGTCAACGAGGTGGTCGGACTGGTCAGCCGCCGGGTCACTCTGGAACGGACCACGGACCCGACAGCGGACGCACTTCGGCTGGCGCAGGAGATTCTGCGGCCCACGGAGGAGGACGAGGTCCTGCTCACCGCCGCGGACCGCTTCGTTCCGCGGGAACGACCCCGAGCCCTGGCCCAGCCCTCCGACGGTACTGTGCCGTTCGTCCTGCGAGTGGACAACCCTGGCCTGTCCTACCAGCTCGCCTGGGAGGAGCGGGCGCTTCCGCAGCCCGGCCCGGGCGAAGTACTGCTGGACGTGCGGGCCACCGCGCTGAACTACCGCGACCTCATGTGCAGCGTCGGCCTGCTGCCTGCGGAAGCAGTGGAAGGCACCCCCACAGCCGCAGGCTGCGGCCTGGAATGCGCGGGCGTCGTCGTTGCCTGCGGCGAGGGCGTGACGGAACTGGCGCCCGGTGACCGGGTGGCAGGCCTGGTCCCCGCTTCGCTGGCGTCCCACGTGGTGGCCGACGCGCGGGCCTTGTGGCCGCTGCCCGACGACGTCAGCTTCGCCGAGGCTGCCACCCTGCCTGTCGCCTGCGCGACCGTCCGCTACGGTCTGGGCACCCTCGCACGGCTCCAGCCCGGCGAGACGGTCCTGGTGCACGGCGCGGCCGGCGGCGTCGGCCTGGCCGCCCTCCAGTACGCGGAAACATGTGGCGCCCAAGTGATCGCCACGGCGGGCAGCGCCCTGAAGCGCGACCTCCTGCGCTCGCTGGGTGTGCGACACGTCCTGGACTCCCGCACCCTGGACTTCGCAGCCGAGGTGCAGAAGATCACCGGGGGTCGCGGCGTGGACGTGGTCCTCAACTCGCTGGCCGGCGAGGGCATGGTCCGCAGTCTGGAGCTGCTCAGGCCTGGCGGCCGGTTCGTCGAACTGGGCAAGCGGGACATGTACGAGGGCAAATCGCTGCCGCTGCGGCCGTTCCGCAACAACATCACCTTCTTCGGCCTCGACCTCATCGGAGTACTGGCGGACGAACGGGAGGCCGAACAACTGCTTGCCGTGACGAAGAAGGAGCTGACGGCCAAGGCCTTCCGGCCGCTTTTGCACACCGCCTATCCCGCGGCACGCGTCGACGAGGCGTTCCGCCTCATGCAGCACTCACGGCACATCGGGAAGGTCGTCGTCACCTTCGACCCCCTGGACGAACCGCCTCTGATCGAGCGCACTCCTACGATCACCCGCCTTGACGCGACGGCCACCTACCTGATCACGGGAGGCACCAGCGGATTCGGTGCGGCCACCGCTCATTGGCTCGCCGAACTGGGCGCACGCCATATCGCGCTGGTCAGCCGCCGTGGCTCCGAGGCCCCTGAGGCCGCGGACGTGGTGACAGCCCTGACGGCGCGAGGCGTGACGGCAACGGTGTACGCGGCCGACGTCACGGATCTGGACGCCATGCGTGAGGTCGTGGACCACATCGACGCCACCGGGAACATGCTGCGCGGCGTCGTGCACTGCGCGATGCACCTGGACGACGCCTTGCTCACCGAGCTGTCCGGCGACCGCCTGGCCTCGGTCATGGCACCCAAGATTGCCGGTGCGGCGGTCCTCGACCTGCTCCTGCGGGACCGGGAGTGCGACCTGTTCCTGATGTACTCCTCCGAGACATCGACCTTCGGAAATGTGAAGCAGGCGCCCTACGCCGCGGGCAACCTCTATCTCGAGGCACTCGTCCGGCGTCGGCGCCGCGAGGGCCGGGCCGGACTGGCCGTCGCCTGGGGAGCTGTCGGGGAGGCCGGCTACGTGGCCCGCAACGGCCTGGGTCAATCCCTGGCTGCCATCGGCTTCGGGCTGCTCCGCCCCAGTGAGGCATTTTCCGCTGCCGAAGAACTTCTGGGGGACGGTGCAGAGGTCGCCGGCGTCGTCCGGAGCGACATGGGACGTCTCAAGAAGGTGTTGCCGTCCGTCTCCAGCCCACGGCTTTCACAGCTGGTACCGGAACAGGCCGAGGACGGGGACCTGGACCAGGAGGAACTGCTGCGCACGCTCTCCCAGATGCCCAGCGAAGAGGCCACCGCCTACCTGACCGAGATCCTTGCCAAACTACTGGCCGGAATCCTCCAGATGGACGTCGCCCAGATTGATCCACATCTGCGGCTGGACTCCTACGGGATGGACTCCCTCATGGGTACCGAACTCCTGGTCATCCTGAATCGGCGTTTCGGGGTGGACATCCCGCCCATGGAACTGCTGCGAAGCAGCACGGGGACGCTCACCGATGTCGCTCGGACGGTGTACCTGCGGTTGGGACTGCGTCCCGCCGACGGGTCTGCGTCGACCACGCCCAGCATTCCGCATCAGGCAGGCAGCACCACGGCTGAAGCAGTGAGCACCCCGGTCGCCTAGGCCGGCCGGGCAGCGCGGCGCACAACCTGCCCGACGCGCCACGAAGCGACAGGTCCCCGCACCGGTGGGTGCGGGGACCTGTCGCTGTCCGGCGGCTCCGTCTCCCTAACGGAGTTGCCCCGGCATCCCAAGAGCAGGATCCATGTGGCCGGTCAGGGTGTGGTCCTGGGGGCGGAAGGCACGGAGCAGGTTTCGGTAGGCGAAGACGGGGCGCGGCCACAGGGCGGTGTTCTGGCCCGTCCGCGGGTCGAGATACCAACTGTCGCAACCGGTCATCCACGCTGCACCGGACGCGCGGTCGCGCGTCTGCTGCCGATAGGTATGCCATGCCTGCCGGGTGGCTTCGATCGCCTGCGCCTTGTTGCGCTCCACGTAGCTGAGGCAAGCCAGCAGGTAGCCGAGTTGCGCCTCAAGCATGAGGACCAGCGAAGAGTGTGCCAGTCCGCTGTTCGGGCCGAGCAAGAGGAACAGGTTGGGGAAGCCGGGCACGGTCACGTTGTTGTGGGCTGTCATGCCCTCACCCCAGTGGTCGGCCAGCGTCCGGCCGTCCGTACCCGTGATGCGGTGGGAGATCGGCGGGTCGAAGACTCGGAAACCGGTGCCGAACACGATGACGTCCGCGGGCCGCCGGGTGCCGTCGGCAGCCGTGATGGTGTACGGGTCGACCTCCTTGACGGCTTGGGCGATGACGTCGACATTGGGTTGTCTGAGGGCAGGGTAGTAGTCGCTCGCGAGCAGGATGCGTTTGCAGCCGACGCGGTACGAGGGGCGGGTGAGACCGCGCAGGGCCGGGGTCCGAAGTTGCAGGAGCCGGTGCAGGCGGGCCACGGTGCCGACCACTGCGCGCGCCCAGGGGTGACCCGGGACGAAGGCGAGGGCCCAGAGTTCCCGGCTCCAATTGCTTGTGTTGCGCATCAGGCTCTGCAGACCGGGCACGCGCCGCAGCGCAGCCCGTTCCAGGGCCGTGGTGCGGCGGTGCAGGCGCGGCAAGTTCCAGGGTGGTGTGCGCTGGTAGACGTCGAGACGAGCAGCGCGGCGCTGAAGGTGTGGGATGCACTGAATGGCGGAGGCCCCGGTGCCGATCAGACCTGCCGGCGGCCGAAGTCGATGTGGAAGTGGTCACGGCCGAAGCCTCGCCCCGGCGGTGCCGGCGGGTGGGGTTGCCCGGCTGGTTGATCGCCTCTTCCCTCTCGGGCTCCAGGAGTCAGGGCCCCCGGAAAGGGCTACTCCTCGTCGGCCTGGCGAGGTGAGGGCGGCCGGGTCGTGGTGGGGGCCTCGCCCGAGCGGGCCTCGACGCACTCCCGTTCGCCGTCGGCCGACGCGGGCCGGAAGCAGGCCCGGACCGTACTGTCGGGGCGGGCCGCGGTCATCTCGGTGTAGAGGTAGGTTTCCGCGTCGGCCCTGTCCTCGACGCGCACGTCGTGGGTCGGGCCGCCCCCCGTGACCTCCACCCGGTCACCGATCCGGGCCCCCCACGTCCGGGCCCAGCTCGCGCCGCACTTCTCGCTGTAGCGCAGCTCCACATGGGCGCCGGTGGCGGTGCGGTACGTGATGAGGGTCTCGGGACTGATGCCGCAGACCAGACGCATCGGGTCCCGCCCCTCGCAGGCGGCTCCGTGACATTGGGGGGCGAGGGAGTACGGAGGGTAAGCCGACGGTGGTTCGTCCTCCGGGTCCTCCCGACCCGGCAGCAGGAAGAGCAGCAGTGCCACCCCGACGACGATCACGGTGTACGCCGACGCCAGCGCCACCGTGAGCCGGCCCCTGCGTCCGCACGGCCGCCCGGTCTCAGGGCGTCGGGGCGGTCCCTGCGGCTGTGGCTGGGGTCGCGGCTCAACGGCGGCAGGGGCGGGAACGGCCGCGCGTCCGCTCCAGTCCGACTCGGCGATCTCCCAGAGGGCCAGCAGCCGTCCGTTCGGTTCGTCAGCGACCCGGCACAGTTCCTGTACGGCCTGCCGGGGAGGCAGGCTCTTGCCGTTGAGGTAACGCTCCCACGAGGACTTGCTGTACGCCGTGCGTTCCGACAACGCCGCCAGGCTCAGCCCCGTACGGGCCCGCACCTCCCGCAGTGCCACGGCCAGCCGGGTGTGTGCCGCGGTCACTTCGGCGCCGCCCCCTCGCGCAGGGCCTTCCAGGTGTGCGGGCCGATGACGCCGTCGACGACCAGCCCGTCCCGTGTCTGGACGCGTTCGACCGCGCGCTGCGTCTGCGGGCCGAAGACGCCGTCGATGTCCCCCGGCGGGACGCCCGTCCGGCGCAACAGGCACTGCGCCTCGGCCACTTCCGGTCCCACGTGGGTGTACGCCAGGATGGTGTCCGTGGTGCGGCTCAGGCCCGCGTACCAGCGGCCGTCACGCCGCTCCAGCCGGCACGTGTACGAGACCGGCACCAAGGACTCCGTCACGATGGCCGGGGTCGTCCCGACCGTACCGGCGCGTTCGTCCGCGAGCTCGGCGCGGGCATCGGCGAGCCGTACGGCCAGCAGGAGCGCCGCGGAGACGGACAGCGTCAGGGCCACCGCTCCCGCCGTGACCAGGGCGCGCGGGCAGCGCACGTACGACTGGCGCTCCGTGGGCGTGTGCGCCGACGTCGACGGGGCGCTCTCCGGGGCACCGGCGGCGACCACGCGGCCGTCCGCCCAGCGTTCGGCGGCGATCTCGTGCAGCACCAGCAGCCGGGTCGGATCGTCACCGCAGATGCGGGCCATCACCTCGACGGCCTTCCTCGGCGGCAGTGACCTGCCGTTCAGATACCGCTGCCACGACCTTGCGCCGTACCCGGTCTTCGCCGCCAGTTGTCGCGTGCTCAGTTCGCTGCGGTCCTTCATTCTGCGCAATCGCACGATCAACTGGTGCACATCTGGATGCAGGCCCGCAGGCAGCGCCTTCCAACGCGGCATGTCTCCCCTCACTTGCGTCAGGGCACGCCGGTCCGGCCCTGCGCGTCCCGGCCTCATTCTGCATCAGCCGTCACAACGCTCACGGAACGGCGACCCCGGCCTGGCGCAGAAACGGGCACCCCCGCTCGCGGTCGTCCCACCGTACCGACTCGGCGGGCGATGTCCCCCCAGGTCAGCGCCTGGGACGTCCCGCGCCGACGCCACTTCCACGTCAACTGTGGCCGGACATCGCGCCGTACCCGCAGTCTCGTTGCGGAGCCGGCCGGTGCGGTCGGCTCCGCCCATGCCACCTCACCAGGAGTGTTCTCATGAAACTGACCAGAAAGCTGGCGGTGACCCTGCTCACCTCCGCCGGACTGGCCGCGGCCCTCACCCCGCTGACAGCCTCGCCCGTCGCAGCCGCCAGCATGCACGGCTGCTCATACCCGCGTGTGTGCGTGTACGACGGCTCCTATTCCAGCGGCACCCTCATCGGCTGGTTCCAGGACACCTACTACCAGAACATGCCGGCCGAGATCAGGAACAAACCGGACGCGGTCGTCAACACCCGTAACGACGACTCCGTATGGCTGATCGACACGGGCGCCACCCCGGACAGGTACATCTGCATCCCGGCGAACACCGCCGTGAACCTCGGCAACTACGCACACCCCAACGGCACCACCTGGGCGAACGACGTCGACACGATCAAGATCTTCGGCGATCCCGACGACGGGAAGTGCAGCGGCACCAACCAGGTGCGGCAGGGCACCGTCCCCGCCAACTGGCCGTAACAAACGCGGTCGTCCCCGGGCCCCGGACCCGGGGACGACCGGTCACGCCGCAGGAGAGCGTCCGCCGGTCGCGTGCGGCGTCGGGACTGCCGACGATCACCATGCCGTCTCGTCGTACACCACCGCCCACGGGCGGGGTGGCCCCTCCGGCAGGGACGCGCGGTCGTCGCGGCGCAGGGTCGCCGTGCGGTCGCGGGCGAGCACGTCGGCCGCGAGCTCGGCGAAGCGAGGGGCTGCCGGGTGGGCGGACCGGCCGGCGGGCCAGGCGCCGGTGATCCGCTGGGTGAGGGGGCGGCCTGCCAGCGGCCGCCAGACGACGCGGGGCTCCTTGCGGGCCACCGGCCCCTGGTCGAAGGCGACGCCGTGGCCCGCATGGACGAGGGCCAGCAGGAACTCGGGATGGGAGGCGTGCCGGAGCCGGGTGGGCACGAAGCCCCCGGCCCGGCAGGTGTCGATGATCCGGTCGTACCAGCCGGGGGCCTGCGCACGGGGAAGGAGTACGAGGTCGTGACCGGACAGCTCGGCGAGCGCGACCTCCGGAAGCCGGGCCAGTGGTGAGATGCGGGGCAGGACGACGCCGAGTTCCACGCGCACCTCCGGGCCGAGACGGAGTCCGGTGGTGTCCACGGGCTGGTGGACGAGGCCGACGTCGAGCCCGCCGGAGGCGAGCAGCCGCAGCTGCTCGTCGGTGGTGATCTCCTGGAGATCGACGGACATGCCCGGGTGGTGCTCCGCGCAGGCGCCGAGCAGCAGGGACAGCGTGGCGACCGTCATGTCGGGAGGTACGCCCGCGCGCAGGGTGCCCAGATCGCCGTCCCCGGCGCGGCGGGCCAGCGTCCGCAACCGCTCCTCGCGGACCAGCAGTTCCCGGGCTTCGTCCAGCAACACCGTTCCTGCGGGCGTCAGCTTGACCTGCCGGTGCGACCGGTCGAACAGTTCGGCGCCGAGATCCTTCTCCAGTCTGCGCACCGCCTGGCTGAGGGGTGGTTGGGTCATGCCAAGCTGGTCGGCGGCCCGGCCGAAATGCAGCTCGTCGGCGACGGCGACGAAGATGCGCAGGTGGCGCAAGAGATCCACAGCCAGAAACCTTACGTGAGGGGCGGTCCGATGGTCGAGGAGCGGATCCGCGAGGTCTTCGCGGGAGTGGGTGCCGAGGGTTTGCTGCACGCGGTTCCCATCGGCGGGGAGTCAGGCCGTGAGGAGGTGACCGTCGGCACGCGTTCGGGAACCGACGAAGAGGCCGTCGGCACGCGTTCGGCAGCCGACGAGGTGGCCGTCGACGCTGATGAGCCCGTCGTGATCGCCTCGATCTTCAAGGTGCTGCTGGTCCTGGAGTTCGCGCGCCAGGTCGCCGCCGGCCAGCTCGACCCCCGTGAGCGGGTTCGGGTCACGGCGGCCGACCGGCTCGGAGGCTGGGGCACGGCCGGTTGTGCGGACGACGTTGAGCTGTCCCTGCGCGACCTGGCCTTCTTCGCGATCTCGGTGAGCGACAACTCGGCAGCGGACCTGCTGCTGGCACAGGTCGGCCTGGATACGGTGCGGCTCCTGGCCGGGGAACTCCGCCTCGACGGGACCAGGATCGTGGGCGGTCCCCGCGACGTACTGCAGTCGATGCTCACCGAGGTCGGCGCACGCGACGAAAGGGAGTTCGCCCTCCGCTACCCGGCTCTCCCGGACGAGCGCAAGAGACGGATGAGCGTGCTGGATCCCTCGCGGACCAACGCCAGCACGCCCCGCGAGATCACCCGGCTGCTGCGCCTCGTCTGGCGTGACGAGGCGGGCCCACCGGACGCCTGCGCGCAGGTGCGGGAACTGATGGCCCGCCAGGTTTTCCGGCACCGGCTGGTGTCGGGGTTTCCGGACGAGGTGACGATCGCGGCGAAGACCGGGACCCTGCCCGGCCTGCACATGGAGGCGGGAGTCGTCCGGTATCCCGACGGCAGCCGCTACGCGGTCTCCGTCTTCGCCCGCACGCGGGAACTTGCCGCCTCACGTCCAGCCGTGGACACGGCGATCGGCGCGGCGGCTCGGATCGCCGTCGACTTCCTACGCCACCAAAGCATCTGACCTGGCCTCATATGTCTTCGCGTATGAGACCGCAGGCATTTTGATCTTGGACGGCGGCGGGTACCTCCTGATCTCCTGGCCTCATGAGCGACGACACAGACGCACAGCGCCCGAAGCGGCGCGTCCAGGGTTTCGGTCGACGTACGGTGCTGCGCGGCGCCACGTTCGGCGCGGCCGCTCCCTTCCTCCCCTCCCCCGCCCCCGCCGCCGCCGCGGCGACGCGTAGGGGCTCGCCGGCCGGTTCGGCGTCCTTCCGCTGGCTGGGCACGTCCGGCTGGCGCATCGACGCCGAGGGGCGGACCGTGCTCTTCGACCCGTACGTCACCCGGTTCAAGACGGGCCTGTTCGACGGGGGCTTCGAGCCGGGTACGAAGCTGAGGTCCGATCCCGAACGAGTACGGAAGCACATCGGCCGCCCCGAGATCGTCCTGGTCAGCCACTCCCACTGGGACCACATCGCCGACGTGCCCCACATCGCCATGACCACCGGCGCCCGGGTCCTCGGCACCGAGACCACGTTCCACCTGCTGGTCGCGTTCGGTGTCGACCCTGGGCAGATCTCGGTCGTGAAAGGCGGCGAGGTGCTGGACTTCGACGGACTCACGGTCGAGGTCGTGTCGAGCCTGCACAGCCGCAACAAGCGGCACACCTATTTCGCCCCGGGCACGCTCAACGCGCCACCGTCGGCAGCCCCCCGTACCATCTCCGACCTGCCGGAGGGCGACACGCTCGCTTTCCAGGTGACGGCCGGGAACGGCGGCCCCTCGGCCTTCCTGATGGGCGCCAGCGACTTCTGCGAGCGGGCGGTCCAAGGGCTGAGCCCTGATCTCGCGATGATCGCGGTGCCGTCCAGCGCCTCGACGTCCCGCTATGTGCCCCGGCTGCTGCGGGCACTCGGGCGGCCCGGCGTCGTCGTGCCCGTCCACTGGGACAACTTCGAGGAGCCCTTGAGCGAACCACCGCGTCGCGACCCGGCGATGGACCTGGACGCGTTTGTCGCGCTGGTCCAGCAGGAGTCTCCGGCGAGCCGGATCGTCGTCCCGGACTACCGCACCACCTACGGCGCAGACATGCGGCCGAAGAGCCCTGCCCCGTAGCGAAGAGCGGGGATCACCCGCTGCCGTGGGGCGCCTTCCGGCCGGCTGTGCGGCCCGAGGCGGCCAGTCAGGGGCGGGGTCCTCGTCGGGGAGCGGGCGCAGGGCGTCCACGAGGGCGCCGGTACAGACGTCCTGGAGTTCCTGGCGCGTGCGGTTCTCGTCGACGAGCCAGTCAGGCACAGGACCTGGACGAACACCAGCCGGCCCTTCAGCACGGCCGGCACCGCGGTTCGGACGTGCCCCTGGGAGACGGGCAGGGCGCCCAGCAGCCGCTCCCGCAGCGCGTCCGGCTCATCGCTGATGACCGTCTGAATGACGCGGTCGCCCGCCGGCACCCGGTTCGTGGCCAGGACGGTGTTGTGGTTTTCCGCGAAGTACTCGATGTGGGCGTCCAGATCTTCCGTGAGCTGCTCCACCAGGGCCTCGGAGGGGTCCGCCCTGCTCTTCGCGAGCAGCTGACCGGACACCTGTTCGTAGAGTGCGGCGAAGCGCTCCCTCTTCCCCAGGAAGTGACGGCGGGGCAGAGCGCGGGAGAAACCGGCAGGTTCGGCGCCCTGCTCCATCGTCATGTCGTCGTAGGGCTGGGTCGTAGGGCTGGGCAGCGAAGACCGTCCGGCGCTTCCTCCGCCGCCTGATGACGAAGACGCGTGCGGTGCCGCGGGGGGTCGTCACCGACAAGCTCCGCTCCTACGGCGCCGCCCGCCGCGAGGTCATGTCCTCCGTCGAGCAGCGCTCGCACAAGGGACTGAGCAACCGGGCCGAGAACAGCCACCGGCTCGCCCGGCAGCGTGAACGCGCGATGAAGGGCCTTTTGCTCCGCCGACGGGACCCAGCGGCCCCTGTCCGCGT
Source organism: Streptomyces enissocaesilis (assembly GCF_039533765.1). Taxonomy (NCBI): domain Bacteria; kingdom Bacillati; phylum Actinomycetota; class Actinomycetes; order Kitasatosporales; family Streptomycetaceae; genus Streptomyces; species Streptomyces enissocaesilis. Next base: position 5,979 of record NZ_BAAAUD010000111.1, on the reverse strand, counting down.
TCAGCGGCGTCTCACCTCCCCCTTCCGGTCCCGCCGCCACCTGATGAACGCCTCCGGCCACCGAGCCGAGATGACCATCCGCTTCGCCCTCCGGGACCGGAACACCGGCGCCGCCGTCGGTCCCACCACTGCCTGAACACACGCCCGGGCCACGGGCCGGCCACGCCCCGACGCACCATCAGGCAGTCACTCACCCCACAACGCGACAACACCGTTTCTCGGCCGTGTCGGCGAGCGTGTCGGAATCGGGCGCGTACGGGTCGATATTGGTGTCGGGCCTCCCGCTGTTTGCTCAGAACAGGGCCAGGCCCTCACCGCCGGTGTCCGCGATGACCGGCCGGGACTGGGCGGGGAGGCCGTCCAGGCGGTCGGGGCCGGCCGCGGCGGCCACTGCGGGGGCGGTCTCGGCCAGCCAGGTGCCAAACCGCTCGGCGGCTTCACGGTAGGGGACCTGTGCCAGGACACGGTGCTCGCCGGAGGGACAGAAGTCGACGGTGACAGTGAGCAGGCAGGAACGGGGCGCGTTCTGACTTCCCGTCCAGGACACGCGCAGCGCACCGCAGGGTGTGCGCCCGCGGGAGCCGCGGGGGTCGCGGTGGGTGGGGCGCAGTGATCGGCAGGCTATGTGCGCGGTCCATGCGGCGAGGTGCGGCAGTGGCAGGGTGGTGCGGGTGCGGCAGCCGGGACAGCGGTGCCAGTGGCGGAGCCAGTCGGCGGTGTGGGTGTCAAAAAGGCGTGTGTAGTGATTGGCCACGCGGATGTCGTTGCTGTACAGGTGGTCGGGCCGTTCTTGTGTGTTGCAGGAGTGGCAGAGGGGGGCGCGGACGTAGCCGTGTTCGTGGCAGTGATCGAGTACGGCGGCCGGTGCGGTGCGGCAGACGGTACAAGTCCACCCGGCCACCTTGCGGGAGATCCCGGGTTTCCTGCTGAGTACCGAGTACAGCTGGCCTTTCAGTTCCCCGTTGTACTGACGCAAGGGGGCGGTGGGGCCGTCGGGACTCGTATGCCGGCTGTCGGTGGCTGGGGCCTGCCGGCGGCGGGAGGGCAGCTCGGCGATGGCTGCGCCTGCCTGACCGGCCCGGGCGGCTTGCAACCACTGCGTCTCGGTGTGCTCGGCCACATCCAGCAGCCTGACCACGGCGCGCGGCAGCCACCACGTCCGCTCCCCGCTGTCGCGGCTCTGTTCCACGAGCAGCCGCCGCCAGTCGATCCCCGCCACATGGTGCGGCCGGCCGCTCTCACCTCGTGCCGCCCGCTCAAGGCCATCCGGCTCCTGCAATTCCCGGGTGATGCGCCGGCGCCATCGCAACGGCGTGTTCTCGCCGTACTCCTGCTGCGGCACGTCACGGAATGGACCGATGCGGACCAGGTCCTGACCATCCATCTCGACCGCGTTCAGTTCCGCTGCCGCCCGACGCACCTCGATCTCCGAAACACTCCACTGGCCGCCGCCTGCCCTCACCGTCCCCACCACACGAGCGCCGAGCAAGACGTGCCCCGCCCGGCCAGTGGCCGGAGGGCAGGTGAACGGCCCGGAAGCCGTCGGCACAGCGCTGCCGGTCGTCAAGTCGGCCCACAGGGCATCCGCGGCACCCAGAGTGATCAGGCCGCCCGTGCGACCCGGGATGACACGCTCAGGCATACCGACAGGCTAACGGCCGGCACCGGCATACCGACAGCCGGTGTTCCACGCGCTGCTGGAGCAGAACGGCCACGTACCCGGCCAGATCGAGACGTTCGGCCACCAGGGCCGGTACTTGCCTCACCTCGGAGCGCCACCGCGTCAGCGTCGGCCCGGTCGTGGGAGACGCTGGGGCCGCCCGCCATCGCTGACGCGGCCTGGTCACCACACGGCAGGCGCATTGGCATGGACCTGCTCATGATCCTCCGTTAGGGTCCTGTCCGCAGGCCGTGAGAGCGCTCTCAGCTCTCTGTTCCGCAGTCCCCCACATCGCTGGATCCCAGAAGGGCCAACAGCCTTGAGACGATCGACAGCCATACGTACCGGACTCACCACCCTGCTCCTCATCGGCACCTGGGCCACGACGAACGGCAGTCCGGCCGCGGCCGCGCCCCCCACGCCCCCGGCCGCGCCCTCCGAGGCCCCCGCCTCACCCGCGCTGCTCTCCGCCCTCCAGCGCGATCTCGGTCTGAGCAGGAGCCAGGCCGTCGCCAGGCTCGGCGCCGAGAAGAAGGCCACCGCCCTCGAGAGCAGGGCCCGGCGCGCGGCCGGCCAGGCCTACGCCGGTGCGTGGTTCGACGCCGACGCCGGGAAGTTGACCGTGGCCGTCACCGGCGCCCGGTCCGCCGAGGCCGTACGCGCGACCGGCGCGACGGCGAAGGTCGTGACGTACAGCGCGAGCCGGCTCGACGCCGCCAAGAAGAGGATCGACGCCCTCTCCGCCCCGGCGGGTGTGGCCAGTTGGCGGGTTGATCCCGCCGACAACCGTGTCGTCGTCGACGTCATCGCCGACCGCGCGGCGGACAACGATGTCCGCGCCTTCGTCGACCGGGCCCGCGAGGCCGGCCCGGTGGCCGTGCGGAAGATCGCCGAGGCTCCCCGCACCACCGCGGCCGGAACCGTCGGCGGCGACCCGTACTACACCGGCAACGTGCGCTGCTCCATCGGGTTCTCCGTCCACGGGGGCTTCGTCACCGCGGGCCACTGCGGCAGGACGGGAGCCGCGGTGTACGGCTGGGACCGGTCCTACATCGGCAACTTCCAGGGGTCGAGCTTCCCGGGCAACGACTACGCCTGGGTCAACGTCGGCAGCGGCTGGTGGACCGTGCCGGTGGTCCTCGGCTGGGGCACCGTCCCCGACCGGCTGGTCCGGGGATCCCACGAGGTGCCCGTGGGAGCGTCCGTCTGCCGGTCCGGTTCCACCACGCGCTGGCACTGCGGCGTCGTCCAGGGCAAGAACATCACGGTGAACTACGCCCAGGGCGCGGTCTACGCGATGACCGGGACGAGCGTCTGCGTCGAGGGTGGTGACTCCGGGGGCGCCTACATCAGCGGTGACCAGGCCCAGGGCATCACCTCCGGTGGGTCCGGCAACTGCACCACCGGCGGTCAGTCCTTCTACCAGCCCATCAACCCCGTGCTGAGCCGATACGGACTCACCCTGCACACCGCCTGACGTGCGGGTGGATGGAGCCGTCGCCAGTGGGGCGTGGCTCCACCCACCCGCCCCTGCCCCGCACTGTCACATGCCGTCAGACACATCCGTAGCGGGCTGTGCGCCACGGGCCTCCACCCCCAGTCCATCCGGCGCACCACCTTCATGAACACGCAGAACCCGACGCTTCGCCAACGCGATCACCACCGACGCGGCGCGGCGTACGCCCCCGCCCCGCCCCACCCCGCCCCCGTGAACCGACGGCTGGCCTGGTACGTGGGGCCTGAGACGACTCGCGGCCCGGCGGACGGACCACCCGGCTCACCGGAGGGCAACGTCTTCGATGCGATGTCCGCCGGCTGAGCGATCACCGCCGACCGGCCGCGCTACCCGGGAAAGAAGAAACATCACGGGATGAACGTGCAGGTCATCACCGATCCAGCCGGACGCCTGATCTGGGCGTCGGACGCGCTGCCGGGAACCACGCACGACCTGACCGCGGCCCGGACCCACGGCATTCCCGCCGCCCCGGCCGCCGACGACATCAAGTGCTGGGGGCAGACAAGGCGTATCAGGGTGCTGGTCCTGCCATCCGCGTCCCGTTCCGGGGAAAGAACCTGCGCGGCCGGCACCGGCGTCACCACCGGGACCACGACAAAATCCGCAGCCTGGACGAACGTGCCACGGCGATCCTCAAGTGCCGGTGGCTCCTGCCGAAACCCCACTGCAGCACCACCCGGATCACAGCCGTCGTCCGAGCCATCGCCACCCTCGGACTCGCCAACCGACCAGGATGGAAAACGCTCCTTACCTTGTTGGCGGGTTGATTCCGGTCCTTCGTACGATCGGGAGACCCAGGGGCCTGGGTGTGGCTGAAAGCGCTCATGCCGTACGTGTGGCTTTGACTGATAGGCCGCCCAGTGCCCCGCGACGACACGGCCACTCATTGGGATGAGCGAACAGAGATCGCTTCGTAAGGACACGTCGGCGTGGTCGTCTGCAGGGACCAGTCAACCGATCGACGAGGGAGGTTCGGGTGCCCGAGCTCTGGGCGGGGACAGATGCCGGCAAGGCCGCTCACCACTGCACGGTGATCGACACGGACGGAACAAAGGTGCTCTCGCGCCGAGTACCGAACAACGAGGCTGAACTGCTGGAGCTGATAGGCGACGTCCTGGCACTGGCTCAGGACGCCCCGGTGACCTGGGCCGTTGACCTGAACGCGGGCGGAGCCGCCTTGCTGATCGCGTTGCTCGCCAGTCACGGCCAACGGCTTCTCTACATCCCTGGCCGCACCGTTCACCATGCCTCCCGCAGCTACCGAGGGGACGGCAAGACCGATGCCAAAGACGCCTACGTCATCGCCGACCAGGCTCGGATGCGCCGGGATCTGCAGCCTCTGCAGGACTGGGACGAGATCGCGGTGGACCTGAAGATCCTCACCGCTCGCCGCTACGACCTCGCGGCCGACCGCACGCGGGCTATCAACCGACTGCGGGCCCAGTTGCTGGAGTACTTCCCCGCTCTGGAGCGGGCGTTCGACTACGCCGCATCCAAGGGTGCCCTCGTGCTGCTGACCGGCTACCAGACGCCAGCTGCCCTTCGCCGAATCGGTCCGAGCCGCCTGGCGAGCTGGTTGAAGAACCGCAAGGTCCGCGGCACCCAGGCCTTGGCGGACACCGCCATCGCCGCGGCGCACGCCCAGCACACTGCTGTCGCCGGGGAGACCACGGCCGCAACTGTGGTCCGCACCCTGGCCAAGGCCGTTCTGGCGCTGGACGAGGAGATCTCCAGCATCGACCTGAAGATCGCTGCCCGCTTCCGTGAGCATCCCGACGCGGAAGTGATCGTCAGCATGCCCGGAATGGGGCCATTGCTGGGGGCAGAGTTCATCGCCTGCACCGGCGGGGACATGGACGCCTTCGGCACTGCGGGACGCCTCGCCGGAGTCGCCGGCCTCGCACCCGTCCCACGGGACTCCGGACGCATCAGCGGCAACATGCGCCGACCACACCGCTACCACCGCCGGCTCCTGCGAGTCTTCTACCTCTCAGCCCAGATCGCCGCCCGCTTCTGCCCCACATCGAAGACCTTCTACGACCGCAAACGAGCCGAAGGCAAGAGCCACAAACAGGCGATCCTCGCCCTCGCCCGCCGCCGCCTCGACGTCCTGTGGGCCCTCATCCGCGACCAACGAACCTTCGACGTCCTACCACCTCAGCGCAGTCTCGCCGTGGGCTGATCCCTGTTGCCTGGACGGCGCGTGCTTGGTGCCGCGGTGCGTCTCAGTCCCTGATGAGAGGCTCGTAGGGGTGTCCCTCCGGCGTGAAGATGAGGACGAATTTCTCTCCCATCCGAACAGCTACCTCCCGCAAGCGGGCCAGTACCTCTGCCTGGTCCGGAAGGTCGAGGCCAAGGGCTGCCGCGGCACGGTCTCTCCGGGCCACGAGATCCGGCATGTCCTCCAGGTACTCGGCCGCGAGCCCGCGACTCTCATCGTCCGTGAACGCCTGGCAGTCGCGCCACCACGGGGCGACCAGCAGCAGCCGCAGGAGCTCGGGCAGGCCGATCGCAACCAAAGCCGCACCTCCTTCGGAGTCGGCATAAAGGATAGGACGTTCCTCGCCACCTTCGCCGCAGAAGAAGTACGTGCCCCCGGCGCCGTCGCCGGCGAAACCTTCGAGCGCGGCGCCCGAGGCGAGGTGGACTTCTTCGACATGGTCGCCTCGGTCCAGGTCGAAGTCACCCGGCCAAGCGAGAAAACGGGCAGCTTCGTCCTGTTCACGGACGGCAGCGATCAACGATTCCATGGGCCGCACCTTACGGCTCACAGGGTTGACAAGAATCATTGGGAATCAGTCAC
>NZ_BAAAUD010000110.1:0-31761 GCF_039533765.1 Streptomyces enissocaesilis | reverse complement strand
TAACCGCCCGGCCCGCAGTGGCCTGAGCAACAGGCCCGGAGCCCGACTGGAACCATGCCCCGACACACCGTCAGGCCCTACCCACCCAACAACGTGACAACGCCTCCGCAAGTCCCGGTGCAGCCCGAATCGAATGTCATCAATCGCCAAAGCCGTCCTCACCCTGGAGCGGCAACGCTGAAAAACCTCATTGCTCCGCACCCCGGCCTACACACCCGAGCAACGAGCTGAGGACGACCGCACGCTCCGCCGGCGCATCGAGCACATCTCTGCCCGCCGGCACCTCGCGGCCCGCGGGCTCAAGAACGGCTGGCTGATGCCCACCTCCCCGCAACTTGCCGAGCTCTTGCTCGAACCGGTCGGCGGCACGGTCTCCCTCTCCGCCTGGCAGCTCCGCCGCCAGATCCACCACGACCTGAAAACACTGTCCCGCCTGGTCATCAAGGCGCCTGGCAACGCCGACCGGCTGTTGGTCTTCGTCGAAGGCCAACTGCGCATGGACCCGGTCGCGGCCCGCGCCTTCGCCTGTCTGCTGTTCACCAACGGTCACGCGGACGGAGCCCGCTTCTGGTGGAGGTTCGCCGCCGGAGCCGACGACACCACCGCGGCCTACTGCCTGTTCCTCGAAGGCCTTCTGCGGGACGAACCCGACGAGGCGATCTCCTGCTACCGCAACCTCGACGGGGATGCCTTCCTGTGCGACCCCGACTGGGAAGACGCCCCCAGCACCACAGGCCGCCCCGTCAACGACGCACTCAAAGCGGAAGTCGACGACCAGATCAGAGAAGTCGACGCCGGCACGGGAATCCACGTCCCCATCCCGCAGGAGTACTTCGAAGAAGTACCCGAGGAATACCGCGACAGCCTTCTGTGCCAGGGATGAACCACCCACCCAAAACCCTGCAGAACACCCCTCAGCCAGAAAGGGCGGGCTCCATCGTGTTCCGCTTCCTCAACCACGGCCCCCACGGCCGTAAACCGCGCCGGCCTCTGTCCCGCACCCAACGCATCCAGATCGCCGTGCCTCTCACCGCCGCAACCCTCCCCGTGATCCTCCAGTGGTGGTTCAACCGCTAACCCCCGTGCTCTGGCGCCCCGGAGGACCTGCGGCACGTGGACAATCAGGAGCCAGCGTTTCACCGGCTGGTGGTGTCCAGGCCTTTCCAGCCGTGTCCGAGTCCGTGTCGGCGGGTGCACGTGGCTGGTGCGGGTCTGGTGGTGAGTGCCGTGGTGAGCTGCTGCGCGGCGTGCGGGGTGAGCCCTGCGGTGACCTGTCCGGAGTCCAGGACGCGCGCGTAGCTGCCGGCCCCGTACGTGGCCAGTGCCTGTCCGAGAGCGGCGGCCGCCGTGCCGGCGGGCCCGGCCCCCCACAGCGCCCCTGCGTCCTCCACGACCCGGTGCTCCTGGTCGTGGTGTTCACCGCGGGAAGTCAGGAGAGCGGCCAGGGCCTGGGCGTCGGCTGCGTCCAGGGTGACGGTCACCAGTGCGGCACCGAGCTGGTGCACTCGGCCGCGGCTGATGCCGTGCACGGCCAGCGCCTTCCGCAGCGGCCCGATGACCGCAGCTCCGCCGCGCCCGGCCACACCCTCACCGGCCGGTGCGTCGGCCCGGGTCTGTTCGGTGTGTTCGCGCAGTGCGGCGACGGCGGCCGGGATGACGGCGAGGATCTCCGCGCTCTCGGAGTCGAGCTGGGCCAGGGCGCCCGCGAGGACTTCCAGCGCGGACGCGGCGTCCTCGATCGCGCCCGGGCTCCACTGTCCGGGACCCGCGGTGTCGGCGAGCCGGCAGGCGGCCAGCACGACTGCTTCCGCGTGCGCCTCTACCTTCGCCCCGGTGGAAGTCGAACTCGGCTCCGTGTCCCGCCCTACACTCGGCTGGCACCGCATGTGCCGGTCAAAAGCCCATGATGCGGCCCTCGGGGATCGGTCCAGTCGCACGGGTGGCTTGTGGGCGGGAAGCAGCAGAGTTCTTTCCGGTCTTGCGCACGCACCGTTCCGGGCAAGCCACCTTCCAGAAACGGCTTGCCTGGGTGCGTGCCTGGTGCCGGAGGCTATGCGGCCTCGGTGTCGTCGGGGGTAGCGGTTGTATCGCTCGTGCGGCCGCTGTCATGTCATGGTGGCGGGGCGTCGGGTGTCCGCGAACACGCGGGCCTTTCCGGTCGGCCTTGGCCTTGCGGTACCAGCCGCGCAGGGACTCCGAGCTGATGCCGGGTTCCCGGGCGACGGCCGTGACCGTCTTGCCCGAGGAGTCGACGAGCGCGATCGCGTCCCGCTTGAACTCCTCCGTGTACCGCTTCGTGTACTTGCTTTCCACCTGGTGCTACTTCCTCTGGAACCTCGGATCCCAGTCTCCAGGTGTCCACGATCAAGGGGGAAGCTTCAGTGGCCCGGTGTCCCGGATTCCTGAGCACGGCGTCCTCGGAAGGTCCCGGCCGGTCCGGGTCCGGTGCCCCGGGGAACCCGACCCGCCCGTCGCCGTGGCCGACCTGCCCGGGTCAGGACCCGTGATCCCCGTCCGGTTCCGTTCGCGACGGCCGTGCGGATACGGCGAGCGCCCGCCGCCGCTCCTCCCCACCGGCACCGGCACCGGCGCCACTGCCGAGCCGGGCGGCGACGACCCGCCGCAGGGGGGTCCTCAGCGAGCCCGGCCTGGTCCGCCTTCCTCGGCGCCCGGTGCGCAGCCGGGTGCCGCCCGCGTCCGCCGTTCCGGACCGGCGGCCCGCTGAGCCGGGCAGGGGACGGCCTCGGGCACGCGGCGCAGCCGGTACGGGGAAAGCGCGAGGTCGTGGACCGCGGCGAGCGTGCTGGCAACGGGGCGCCGGGAGCGTGGGGTCATGTCCCGGCCATGCCGCCGAATGAGGGGAGGCGTGGCCGTCGCGGCCGAAGCCCTGGGCACCTGACCGCTCCCCGGAGATCCCGTCCTATGGCGCATGACCGCGCGAACGTGCCGTGATACTCACATACCGCAGTCGAAGGGGCACAGCTGCTCGTCATCTTCGGCCGAAGCCGGGAGGTGTTCCGAGCGCAACCGTGGCCGGGGAGTGGGTGGTGGTCGGCGGTGATGCGCTCGCCGCCGGATTCGTCCCACACGAGCGCGTAGGCGATCAACCGGTCACCTCGGAGGACCGGCCCGGAGTCGTCGGACAGGACGACTCCGGGTGGATCAGTTCCGTCTCTCCGCCGTGTGCAGACCTGTGTCCGACCGACCGATCTCGATGGTGCCGATCTCGGTGAGCAGACCGCCGATCAAGGACGGATGCGCCCACCGCACCACGACCAGCGCGGGAGGGGTCCCGCCACGCGTCTGACACGGTACCCCCTGGCATTCGGAGCACCACCTCACGGTGCGCCACCTCACGGTTATCGACCACAACCATCCGGCCCCGGACCGGCCGTTCCTGCCGTCCAGGGCCGTCAATCGAAGCGAGGCTCTGTGAGACGCATGTTTCATGCGCTGTTAGTGGGCGCGGTCGCCGTTGGAGTCCCAGGTATGTTCCACCCGGTCGCGTCAGCCGCCGCCCCCTCTCCGCTGGCGGTCAGGAGCGTCACGGCGAGCGCCGACGACGGCAACGTTCCCGCCAACACGCTCGACAACAACCTGAGTACCCGCTGGTCCGCCGAGGGCGACGGGGTGTCGATCCGCTACGACCTCGGCTCCGCGCAGACCGTGGGTTCGGTGTCGGTCGCCTGGCACCAGGGGGACCGGAGGAAGAGCACCTTCGACGTCCAGCTGTCCGCGGACGGATCGTCGTGGACCACGGTCCTGAGCCGGAAAGCCACCAGCGGTACCACGCTCGGGCAGCAGAGCCACGACTTCGCCGACACCCCGGCCCGCTACGTGCGGATCGTGGGCCATGGCAACACCGTCAACGACTGGACCAGCATCACCGAGACGGACGTCTACGGAGCCGATGGAGGCGGAGGCGACGGTGGCGGCTCCTGCGCGTTCCCGGCGGATGTGCTGAACCTGACGAACTGGTACATCGGGCTGCCGGTGGGCGACGAGGAGTCCCCCACCAACGTCTACCAGCCGGAACTCGCCACGTACAAGCACGACCCGTGGTTCGTCACGGCCGACGACTGCTCGGCCGTCCGGTTCCGGGCCCCGGTCAACGGGGTCACCACCAGCGGCTCCAGCTACCCTCGCTCGGAGCTGCGGGAGATGACGGACTCCGGGACGGCCAAGGCAAGTTGGTCGTCCACGTCTGGCACCCACACCATGGTGATCGACCAGGCCATCACGGACGTTCCCGAGGAGAGGCCGTACGTCGTCGCCGGGCAGATCCACGACGCCTCCGACGACGTCACCGTCTTCCGCCTCGAAGGCAGCAGGCTGTACATCACCGACGGCGACACGTCGCACCACCATCTGGTGACGGACGCCTACCGGCTGGGTACGAGGTTCCAGGCGAAGTTCGAGGTCAGCGACGGCGAGACCAGGATCTACTACAACGGCGCGTTGCAGACCACGCTGTCGAGGGACTACTCCGGCGCCTACTTCAAGGCCGGCGCGTATACGCAGGCCAACTGCGGCAACTCGGATCCGTGCAGCGAGGACAACTACGGCGAGGTCAAGATCTACGGCCTCAACGTCACGCACGGCGACAGCGGGGGCGGGGGTACCGGGGACTCGACCGAGGCCGCCGAGCGGTACGGCTGGGGCACCCCGCTGCCGGTCTCCGACGAGTTCGACTACACCGGCGCGGTCGACCCCGACAAATGGGCGGTGCCGACGGGCGAGGTCGGCGGCACGCAGGGATGCTGGGAAGGGCACGCCGGAAACGGCCGCCGCTGCGCCAAGAACAGCACCGTCGCCAACGGTATGCTCACCATGCGCGGCGAGGCGAACGGCGACACGGGGTGGCTCAGGCAGCAGCGTGACGCCGAGTACGGCCGGTGGGAGATCCGTTCACGCTCACGGAACACCGGCTCGACCGGCGGGCTCTACCACGTCCTGCACCTGATCTGGCCCACCGCGGGCAACCGGCTCGAGAACGGGGAGTACGACTGGGTCGAGACCTCCGACCCCGAAGCCCAGTGCCTCACCGCTTTCCTGCACTATCCGAAGAGCCCGACCGACAAGAAGGAACGCAACGACCACTGCCCGGTGGACATGACGCAGTGGCATAACTTCGCGTTCGAGTGGACGCCGGACGCGTTGGTCGGCTACGTCGACGGCGTCGAGTGGTTCCGGGAGTCGGGCGGCGCGGACGCCGACCGGGGGGACATCCAGACGATGCCCTCGGGGCATCTGAACATCCAGCTCGACAACTTCACCGGCGACAGCGGGCTGCGCCCGGCCGTGCTCGAGGTCGACTGGGTCCGGACGTACGACGTCGAGCCCGCCGGCGGGAATCCCGGCGATCCCGGCGGGGACTCTCCGGTCCCCGTCGTCGGCATCTCGGCGAGTCCCGATGACGGCAACGTCCCCGCCAACACCCTGGACAACAACCTGAGTACCCGCTGGTCGTCCGAGGGCGACGGGGCGTGGATCCGCTACGACCTGGGCTCGAAGCGGACCGTCGGTTCGGCGTCGCTCGCCTGGCACCAGGGAGCTGGCAGAAAGAACACGTTCGACGTCCAGCTGTCCGACGACGGGTCGTCGTGGAGGACCGTCCTGGCACGAACGACCAGCAGCGGCACCACACTTCAGCAGGAGAAGTACGACTTTGTCGACGCCTCGGCCCGCTACGTGCGGATCGTCGGCCACGGAAACACGTCCAACGCCTGGACCAGCATCACCGAGACGGACATTTTCGGAGCCGACAACAGCGGCGGAGACGACGGCGGCGGAGACGACGGAGAGCCGAGCCCTGTCCGCACGGTCCATGTCGCAGACTCGGACGCGTTGGGGAGTGCGTTCGGGGACGCACGGGCTGGCGACCGCATCGTCCTCGCGGACGGCACGTACGCGATCGGCAGCATGACCGGCAAGAACGGAACGGCCGCCGCACCCATCACCGTGGTCGCCGAGAACCGCGGCAAGGCGGTGATCGGCGACGGGCAGCTGGAGGTGGCGGACTCCTCCTACGTCACCTTCCAGGGCCTGAAGTTCACGAACAGCGACACCCTGAAAATCACCAGGTCGAACCATGTGCGGCTGACCCGCAACCACTTCCGGCTGACCGAGGAGTCCTCGCTGAAGTGGGTGATCATCCAGGGTGCGGGCAGCCACCACAACCGGATCGATCACAACCTGTTCGAGGAGAAGCACCAGCTCGGGAACTTCATCACCATCGACGGATCCGAGACCCAGCAGTCACAGCACGACCGCATCGACCACAACCACTTCCGCGACATCGGACCCCGCGCGGACAACGAGATGGAGGCCATCCGGGTCGGCTGGAGCGGAATCTCCCGGTCGAGCGGATTCACCATCGTCGAGTCGAACCTCTTCGAGAACTGCGACGGCGACCCGGAGATCGTCTCCGTGAAGAGCAACGACAACGTCGTCCGCTACAACACCTTCCGCGCCTCCCAGGGCGTCCTGTCCCAACGGCACGGGAACCGGGGCGAGTTCCACGGCAACTTTTTCCTCGGCGAGGGCAAGGCGGGGACCGGCGGGATCCGCCTCTACGGCCAGGACCACAAGGTCTACAACAACTACTTCGAGGGCCTGACCGGCACCGGCTACGACGCCGCGCTGCAGATCGACGGCGGCGACGTGGACACCTCGGGCGCGCTGAGCGCGCACTGGCGCGTCTACCGGGCGACCGTCGTGAACAACACCTTCGTGAACAACGTGTCGAACATCGAGATCGGCGCCAACTATAGCCTTCCCCCGGCCGACTCGGTCATCGCCGACAACCTCGTCACCGGCAGCCGGGGCAAGCTGATCAACGAAGTCAGGAAGCCCTTGAACATGACCTACTCCGGGAACATAGCCTGGCCGACCGGATCGGCAACCCTCGGCGTGTCCGTGCCCTCCGGCTCCGTCAGGGCGGTCGACCCGCTGCTCGCCCCCGACGGATCGCTGTACCGGATCGGCGCGGGAAGCCCGGCGATCGACACCGCCACCGGTGACCACGCCTTCGTGACCGACGACATGGACGGCCAGACCCGGGTCGGCGGCGCCGACGCCGGCGCCGACGAGCGGTCGTCGTCCCCGGTCACACGCTCCCCGCTCACTGCGGCGGACGTCGGCCCCAGCGCCGCGTAGAAAGGGCGGGAGGACCGGTGGCGGGTCAGGCCCGTCACCGGTCGTGCCTGTCGCGCGGGGTGCTCCGGTCCGGCTCTGCCACCGGGTGGTTGGCCACGACCGCACACCGGCCCAGGGGGTCCACCCATCCCGGTGGCGAGAAGAGCAGCTTCAGCGGTGCGCGGCCACGGTCATCACAGACGGTGCCGCCGACGGGAGAGGTGCACGAGCCCGTGTTCGACCGGCGGTCCGGCGCTACGGCTGTCCTGCGGGCGTGCCGTCCGGGCCGCCGGGGGCGTCGTCCATCAGGTTCAGGTCCGGCGGGACGAGGGTCGTCGACTCGACCAGGCCCTTGAGTAGGTTGTGCAGCAGGCTGTTGTCGGAGGGGCGTTCCTCGGACCTGTCGTGCATCAGCGCGTACCGGAAGCCGGTGTCGTGCAGCCGGCGGCGTACCGCCTCGATCCGGTACTCGATCCTGCGCTCGTTCCAGTTGCCGTCCGGGCGCAGATGGGCGAGCTGCCGGGCGGCCATGGAGTACGTCAGGGGCCGCGGATCCTCCTCGTAGAGCAGGTACCGCTGGCCGAGCACGACCAGGAGCAGCCTCTCGTCGTCGTCGAGGGCCCAGGTCTGCGGCCGCAGGGTGTCGGCCCGGCGGCGGGAGACGGGGCCCTGGTCGTCGTGGTCGGCGACGTACAGCTCGACCAGGTGCTCGCGGTAGCCGGAGCCCTTGACGAACAGGGGGGTGTATCCGGTGGTGAGCGGCACGGGCTCGGTGGTGGTGTGCATCATCCGGCCGCGCGGCAGCCGCACGAGCTGACGCCCGGTGTTGCGCAGCCACCAGTGGCCCCGGCGGAACGTCAGCTCTCCGTGCCGGCGGCTCACCCGGAGATCGTCCACACCGACCTCCAGGTCGACGTCTGGGTGCTCGCCCCGTCCGAAGCGGACGGTGCGTCCCGGGCTGGGCGGGACGCACAGGTCGCCGGTGACCGTGCGCGCGTGCAGGGTTCCGGGCGCGGTGGGCGCGACACCGCGTGCGAGGCTGGTGGAGAAGGGCATCGCTGGTCTCCTCGGTGCGCAGGGCGTGGGGCGTCTGCGGATCGGCACGGTGGGACCTCGGGGTGACCGGCTCCTCCGGACGTGCCCACCAGCGTGCGCCGACCTGCTCGGGACCCCTCCCGAATGTGCCGGGCGCCGATTTCAGAGGGCGGGCAGTTTCGCGGCCGCGGAGGCGGCGAGGTCGGTGACCATGTCGCAGAGGTCGGCGACGGGCGGCCGGCCGCCGACGTGCAGGCGCAGCATCTCGGCGGCCGTCTCGGCGTCGTGGCCGCTGTATTCGCGGTGGACGACGAAGACCGTGCAGGTTCCGTCGTCGTTGCCCTCCGGAACGACGACGGCGTCGTGGCCGCCGAGCCGCACGGGGTCGCCGTCGCGGGCGGACTTGGGCTGGTCGCGGAAGAAGGCGATCTCCGCCTCCAGGTCGTCGACGTCGCTGAACCACGTGCAGCTCCAGTTCGCGACGCCCGCCTCGGGCGCGTCGGCGCTGACGCCCGGCACGGCGGACAGGGCCCTGGCGTCGAGCAGCGCGCAGGCGTCCGCCCAGGCCAGGGAGTCGGCCGGGTAGGCCGGCGAACGGCGGGGCAGCGGGCCCCGGTTGAGCACTTCGGCGGCGCTGCGGGCGGCGGCGTCGGCGACCGCGCACAGCGTGGCCGTGCCGCCGGTCACCGCGCCCTCGCCGACCTCGACGCGGATCCGGATGACGTTGCCCGCCTCGCCCCGTTCTCCGTGGGACAGCAACAGCCCGCACTCGTTCCGGGTGGACGGCTCCTCCCGGACCGCGATGTTCCCGATGGTTCGGACGGGTTCCGACGTCTCAGGCGGTGAGCCGCCGCGCAGTTGGAACGACACGTCGATGCGGTTCTCGCCGTCGGTGTGGATGAGCACGTCGCAGCGGTCGAAGTTGCCGTAGTCCACGTCCACGCGGCTGTCGCCGAAGCGGTCGAAGGCTGCGGGAACGGCCAGGGCGCACACGTCGGCGGTGTGCGGGTCGCCTATCAGGGACCGCGCCGCGCCGCGCACGGACTTGCCGGGGAGCTGCCGCTGGGCCGAGCCGGGGCCGGCGTTTCCCGTACCGCCGTCGTCGCCCCGGTTGTCTCCGTCGTCGAGGGGGGCGAACAGAGTGAGGGCCAGCGCGGTGCACAGGGCGAGCGCCGTGGCCGGTAACAACCGCCGACGGCCCCGCCGCCTCCGTCCGCCGTGCCGTCCCGGTTCGGCGACAGCCGTCAGGAGCTGCCGCGCCTCGGCCGCCTCGGGGCGTTCCCGTGGGTCGTGCCGCAGCATGGCCGAGAGCACGGGGTACAGGGGGCCCACGGCCTCGGCGTCGATCTCCACGACCCCCTGTTCCGCCTTCCAGTACGCCAGGCGGGCGCCGTCCTCGCCGACGGCCCGGCCGGCACCGGGGCCGCCGGCCGGTTCCGTCGCGTCTGCGCGCGGTGGCGAGCCGGTGACCAGTGCATGGAGCGTGGCGGCCAGGCAGAACACGTCCGAGGCGGGCAGGGGGACGTTGCCGCGGGCCAGTTCGGGGGCGGCGTAGTCGGGAGTGAAGCTGTACGGGCCGTTGGCCGTGATGGTCTCGGCGCCGCCGACCCGGTACGCGGCGCCGAAGTCCAGCAGCTTGGCCGTGCCGTGCCGGGTGAGGCCGACGTTGGCGGGTTTGACGTCGCAGTGGACGACGCCCGCCTCGTGCAGCGCGGCCAGCGCCTCGGCGAGTTGGGCGCCGACGCGGGCCGCCTGCCGGGGCGGCATGGACGGCTTCCCGTCCAGGCCGCCGCCGGGCACGAACTCCATGACGAACCAGTACGTCCTGGCAGCGTCCTCCTCCGGTGCCTGGGTCACCACGTCGAACAGCGTCACCACGTGGGGATGGCCGCGGAACTTGGCCAGGGCGCGCGCCTCGCCGAGCAGTCGCAGCGCGGTCTCGTGGTCGCCCTCGACCCGCTCGGGCTTCAGCGCCACGTCCTGCCCCACCACAGTGTCGTGGGCGAGCCACACCTCGCCGTTCCGTCCCACGCCGATGACTTCTTTCGTGACGTAACGGCCGGCCAGTTCGTCTCCGGGACGCACCATCTTCCTCCCCCTCGCTTCAGGTCCGGGAAACGCGCGACCTGTCCTGCCCGCGCGCGGGACGAATCTACTGCGTGAGGGAGGGGTTACTCATGGTCTCCGCAGAGCCTCCATACCCGCTTGCGTGCGGGCGCCGGTCCGGCCCGTCGCCGGCCGGCGGCGGCCGTGTCGGTCCGCTGGAGGTGGGCGACCGCGAGACCGCGCTGCGGCTGCTCGCGGACGACGCGCTGCTTGATGCCGCGGCCCGGCCCGAAGAGTACGCGAACCCCTGCGCAGGCCGGTGCCTCTTTCCCTTCTCGATGGGCGACGGTCCCCGCCCGGGACCGGTGTGGTGCCACGCCCCTATGGGCGCGGAGCGAGTGCTGATACTTCATCAGGGGGACGAGCTCGAGGCCGGGGAGATCCCGGAGATCGTCGACTCGAACGAGAGGGAGTGCGGTGACGGCCTCGTCGGGCCGCGGGTGACCACCTACCCGGCGGCCGAGCCAGCCGGGTCCGTCGCCCGCGCGCTGGTGCTCCGGCTGGAGAGGGACGGTGAGGGCGCGCCCGATCCGTTGTCCCGTACGGGCACGTACGGATGCACCGATCCGGTGCCCCTGGCGGGTCAGCTCGGCCGCCAGCGTACGGGGCGACTTCGTCGTCCACCGCAACGGCGACATCGGGTCCCCGCGCTCGTCCGGCTCGACCAGACCCAACAGAGCAGCCCGCAGTCCGGGATCGAGGTCCGCGACGCGTTTGCGCCCGGCGCCCGGCCGCCGCACCTGCCCCACCAGGGATTCACCCGCCTCCAGCTCGGACAAACCCCTGCGGACCGTTGTCTCGCTCACCCCGGCCGCCCGGGCCACGGCCCGGATGCCGCCATGCCCCACACCTGGGCCTCTACAGCCGTCAGCAACCGCAGCTGCCGCTCGTCCAGATGCGGGAACAACACCGCGAACTTCACAGCAAGGTGGTTACAAGCCTCGCCCGAGATGCGCATACGACATCAGACGAGCTCCACACCCGAAAGCAACACCTTGATGATCGGCAGGCTTTGTTAGCCCGCACCCTTCTCCGACTTGTCGAGGCCAGCGACGAAATCCCTGAGCCAAGGCCGGAAGTCCGCCGCAACCTCGTCGTGCTCGCAAGCGAGCTGAACGATGGAGCGAAGATAGTCGGCATGATTGCCCGTGTCGTAACGGCGCCCGTCAAAGATCACGCCGTGAAGCGGGCCGTACCGGTCCGGTTGGGTCGCGATCTCTCGAAGCGCATCCGTGAGCTGGATCTCGTCGTTCCTGCCCGGCTCAGTCCGCCGAAGCACGTCAAAGATCTCCGGGGAGAGCACATAGCGCCCGATAACGGCGAGGTTGCTCGGCGCACTGCCAGCGGAAGGCTTTTCCACCAGGTCCGTCACCCGGACGATGTCCGGGACTCTCCCAACCTCCACAGGATGTGCACGGACAGCCCCGTACAGGTGGATAGCTGCGGGATCCACCTGCATCAGACCGAGGACACTTCCTCCGAACTCCTCCCTGACCTTGATCATGTGCTCGAGTAGCGGATCTCGCTGATCAATCAGGTCGTCACCCAGGAGAACCGCGAATGGTTCGTCTCCTACGTGTCGCTGAGCGCACAGAACGGCGTGCCCCAGACCGCGCGGCGCACCCTGCCGGACATAGTGGATTTCCGCGAGCTCCGAGGATGCGCGGACGAGATCAAGCGCCGACTGCTTACCCTGGGCTGCAAGAGCGCTCTCCAACTCGTAGGACCGATCGAAGTGATCCTCAACCGCGCGCTTGTTGCGACCGGTGATCAGAAGGACGTCGCGAATCCCGGCCGCGGCGACTTCCTCGATGACGTACTGAATGGCTGGCTTGTCGATGACTGGCAGCATCTCCTTGGGTGTGGCCTTAGTCGCGGGCAGGAAGCGAGTACCGAGCCCGGCTACCGGGACGACGGCTTTGCGCACGGCGGATGTCTGGTTGTACACGGCACCTCACGGTTGCGGTTGCATGTTCCAGTTCGGCTCGGGCGCCAGGGTGTCAGCCCACGCCCGCAGAGGCGTCCAGCAGCTGCTCCAGCGTTTCCAACACCATGGAGGATTCCCCCAACTCTGCCGTGCCCCCACCGCGTTCGGGACACCCACGCAGTCGAGCCCCGCAGCTCGGGCGGCTTGAACTCCGACGGCCGAGTCCTCCACGGCGAGAGCGTCGTCAGCTGTGCGGTCGAGGACCCTGAGCGCCCTCAGGTAGAGGTCCGGGGTCGGCTTGGGCCGTATGCCGTTCCCTCCGGTCATCAACAGATCGAAGGAATCAAACACATGAAGCCGCACCAAGTGGTGGTGGACCCACGAGCGGGGTGAGCTTGAGACAACTGCGACCTTCAGGCTCATGGCCCGTGCCTCGATCAAGAGATCCGCCACCCCAGGGCGCAGCGGCTCCTCGTCGCACAGAGCGCTCTTGCGAGCACGGCGGGCCAGGAAATCGTCCTGTGTGAGACTCCGGCCGAGACGACGGCCAAGGTCAGCCGCAGCCACCTCTTCCCCCGTCGACAGGCCGGCCATCTGACGCCACAACCTGGGGGAAAAGGTGTGACCGTGTTCTGCGTAAGTCAATTCCCACGAGCGGTAGGCAGCCCGTTCGGTGTCGCAGATCAGGCCATCGAAGTCAAGCAGGAGAAGGCTCCTGCCATGTAGCAACACGTGGGTCATGGCTGCAGGACGTCGAGACGGATGTCCGCGTCCTCCTCAAGGTCCACGGTCAGGGTCCGCCCGACCACCTGTTGCAGCTGATACGGCTTCAAGCCGTCCCCAGGGGACTTGACGGCGACATCCGCCGCGGTGAGCGCGGTGCCCGCAGGCAGGCGTCGTGCGGCCACCAGCTTCTTCCCCATCTTCCGGATCGCTGCGGCCTCGTTCTCGGCACACACCTTTTCCGGCACTCCGATGGCCTCACGGGTTCGCGAGAGTCCCCGAGTGAGTTGCTGCAGACCGACGGGGTCGAGCGAGTAGTGGTGGTCGCTGCCAGGGCGGTACTGGTCCAGCGTGAAGTGCTTCTCGACCACCCTGGCGCCAAGCGCGTGAGCTATCCAGCTCGCTTCGGGGCCCAAGTCATGGCCGGAGAAGCCCACGACCGTGTTGGGGAACTCCTGCCGATAGGTCTCGATCACCGCCAGGTTCAGATCGCTCGGGGCCGCCGGGTAGACCGCGGTGCACTGCAGGAGGACCAGCTGCGAGCTGATGGACAACACCGTGTCGACGGCCCTACGGACATCGTCCATGTCCGCTCCACCTGTGCTGACGATCAGAGGCTTCTGCGTCGTCGCCGCATGCTCCAGCAGCGGTGTGTTCGTGAGGTCCGCAGACGCGATCTTGATGGCCGGCAGATCGTACTTCATCAGGAAGTCGACACTGGCGATGTCGAACGCCGTGGAGAAGAAATCGATCCCTAAATCTTCAGCGACGTCGACGAGGACCGAGAACTCGTCGTGCCCGAACTCCAGAGCCTCGCGATGCCGTCCATAGGTGGGTCCGTAGCTGTTCCGGCCCTCGTAGGGCTGATCGAACATGGACCGCACGAACAGGTTCTGGTTGTCGCGCTTCTGCAGCTTCACGGCTTGAGCGCCCGCTGCGGCCGCCTGGCGGAAAAGGGCGACGGCCTTGTCCAGGCTGCCTTCATGGTTGTGCCCGATCTCTGCAATGACGTAGGTATCCGTGTCATCGGCCACTCGGTGGTTCCCGATGGTGATCTCACGCATGACTCACTCCTTGTGCGATGTGTGTGAGGGTAGGAAGTTCCGCAGCCACACGGTCTGCTGGAGACCGTTCGCTGGGTAGGGTTGCACTGATCTGGGAAGTTCAGAGCAGCTTCAAGTGGGAGGCAACCTCGAGCAGTTCACCGCGTGTCGCGTCGTCGAGCGGGCGCAAGGGGGACCGGACGTGCGCATTCGTGATGACACCCATCGCGTTGAGGAGCACCTTGAGACGAGCGATGAACTCGACCTTGGGTGCAGACGTAGCCAGCACTGCCGGCATCAGCTTCGTGTACAACTCAGTGGCCTCGGAGACGTTGCCCGCGTCGAACTCCTCGTGCAGACGGCTGATGGTCTGGGGTAGCACGTTCCCGATCGCGGTGGAGCTGCCCACCGCGCCATTGCGGAGCGACGTCAGCAGCAAGGTGTCATCCCCCGCCAGAGGAAGTACGCCCGGTGCCAGGTCGAGGATCTCGCGGGTGCGATGGGGCTCAGGCGTTGCCTGCTTGACGTACTGGACGTTCGGCGCCTCAGCGCGGACTGCGGCGATGACAGAGGGAGGTACGGCCACGCCTCCTGCTCCGTCGTAGATCATCACCGGAATGTCGGCGGCCCTCGCGACGGTAGTGAAGTGCAGCGCTTGGGCATGAGGCGACTGATCGAAGTAGAGAGGCGGCAGTACCAGAGCGCAGTCGGCACCGCAGCTCTCTGCGGCCTGGATCAGTTCGACGCACGCAGCAGTGCTGTCAGCACCGACGCCCAGAGTGAGCGGGACACGCCCGCCCACAACGTCTGCTATGTGCTTCATGACCTCGACACGCTCGGACCACGAGAGGGTGAAGAACTCCCCCGAGCTGCCCAGCGCCATGACGCCGTGCACTCCGCCCGAAATGACGAACTCAGTCAGGTCCCCGAGCGACTTGAGGTCGAGTTCCCCATCAGCCTTGAAGGGAGTCACCAACAAGGTATTGGCGCCTGAAATAGACATTCTTGATCCTTTGATTGTTGTCCGTGGAGAACAGTTGCGTAGAGTTTCTGGCTTTACTCCTGATATCGAGCTACCGCGTCAGCCAACCAGGCCCTGAAGTTGGGGTCGTAGCACTGCTCGTGCGCGCGTACGGACTGCTCACCGTCGAAGAATTCACCTGTGACGTTCGCCAGCTTCGGATGCTTGACCGCGCGCAGGACCGCTTCGGCACCGCTCTCGACACTGGATGTCGGAACAACTCCGCTGTCGCGAACCATCGCTGTGTCCATGCGTGTCGCAGGGTGCACACAGTTCACCGTGACCCGGGAATTTCGGAGCCGCTCTGCCAGAAGGAAGGTGCCGGCAGCCAGAGCAGTCTTGGATCTACGGTATGCGGTAGCACCGCTATAACCATGATCGAGCCGGGTGTCGGTCATGTCGAAGTATCCCTGATTTGTCGACCCTACATTCACAACCCTCCCCTGGGGCGCCTTTTCCAACAGAGGTATCAGAAGTTCAGAGAGCGCCATCGGTGCGAGGAAATTGACGGCAAATCGCAACTCATGACGACCTTCAGCGAATTCCCTGCGCCCCCCAGGTGGGCCATACCCGACAGCGGCATTATTCACCAGGACATCCAATTCTTCATGCCTATGCCTGACAATTTCTGAAAGACGTCTCACATCGGAAGGTGAGGAAAGTTCGGCCTGGTAAGTCTCTACCGCCCCAAGAGGCAGAGATTTTTTCAAGTCGAACAAGCGCGATAAATCTCGCCCGTGCGCCAGAACGGTCCATCCTTCCCGGGCCAGCCGAGAAGCTAAGTTCCGTCCGAGACCAGCGGTACTTCCTGTGACAAGCACTGTGGGCATGCGGAATCTCTCCAATTTCACGCTGCGGTACGGGGAGAAGCCGCCTTCGGTGCGGCAAATGCGGGTCCATGTGGCAGCAAGAGGCACAGAGCAGCGGCAAGGCAGAAAACTGCGGCAAGGCAGAAAACCGCAGAGCTGTAGCCGGGGATGGCAAGTGGCGAGAGGATGCCAACCGTTGAGCCCACCTGTGTCAACGCCATGTAGGTCGCCGCGCCTCCGGTGAGGCCCGATCGCACGACCTCGCCCACGAGCACGACGCCGATGCTTTGGAAGCCGGCCGCAAAGATCGCGTAGAGCGCCTGAGAAATCGCCAGGGAAAGGTACCCGGAAAAAATCCACACCAGCAAAAACGACATGGTTCCGACTCCGGCCACGATAAGAAGCGAGCGACGGGATCCGATGCGGTCACCCATCCTGCCCAGCGGAATGAGTACCGCCATCTCACACACCGCGGTTACCGCGAACAGGCTGGCAATGAGCGGCGCGGACATGCCAACGGCGGTCGCGTATAAGGGCAGATACACCTGCCGAAGGCTGTCCGCGCCACGCAACAGCAGCACGGCGGCGAACGAAGCGGCCAGAGCCAGACGAACGCCTTGCGCACTTGGCCATCTCGCCCTGCCCGCGACACTGCGAGCCTGCGCGGCATGCCCCCGACCAGCCGAGTCATTCGCCCGCACGGTGACACCGGGGAGTGCCGACAGCGCACAGTTCCCCAGAGAGAGGGCTAGTGCGCCGATGCCGGCCGCACGTGCCCCGCCAAAGAGACTGATGGCTGCGAACATCCCAAGTCCCACGAGATAGCCGAAGACGAAGAGCGCACGCAGAGCCGCCACGCGGCGATTGTCGTGCGCTTCCGAAGCGGCCAGTAGGAGGGCGTAGTTGAGACTGTTCGCCAGCACTGCAACGCCCGCAAGCACCAAGGGCTGGGCCAGTGGTAGAGCAACGACGGCTCCCATGCCAGCTGCTGCAGCGACGGCGGAAAGCGCGACACCGGAGCGCAGGAATGAGCGTCTGATGAGCCATCGTCCGACGGTGAGGTTCAACACCGCCCCGCCGAGTGCACTAACCACGAAGAACTCCGCGATGAACACCTTCTCCGCACCCTTGGCCACGAGGAGAAGCGGCAACGCGACGGTGGAGAGGGCCGCAAAGACGGCGTTGCCGAAGGTTCCAGCCGCCGAGAAGGCACCTATGCCCTGGATGGAGACTGTGAGCGACTCGACTCCTAAAGGCCGCTTCACGAGACGGTCCCCGCGGCAGGCAGGCTACCAGAAAAGCGGTCCAGGCGGCCGAAGTCCGAATCTTTCGGCCAGGACATCTTCACGATATGGCTGTTCGGCACCGTGCCGTCCGCCGGGGTCGACGAAGGCGGGTGATAGAGGTGCAGGATCGAGTCGCCGTATCGGTCAAGGGCCGCGTTGGCGGCGACACGCAAAGCGAAGTCGGTGTCCTCGCCGCCCCACCCTTCGAAGCGCTCATCCATCCCGCCAATGGCCCGGAACGTATGAGTGCGTATCCAGAAGCATAGGCCAGGGTTACGCCGGACGAAAAATCCTCGCAGGTGATCACGGTCGGCGTCGGCAGCTCCATTCAGCAACCTCTGACGCAGGGCCGTTCCGGTCGCAGGCTCGTCCAGGAACAACGCATCCCGGTACGGCAGCACGGCCTGGGTCCCAGGCACCAAGAACCGCTGCAAGTTGCGCCGAATGAAGTCGCGGTCCGGTAGCGCGTCACCGTCCAAAATGCAGACAAGATCGAATTCACCGGCGACATTACGCACGCCTGCGTTAACTGCCCAAGACTTATTGAACGAGCCAGCCTTCGGAGCGAACACATAGTGATCGGCAAGCGTGCGCAACGGCTCATGGAAGCGCGGAAATTCGTCGCTCTCCACCACCACCACTCGGTAGTCGGTGGAAGCCGCTGACTGGTCCCTCAGCGCGCGCAGACAAGCGACAACGTTGCGCAGACGGTTCTTTGTCGGCGTGGTGTCCCGGAAGGGCACAACGATCAACGCCGCAGCTCCGCCGGCCCAGTCCTCGTCGTGTGAGATTTTCTTGTGTGTCCCAATCCTCGCCTTTGTCAGCAAGGCACCGACCGCAATCTCGTCCGGCTGCCCGGAGTAGAAAGGACCGAGGTGGTAGCCGACCCGCGAGTTGCCGACCGCCTCCCACGCCCGATCGAACAGGACCTTGACATCGTTCTGGGCACACTCGGCAAGGTAGAGCAGACGCCGCACAAGACGGTTATACGCCTCACCGCTCCACCAATCCTGACGCAGTGATTCGCTCGCCTCCCGCGCCTCACTGTCCGGCAGCATCGAGAGTTCTTCCAGAACCGGAGTCACCACCCGCCGGGCCCAGTGCCAGAAGATTGGCGCCGTGGCAGCAGCACTTTCATCGGAGACGATAACGACGCACCCGGCTACGGCTTCTGCCAAAATCCTCGGGTCCACCGGCGCCAGATGTGACACCTAATTCTCCCTTCCGATGCCAACAAATACCCCTTCACAACCGGGGGATACTCATTGGCCTCATGTGTGTTTGGAACCATCAGCGTCTTCCAACGGACAGCGACGTTATCAACGGTAGCGCCCTAGATCGATTAAGTAATGAGCCAACCTCAACCGAGCCCGAAGCCGTCGGAGCGCTCGCCGCGTTCCTCACCCGCGCCCGGTCGTAACACCGCATCCGTGATCACCGAGGGTGACTGTCACGCCGACCGGTATCACGCACCCCCGATCCGGCTGGGGTGTCATGCTGACGATCCGGCCCGGAGGCCCGGGGTCTGGCCCGATCTGGGCCACCTCGTCGATCAGCGTGACACCCCGGAGTAGTCACGGTCCGCATCCGGCTGCCACCCCTCGTCCGCCCCGGCTTCACGGCCCCCATCGGCTCCACCGACCAGGAAAGGACATCGACGTCGGCGCCGTCGCAACGGCCCTCGAGGACGCCCGGTTCGCCGGGGCGGCCGCCCGTACCCCGGCGGTCAGGGACCGGGCTGCGTGGCGACGGAGCGTGCACCTCCTTCTTCCGCAGTGGCGTCCAGCGGCCCGCCGATCGTTCAGTCGGCGATGTAGCCGGAAGCCGAGGCTTTGGAATCGAACACGAGGTAGTAGTCGGAGTAGTCCTTGACGTTGGTCGCGATCGCGGTCCACGTGCCCGCGGGGGCCCACTTGTACGTACTGCAGTAGCCGCCGGCGTTGTGGAAGCAGGCCTGGACCATCACACCGCCAATTTCCGGCTTGATGTTGATGTCGCCGCAGTACTTCCTCGCCGGAGGGATACGTGTGGCCGCCAAAGGGCTTCGAGAAGCGGAACGCCTTTTCGTAGCAGGCCGTCACGGCCTGGTCGCCTCCCGTGGTGGCGCCGACGGGAGAAGCACCGGTCACCAACGCGCCGACGGGCAGCGCCGCGACAGCCGCGGCAACGGATACTCGCTTGAGTCTCATGGGGCCCTTCCATGTGTCGAAAGTGGCTCCACCCAGCATCCACAGCGCCGACGGGACCCGTCCCGCGCGCAGCCGCCGCGCCGTCCGAGCAGATCGCCGGCCGCGAGCGCGACTACCGCGGTGACGATGGCGCCCATTACGCCCAGCGCATGCCGATGGCGGACAGCTGCTCCACCCGCTCCGGCGACAGCGTCGCGGCCCGGCTGCGCTGATCTCCATTCGCGGAGTCGTGGCGGCGCATCTCGCATTCGCCGTAGCAGAAGTCGGCGGCGTCCGGTTCGTTCTTGCCGTCCTCCAGCGACTTGCGCAGCTGCCGGTACAGCGCCGCCACCGCCGCCGGCTTCAGCTCGGGAGCATCCGGCGACAGGCCGGTCTAGGCAAGGGCGGCGTCCGAGTCGGGGCGGCCAGTAGCGCGTACCCGCTAGTACTGCAACCGTGTTTGATGCGGCGGTGGTTCAGTTTGCGGGCTGTGGCCTCGTCGTTTGTAGTGGCTGATGCGTGCTCGGTGCTGTGCCTGTCGTCGCCATCTGGACCAGTGCAGGACCTGGGTGATCGGTGGGAGGAGCCGTGCTGTGAGGTGGGCGGTCAGGCGGCGGATCTCGGGCAGGCTCAGCGGGACAAGGTGCTGTTCACCGGCTCTTGATCCCCCTTTTTAAGCTCCTGTGCACGCACGGTTGTGAGGTAGGCGTGGGCTGCCATGGCGAGGGTGATGTGCCGGTACCAGGCGTGGTATTTGCGGACCTGGTAGTGGTCGAGGCCGCATTCGTTCTTCGCGCTCTGGAAGCATTCCTCGATTGTCCAGCGGCGGCCGGCCACGGCCAGGAGGGTATTCAGGGTGGTGCCTTGGGGTGAAAAGCAGACGTAGTAGGCGATCTCGCTGGGATCGGTGATGCTGCGGCGGGCCAGGACCCAGTGCTCGACGCCCTCCTCGCGCCAGGGACGGATCGGCGCCCGGGCCCAGTCGTAGACGCGCTCACCGTGGGCGCCCCGTCCGCACGATCGGCGCTTCCAGGCCTGTCGGGGCAGGCCGGCGATCAGCTCGTCCACGGGATGGTCCATGCGCATGGTGGTGACGACGGTGTCGGTGCGGCGGGTCGCCAGCACATGGAACACCCCGCGCTGTTCCAGCCAGTAACGCAAGCCTTTGACCTGCCCGTATGCCTCGTCGGCGGTCAGCCATGCGAACGGCACCCCGGCTCTGAGCGTCCGCTCGATCATGGCTTTGGCGTGTTCGGTCTTCGTGGCGAAGGCGACCTCGTCGGGAATGGCTGCGGCCCGGCAGCGTTCCCGGTCATCGGTCCAGGAGGCGGGCAGGTACAGCTCCCGGTCGATCAGCGTGTGACCGGCATCGGTGGCATAGGCCAGGAACGTGCCGACCTGGCTGTTCTCGACCCGGCCCGCAGTACCGGTGTACTGGCGCTGAACCCCGGCCGAGCGCACCCCCTTCTTCAGAAACCCGGTGTCGTCCACGACCAGCACCGCCTGCCGGTCACCGAGGCGTTCGACCACGAACTCCCGCACATCGTCACGGACTTCGTCCGCCTCCCAGTCGCACGTGTTGAGCAGCCGCTGCAGGCGGTCCGGCCGGCCATGCCTCGCATGCTCGGCGACCGTCCACGCGTTCTTTCGCTCCAGCGACGACACCAGCCCACGCAGATAGGCCAGCGCCGACTCCCGGGGTTCGGAACGCTGAAACCGATGCACGAACCGCTCGTGCACCTCCTCCAGCCCCGCCACCCACCGCCACACATCACCAGCTTCGAGGTCCCCACCCATGACAGGAACAACGACCACCACGACAACTCGTCACGCCAAACGCGGTTGCAGTACTAGTGATGCTCCTCGACCAGTACGTTGCGCCGGTTCCACCGCCAGGGAGAGCCCCAGCCCACCCTCGGCCGGGGGTGGTGTCGAAGGTGCACCAGCCGTCCAGGGCTTGACGGGCGCCGGGATAGTCGAGGTGCAGGAACGTGGCTGTCTTCAGGTGACGGACCTCGAGCCGGTCCCGGCCCCTGGTGTGGTCCTTGTGGTCCAGGGCCATGGCGCCCTCTGAGATCCCAGTCTCCAGGTGTCCACGATCAAGGGGAAGCTTCATGCGGGCACCAGACGGTGTCATCACGACCCTCCTCGATGCCGTTTCGAAAGCTACGAGCGCGCAACGGACGGACAACGGAATGACAACGGGAAAACCATGTCACCACCACAGGGCGCTGCGACGCTGGTGCCACGCCACCGCACCGGAGAGCCGATCGGCAGCGAGCCTCGGACCCAGCGGTGCGGTGCCCAGTGGAGAGTGAGGAGACGGCATGGAGTCCAGCACCTTGCGGTGGTACTTCGTGGTGCTGCCGGACACCGATGATGCCGCGGCGCTCGCGAAGCGCCTCCCCATCGAGGGGGCACGCACGGTATCGCACGCGTCCGGGAGGCCGTGGTTGATTGCCACGCTCCCCGACGAGCAGATGGTGACCGGCGAGGCAGGTGCCGACCGGCTCGCGGTGCTCGGCTACTCCTCGGCTACGTCGGCCGAGCTACGCGAGGCCGTGGGACGAGCGGTTGGCGTCGAGGCATTCGACGAGCTGTCTCATTCACTCGTGGGCGGGTTCCACCTGGTGGCCTACGCTGGTGGACGGCTTCGCGTACAGGGCAGTGCCGCGGGCGTCCGCCGTGTGTTCTACGCCGTCATTGGCGGTGTCACGGTGGCATCTGACCGCGCCGACGTCCTCGCCGAACTGGGAGGATTCGGCTACGACGAGACCGCGCTCGCAATCCGCCTGCTGCGGGCTCTGCCGCATCCACTTGGCGAGCAGCCGTTGTGGCGGGGCGTCGAGCCCGTACCGCCGGAGTCGTATCTGCGTATCGAGGAGGACGGCCGTGGCACAGCCGTGCGGCGCTGGTGGCGGCGTCCCGAGCCGCACCTCTCGCGTCGTGCGGGCGCTCAGCTGCTGCGCGCCGCGTTGGCGGACGCGGTCGCGGTGCGCACACGGGCGGGCGGCGTGGTCCACTGCGACATCTCCGGCGGTATGGACTCCACGCCGGTGACATGGTTCGCCGCGCAAGGTCCTGCTGAGATCGTGGCGGCCACCGCGTACAACGGCGACCCGGGCGGGATGGATGACCTGCGCTGGGCAAGGCGGGCGCTGGTGGCCATGCCGTCAGTGCGGCACCGAACGCTCTCGCTCGACGAGTTGCCGGGTTTCTTCGAGGGCGCGCCCGAGCTGGAGACCCGCTGGGACGAGCCGACGGCTGCCTGTCTCGCCGCTCCCCGTATGAAGGCGTTCATCCAGGACGCGCTGCGGTATTCGGTACGGATGTATCTGAATGGCCTGGGCGGTGACCATCTGCTGTGCGGGCTGCCCAACTGGGAGCACACCTTCTTCCGCCGCCGCCCGCTGCTTGCCTGGAGACGGGCTCGTACCAACCGCATGCTCAATGGTGACTCGATCGCGACTACGGCCCTCGGTCTGCTGGACCGGCGCGGCTACGCCGACTGGCTACGCGCCACCGTAGACACGGCGCGGCGGGAACGGATGGAGAGCCACAGCATCGGATTCGGCTGGGACCTGCGGTACGCCTGGCCGCTGTGGCTGACCGAGGAGGCGCTGCGGGCGGTACGCGACAGGGTCGTATCGCTCAGCACTGCGGTGGAACCGCTCGGCCCGGACCGTGCCGGGCACGCTGAGCTGGCGATGATCCGGGCCGGTGCGCGAGAGGTCCGCGGAACCGGGCAACTGGGCGCGGAGGCAGGCCTGCCGTTCGAGGCGCCGCTGCTCGACGACCGGGTGGTGGCGGCGTGTCTGGCGGTCCGGCGTGAAGAGCGGGTCGCCCCTCTGGAGTTCAAGCCCTTGATGAAGGAGGCGATGCGTGGCCTGTTGCCCGAGGACTTCCTCAGCAGGACAACCAAGACTGGGGGGAGCACACAGGGTGTACGCGGCTTCGCCGCACACCACTCCGAGCTGCTCGATCTGTGCGTCGAATCGCCCCTCATCGAGCTGGGGATCGCTGACGCCAGCCGGCTGCGGCAGTACAACAGACCGCAGCCGGGGCGGGTTCCTGACAGCCATTTCGGTACTACCGTCAACTGCGCGCTCTTCCTGCGGAACCAGGCGCGCGAACGGCTTGCGGCACCTGGCCGTGAGACGGCAGGGAGCGGATCATGAAGCTACGCATACCCGAGCAGGTGTCCGCGGTCGACACCGAGTACGGAACGGTGCTGCTCGACGAACGTAGCGGCAAGTATTGGCAGTTAACGCCAAGTGCGTCAGTCGTCCTGAACGAGTTGAAAAGTGGTGGCGATATCAACTCGGCGGTGGCGGCACTCGCCCGCCGTTTCGAGGTGGACGAGGCGACGGCTCGCAGGGACACCCTCGCGCTCGTGGAGCGGCTGCGGTCGCTCGGAGTGGTCGCGTCATGAGCCTGCCCGTTCTCCCGAGTCGGCCGCTGCGGCCCAGGCTCGCGGTGCGGCTGAAGGTGCGCTGTGCGGTAGGGCTGGCAAGGCTGCTGTCAACGCGCTCACCCCAGCACATCAGAAGCGTGATGACGGCGCTCAGCGCCCGCACGTGCCCCGCCGATTACGCGGAGGCGCGGCAGGCCAGAGATGAGGTACTCAGCGTCAGTCCACGGTGCTGCGGGCCATCGGCCTGCCTACCGCGCTCGATCGCAGTGGCGCTGCTGTGCCGGACCCGCGGCACCTGGCCCACCTGGTGTGTGGGGGTGGTGGCGGCGCCTCCGTTCCTCGCACACGCCTGGATCGAGGTGGCGGGTGAGATGGTCGACGAGCCGGTCGACAGCAACTGCTACCGGAAGTTCTTCGCGGTTGAGCCGGTCCGGGACCCATAGCCCCGGCGGCCGCGACACAAAGCTTGGCCGGTCTCGGCCAAGGGTGACCGGAGATCCGGTCACACCAGAGATGCACCACTGCAGACAGTAAGGAGAGGAGAACACCATGGAGCACATCGAGAAGGTGGCGTACGAGGCCCCGGCGATCATCGAGCTGGGTACGTTCGCCGAGGAAACCGGCCAGATCGGCGTCCGCAACGCGGACGAGATCGTCTTCTTCTTCGACACCTGGGACTGACCCGGCCCGGATCCCGGGCATCACATCCGGGACCGTGAGCAGCGGTGCGGCGGACGCTCGGCGTCCGCCGCACCATCATTGAGGGAGGTGCGGCAGTGCGGTTCAACGATCGGCTCCTCGCGCAGACCGTGCGCGCGTCCGGAGGCTGCGGCGCCGGACTGCTACTGGCCGCCGTCGTGGAAACGCTCACCCGTCTGGCGCTCCCCGCCGTGCTCGCGGTGGCCGTCGACGCGACCGTCGCGGGGCGTGCCGCCTGGCCCGAAGTCCTCCTGGTCTGCGTGCTCCTGGCGGTTTCCACGGTGAATGAGGCGGCTCGCGAGACCCTGGAGACAAGCGCGGAAGTGCGCGGTACGCGGGCGCTGCGCCGCAGACTGCTCCACCACCTGTGGGATCTGGGCGTCACTGCCCGTGCCAGGTTCGACACCGGAGACGTGCTCAGCCGAGTCCTGGAGTCGACGGCCGGTGCCGCAACCGTGACCCCCGCCCTGGCCAGTGCCGTCACCTCGGCCCTCTCCTCGGTAGGCGGGCTGGTGGCGCTCTTCCTCATCGACGTCACACTGGGCTTGCTGTTCCTCGCGGGTGCGCCGCTCACCTGGTGGCTGTTGCGCTGGTTTGTCCAGCGAGTAGGCAGGGTGACTGGTGAGTACCAACGGGTACAGAGCGACATTGCGTCGCGATTCGTCGGCGCGCTGAGCGGGGTGCGGACGATCCGTGCATCCGCGATGGCCGACCGTGAGGTGGCCCGCATCCTGGAGCCGTTGCCTCGACTCGCCGCAGCGGGAAAGGGCTTGTGGGCCGCTCAGCGCAGTGCGGCCTGGCGAATGGGGCTGATCATGCCATCCATGCACATCGGGGTGCTGGCGCTGGCGGGGCACGGAGTCCTGGAGGGGCGGATCACGCACGGTGAGATGCTCGCCGCCGTCGGATACCTCTCCCTCGCGATGGGGCTGCTGAAGCAGACCGCCAGCGTCGCCCGCCTGGCTGGTGCACGCGCCTCCGCAGAGCGCGTGGGCACCGTTCTCTGTGTCGAGGCCGCCGCAGGGGGCCGTCGCGCGCTTCCCCCCGGGCCAGGGCGGTTGGTACTGCGGGGGGTAAGGCTCAGCCGGGATGGCCGGATCGTGCTCCGCGGAATTGACCTCATCGTGCCCCCTGGCGCCCAGGTGGCGATCGCGGGCTCCCCGGGGTCGGGCAAGTCCGCTCTCGCCGAGGTCGCCGGGGGACTGCTGTCCGCCGACGCCGGGTCCGTGCTGCTGGACGGGGTGCCGCTGGACGAGCTGCGCCCGCAGGAGCTGCGCGGCGCGATCGCCTACGCCTTCGACCGGCCGGTGCTGCTCGGCGAGACTCTTGGCGACGCGCTCACCTACACCGACAGGCCACCCACCACGAGGCAGCTCAAGGCAGGGCTGCGGGCTGCGGGTGCCGAGGAGTTCACAGCGCGGCTGCCTGCAGGGCTCGACACGCCGATACAGCAACTGCGGCTGTCTGGAGGAGAGTTGCAACGCCTAGGCCTGGTCAGAGCGGCCTGCCGCGACGCCCGCCTCGTGGTATTCGACGACGCGCTCTCCAACTTGGACACCGCGACCGAAGCACAGATCAGCGCTGCACTCGAACGGACCATGGCCGACACGACCCGGCTTGTCGTCGCTCGCAGAGCGGCCACGGCTGCCCGGGCCGACCTGGTCGCCTGGCTGGAGCACGGCACACTCCGCGCGCTGGCGCCGCACACCGCGCTGCTCCAGGACCCGGCCTACCGCGCGGTCTTCCAGTGCGCAGACGAAAACCGTAGGCCACACCTCTCCGGGGAGCTGACCGGCGCACCGGCGGGAGAGCGGGCATGAGCCGCGACGGGTGGCGGATGCTGAGCCCTGTCGCGGAGCGCCACCGCCGCGAGATGTACGCCCTCACTGCCTGGTCACTGCTGGGCGTACTCCCGGTGCTGCTCTCCGGCAGGCTCATGGCGTTCGCCCTGGATCACGGTTTCCTGGCGGACAGCGCGACCACCGGGTTCGCGACGCTGGGCTGCTACGGCGCAGCGCTCGTGGTGGGAGCCTTCGCTAAACGGTGCGCGATGGTTCCGATGGCCACCGTGACCGAGGCGGCACGCGACCACCTGGTACGTACAACAGTGGCGGCCGGGCTGCGTCGCGCGGTGGACGAGGGCGGAGCACCCGGGGTTGAGGGGGTGTCAAAAATCACCAGCCAGGTCGAGAACGTCCGGCAGATTCTGGCCGCACTGTTGATGTCGGCGACCTCCACAGGGCTCGCGGCAGCGGCGGCCCTCGTCGGCGTGGTGAGCCTGGCCCCGGTCGTCGGCCTGCTCGCGCTCGTGCCCACGCTGGCGGCCGGCGCGGTGGTGGTGCGGCTCTCCCGCGTCTGGCGGGTCCGCTATGCAACCTCACTCGCCGCTGAGGAGCGCATGACCGAGCAGATCGGACGCACCCTGGGCGGGCTGCGCGACGTGGTGGCGTGCGGGGCCCTCGAGCGTGCTCGCAACGGCGCGGACGGTGTCGTGGACGCGCACGCCCACGCCGTCTCTTCCGTCGCCCAGGTCAGCGGCGCCAGGATGGCAGCCGTCGCGCTGGGCGCCCGACTCCCGCTGGTCGCGCTGCTGGTGACCGCGCCCTGGCTGCTGGCGCGGGATGCGCTCACGCCGGGCGAGCTGGTAGGCGCCGCCACCTACCTCGTCTCGTCTCTAGAACCAGCGCTGCGCTCGGCGGTGCAATCGGTGGGCAACCTGGCACTGGAACTCGGCACGATCCTGGGCAGCCTCGCTGCACACAGCCGAGGCTCGGCAGCGGACCTTGCCCATGATGTCCCCCAACCCGCCCCTGATGACCGCTGCTTCGGCCTCTCGCTGCACGCGGCCACCTTCCGCTATGGCAACGGAGGCTCCCCGGTGCTCGACCAGGTGAACCTCACCATTCCCGAGGGCGAGCACCTGGCGGTCGTCGGGCCTAGCGGTACGGGCAAATCGACGCTGGCCAACATCGTCTGTGGTCTGGAGCAACCGCAGACAGGAGAGGCACGCCTGAGCGGTGTCCCGCTCTCCGAGCTGGACCGGACGTGGCTGCGCCGCTCCCTGGCGCTGGTGCCACAGGAAGCATACGTCTTCGCCGGGACCGTACGGGAGAACCTCCGGTACCTCGCCCCCGAGGCGGATGACACCCGCCTCGACCGGGCAGTCGCCGCCCTGGGCATCACCGAGCTGATCAAGGAGTGCGGCGGATACGATGGAGACCTGGCCCGGCCGGATCTGCTCTCCTCCGGTCAGCGGCAGCTACTGGCCCTGGCCAGGGTTTATCTGTCCCCGGCCAGGGTTGTGATCCTTGACGAGGCGACTTGCCACCTCGATCCCGCCGCCGAGGAGCGGGTAGAACTCGCCTTCGCGCGACGCGGCGGCACCCTGGTCGTAATCGCGCACCGAATGAGTTCGGCCGCCCGCGCGCGACGCGTCCTTGTCATGGCAGGCGGCGCGGTGCACACCGACACACATCGGGAATTGCTCCGCACCTCCCCTGTCTACGCCGAACTGGTGGGCTACTGGCAGTACTCCGCTGTGTCGCGGTAACGCCTCTGGTTCCCCGGCAGGTCGCCGTTCCGGGACAACAGGCAGGCGAAGGCCCTGGGCAGTTCGTCGATGTCGAACCATCCGGGGAACCGCTCCTCGACCAGATGCAGGCGGGCCAATGCGTCGAGCTGTTCAGCAGCCGTACACACGGGGACTCCGGTGAGCCCGGCGGCCGATGCCGCTGTGACCCGGCGTCCCCGGTGCGTGCCGAGGAGACGGTACAGCTGGGCGGGACCGGGTGCGAGCGCGTCGTAGGACCACTTCAACACCGACACCGGATCTGTCCTGTCCTCACCAGTGCCGAAGGAAGATATCCAGCAGGGATCTGAGCGGATGCCAGCGGCCAGCTCTTCCAACGGAAGTCCGCTCCACCGGGTCGCGGTCTCGGCGACCGTGCGCAGCACGAGAGGCGAATCCCCGCACAGGCTGGCAAGATCGCCCAGCGCCTCAGGCTCGGCGAGGCAGCGTTCCGTACCGATGAGACCGATGAGCAGTTCCCGTGCCGTGACCGGGTGCAACCGGTCCAGCGTCAGGCGCCGTGCGCCTTCTGTCACGACCAGCCCCCGCATCTGGTTGCGACTGGTCACGAGCACGGTCGCCTGGCGGGTGAGTAACGGCCGTACCTGCTCGGCGTTGATTGCGTTGTCCAGCACCACCAATACGCGCTCGCCCTCCAGACGGGCGTCGAGAAGCGCTCGACGCGCGGGTACATCGGCAGGCAGATGAGCTACGGGGACACCGATTGCGGTGAGCAACGACTGCAGCGCGTCCGGCGGATTCAGGGCTTCCGTCGGCCCGAAACCCCGTAGGTCGAGGTAAAAACGCCCGGCCGGGAACTCCGCCTTCGTCCTGTGTGCCCAACTGAGGGCGAGAGCTGTCTTGCCCACTCCTGCCGCCCCGTCCATGAGGATCAGCCGACCGGCTCCGCTTGCCTCCGCCGCGATCTTCGATAGCGCTGCCAGTTCCTCGTCACGACCCACGAACAGGGCATGTTGGGTGGGAAGCAGGGGTGGCAACCGGCCGAGCCGCGTTCGCGACGTGACGCCGGTCTCGTCCCCTCCCTCCTCCGGCTTCTCGGGAGTGGACAGCAGCGGCGCCGGCCGTCGTACAGTGCTGAGCGCAGGGTCGTTGACCAGCATCCGCTGGTGGAGTTCACGCACCCACGGGTCGGGGTCTACACCCAGCGACTCGGCGAGGGTCTCGCGGCAGCGCTCGTACTGAAGCATCGCCTCAGATTGGTGACCCGCACCGTAGAGCGCCAGCATCAACTGCCCCCAGAAACCGTCCCGCAGCGGGTACTCGATGACCAACTGCCGCAGTATCACCGCTGCCTCCGCGTGCTCCCCCCTGGAGAGGCCGAGATCAATGCTGCGCTGCAGTGCCTGCAATCGCTGCTCTTCGAGGACAGGAACCGTCTCGTGGCGCAGCATGTCTCCCGCAACATCACACAGCGCCGCTCCCCGCCACAGCGAGAGTGCCCTACGGAGCAGGTCGGCTTCCGTATCGGGATCACCGACGGTTGCGGCCCGGGCGACCAGGCCACTGAACCTGTGGACGTCGACGGATTCCGGTGCAAGCTGAAGCCGATAGCCCTCCCCCCCCGAGCCGATGACGGACAGCGCCTTCTCCGCATCGTGTGGGGCGAGGGCCCGACGCAGGCGCAGGATGTAGCCACGGATAGTGGTGAGCGACGAAGGCGGTGGTTCCGTACCCCATAAATGCTCCGCGATCCGCTCTGTCGAGACGGTACGTCCCGCTTCCAGCGCCAGCGCCGACAGCAGTGTCCGTTGCCTCCCGGTAGGAATGACCACTGCCTGACCCCGGCTCTCCACTTCGAACGTTCCAAGCAGTTTGATGGCAATGTCATGCAAAGTTTCCTCCTGTGTTCCGCTGTGCGGGGGACGAAGCTGGTCTGCGTGACGGGGCGAAGTCGTGATCACGGCGCCACGAGGCCACGCGTGGCGCCGCTACTTCCTGATCATGAACCGGGGTTCTGGCGACACGCGATCGAGAAGCGTGCGTTGAAGAGGTTCACTCCGAAGACAAATCAGGAGTCGGGATCCGGAGATATCGATCCTCCGACGGCTTGGCGATAGCCAGCACAACATCCGGTGGATTGTTCAGCATTTGGTTTCATGCACTGAACAACGTGACAGCGCCCCGCCAGTTGCTGCTCACCGACCTCGACCTGTCCCGTGAACTGCTCATCGTCCGGCGCCCCGGGAAGCGGCACATCATCTACCTGGACGAACTTACCTACCGCTGCGCCTCCGCGTGGCTCCATGAACGTCACCGCCTCTGGCCGGTGACGACCAACCCGCATCTGCTGATCAACCGATGGACCGCGGTAGACACCACACTCTCGCCCATCGGCATCAACACGTTCAGCACCGTCTTCCGGCCCACCGGACTCACGATGCCGACTCTCCGCCAGGATCGCATCCGCGACGAGGCGTTCGAGGTCGACGACCCGCTTCACCTGATGCGCCTGTTCGGCATCTCCTCGCAGACGGCGATGCGGTACATCAACGCGGCACACCCGGAACGCACAGCGAAGCTGCCCCGGTAGGCCGCGCACGCGCTACGGCGCCCCCAGGAGCTGAAGGCCGCCTCACCGGTGACGCCCTTTCGGGCTGTGCGTTTCCGCTGAACGCCCACCCTCCGTCGCCCCGCCAAACGGCACTCACCAGTCGGCCGGCGACCATGGGTTTCTAGGAAAAGCCGCCGGATGGAAGTGAGATTTCGTCTCGTTGTCCCGCAAGTGCTGATGAGGAGGCCCCGAGGACTGGCAGAAGCAGATCGCCTGAGTGCCGTACTTCCCCCTCGGCAGCGCGTTCCCGGGCTTTCCGAAGGTGACCGACGAGCCGGCCGTCATCGCTGTCGCGCGCTCCCTCGACGCAGCCCCCTCGCAGGTGGGCCTGGCCTGGCTGCTGCACCACGCCCCGAACGTGCACCTCATCCCCGGCACCGCCAACGCCGACCACCTTGCGGCGAACGTCGCCGCGGGCGCGCTCACGCTCGACGAGGCGACCCTCGCAGCCCTCGACGCCGTCCTCCCGCGCTCGACGGACGTATCGCTCGGCTGACCTCGAAGGCTTCGTCGCGTTCCTCGCCCCCGCTGGGGAAGCCGGACGCGACCCCCACACCCTGCAGCCCGGGCTGACCGTGCCGGAGGAAGCGATGCCCGCAATACTCCCGAAGAGCGAGGTCATGATGACGCTGAACGACGCCGAACGACGCCAGACCAGTGACGAACTGCAGACCAACTTCGCCCTGTCCGGACTGACCACAGCCGAAGTGGCTGCCGACCTGCACTTCACGCCCCAGCGGCTGCACTCGGCTCTCGAAGCCGACCCCACCTGCGACCCAGTCGACGTGTGGCAACTGCGCGACTACCTCATCCAGGCTGTACGGGACGCCGGCCACCAGCCCGCTCCTTTCACCGTGCTGACCCAGCGCTCACGCCTCAAGGCCCGTGTGTGGTTCTCACTGCGCAAGGCCCCGCGCCACGACTTCGCGGCGCCCTGACCTTCCGCGCTCCTCCCGCCCGCCGCCTCAGGGCCGAGCCTGCCCCGGGGCCTTGTGCTGTCCTCCTCGAAAGGCTTCCTCGTGCCTGACCTCCGCGCAACGTCCCCCAGCTTCAGATGGCTCGCGATCGCACCGATCATTCTGTTCATCCCCTCACTCATCTCGTTCGTCGTCGCCGAGCCCGGTGTCAAGTGGCCGGAGTACACGGGTAGGCGTTGTCACGTTGTTGGGTGGGTAGGGCCTGACGGTGTGTCGGGGCATGGTTCCAGTCGGGCTCCGGGCCTGTTGCTCAGGCCACTGCGGGCCGGGCGGTTA